>NZ_SOFW01000026.1:0-11610 GCF_004402315.1 Cryobacterium sp. TMT1-3
AACGCTCGCCAGTGTCAGCCGTGATTTGAGTACGGCGGTCGAGAACCGGGGAGACATCACAATTATCGCAATGCTATCGAAGGACAGGCTTGACCTCGCGCGACGGATTCTAGTCGTTCGACTCGCCAGCAGTAAGCCCGCTGATGCCGAACAAGTCGAGATCACCGTGATCTACGACCAGGTGGAGTCCGTGCGTCAGCTGTTGCAATTCGGAGCCCACCTCCGTGTCACGAGTCCGCCGGAGGCGCGGGCTGTTATGCGGGACGTTGCCACTGCCATGGCGGCCCTGTACTGAGGCTGACCCGGCAGCAGAGCCCAAAGCACCTCTCCACTGCGGCATCGTNACGGGAATTAGGTTCGTCGGTGGCTGGAAAGAGGTGTGCACGCGAGTACGAACATTTGTGCAGACGACTTCGAAAAATGACACCGATTAGTTTCGTCATTTCTGTTGCCGGGGCGTCTCATAACTAATGGCGAGTACCACGGTTCAGGCATGCGGTTATGCGACGTAGTTATGAGAATCGGCGTGCCGCACGATTCCGGCGATCGCGGAGGGAGCCGAGACATGGGCGTGAGAGGTCTTGTATCCCTAGGGTTACAAGACATGAAATCATGTCGCAGATAATGCACCCTTGCGGCTGTTCTCGTCGGAAGGGACAAATGAGCACTCCGGTGCGCCTTGGCCGGGGAATCCCGACGAAACGAATCCCGACCGATTGCCGACCGCCCAATGGGCAAGGTCGGTGGTCCACATTCGGCCGCAGCGAACTGGCTCTGCGCGACTGTGCCCCAGTTCACACCAGTACCGTAGCCTCGAAACGTGATTGAGGAGCAGCCTGTAAGTGGGAGTGACGGCCAGTACCGCCGCGTGGTCGACCCGAGGACGCAGCTTGAGATGCTCGTGCCCGCGGAAATCCCAGACGATCGCGCCGTCGACCATGCCCGGCGGGAGCAAGCAGGCGAGCTGCACCGGATCCGGTTCTTCCTGGACTGGGGCCATGACTATCCGTTATGGGAGAGCTTCACTGACAAGTACGCAATGGAGCCGGACGATTATGGCATCTCCTCTGAACTGGGCCGACGCCTTAACGACTGGTCGCTTTTCTGGCAACGTCACTTTGACCCGTTTGACGGCTGGGACGAATCCAGGAATCAGACTCGATGGTTGACGACGGGAGATGAGTTAGTGCGTCTGCTTGAGGTTGAGGTCTATGACATCGCGGTGGTTTTGCCCCAATTCCGCCCCAGCTGAAGAAATCGCGTGCCGGAGGCTCTGGTGCAACTGTTCGCCGTAGCGCGCTCGAGATCGCTATTTACGGAATCTTAACTCGAGCACACGAGACGCCTCACAAGCCATGGGATGCGACACAGCCAAGCCTGGTCGATCGTCGGCAGCCGTCGGCTGGCCACAACGAGACGCTCGACGAACTACCCAGGTGCCGATAGGCACCATTGCTGGCATTTCTGCCGGGCGGAGTAAACGGACATCCCAAATACAACGTGCTGCGGGATCCGGGTCGCTGCGGACGCGCCCGCTGGCCGACGGGCACTTGCTTGAAACTGAATCAGGCCACCAAAACCCGTGCTCGGAAACCATCAGCTCGGAGCCAACGGGGGGAATCGATCCCGGTTGTGTCCGTAGCATGAAGCCTGCTCTTCACAGCGTCTGATCTCGACGGACCCATCCGATCGAAGCGATTGGAAAGCTACTGTTGCAATGACCGCGTGAAACCGCCCCATTGATCTGAGGCGAATACAGGGACTGGTAGATGCTTTCGTGCAGGACGTGCAGGACGTGCAGGACGTGCAGGACGTGCAGGACGTGCAGGACGTGCAGGACGTGCATCTAGGGCTGCCCGGGATAATCGAGGCGCAATTGGTGGCTGATCTGACGCGGGCTCCACTGCTCCAGCAGGAGTTTCTGAATCGCGTCCCGCAACAGAGGGCTCCCCGCTATCTTCCCCAGGCGCGGCCGTTTCCGTGCAGCATCGGCCAAGGCTTGGGCAGCGTGCGGTGCATAACGTTTCAGGCGTGGGGACCGATTTCGGATCACCTCACGGCTGACCGTCGACGGACTTCTCCCCAATCCGGCCGCGATCTGACGCAGGCTCTCGCCGGCTTGCAGTGCATCAGCGATATGGATCCGCTCTGGTTCGGATAGGTATCGCGACGAAATCGTCGGTGGCGTCTTTAGCGAGATCGGCGCGTAGGTCTTCGCGCGTCCTTGCGCGTTCGTCACTGTCCGCCGTGCCACCATCGCATGCCTGTACGCCGGTTGATGTTAAGTGTTCGGCGCGCCTCGACGTTGCTGATTCCTTGCCTCATCAGCTGAGCATATTTGTTGCGTGTCTCGACCATCGGCAGTGCGCCGGTGCCCTTTTGCCGCTTTCTTGGACTATCTAGCATCGCTTCTCCTGAACGTCAGGTGTTGCGACGTTGGCTAAAAACCGCTGTTCGCCAGAGGCTCCTCGGCAGGCCTCTACGCCGACGGTGTGGGCTCCCAGGCCAGGACTAGATCAACGAGCCCGGGGAATCGCTCATTGAGGTCACCCAGTCGAACCCGGCTGCGCCGCTCCAACCCGTATTGCCGTTGAGTGAGAACCCCCGCCTCGCGCAGTGCTTTGAAGTGATGCGTCAGTGTCGATTTAGGACGATCGAACCCGAACCAGCCACAGGTGTGGTCGAACTCATCGGAAGAGGTCAACAACCGCTGGACGATCGTGATCCGCAACGGCTCGGACAGGACAGCGAAGACCCTGTCGAGCCGGATTTCATCGGAGGCCGGCTCAGGAAGACCCGGCGGTCGTTCCCGTTCAGTGGGCGGGGTGACGTACGTCGGGGCAAGAAGATCCAGTGCATGAGGAGACATTGTTGTTCGACTTTTCTCGTACTAGGCGATAAGTTCGTCTTTATGCGAACTAGTACGAGTTTAGTCGGACAAGCCTTGGATGGCGAACGCACCAGCACCGCACCGAGACCATTCGGCAGGCCCAGTCGCGGTTTAGGCTGGTCCATCGCCGCAGCTGCAACGGTGACGGCGGTGTTCCTGCTTTCTAACTCGGCAACCCCCCTGTACGGACATTGGCAGGCCGAATGGGGGTTCGAGTCAGGCCTGCTGACAATCATCTTCGCGACGTACATCGTCGGCCTGGTCGCAGCATTGATCATCGCCGGACGCCTGGCAGACCGGTTCGGTCGCAAGGTGGTTCTTGTTCCGGGCTTGGCAGCGGCGGTGATTGCGTCGGTATTGTTTCTTGCTGCACAAGATGTGATGTGGCTGCTGGTCGCCCGGCTACTCGCCGGCGTCGCCGTCGGCACGGCCGTAACCGCAGGTATGGCCGCGGTGGTCGACCTCGCACCCGAACACCGCAAACGCACTAGTTCGCTCATCGCTTCTGTCTCGATGGTTTTCGGCGCCGGTCTCGGACCACTCCTGGCCGGCGGCCTCGCCGTGGCAGGATCACCCTCTACCCAACAACTCGTGTTCACCGTCGTATTGTGTGTCGAAGTCGCCGCGCTCCTCGTGGCGATCGTGCTTCCGCTGAAACGACCCGTCACACAGAACAAAGTTCGTCTGCTGGCTTGGCCATCGGCTCCGCGGGAAAACCGCCGCGAACTCCGATGGGGCATCGGCGCGTTTGCGCCGGGCATCACCGCCACATCCTTCGTGCTCTCCCTCGGCCCGACCGTGCTCGGCCACGTTGGCGCGCCAGGTGCCTTCGTGACCGGAGTGGTCGCCTGCGCCATGTTCCTGGTGGCCACCGGTATTCAGTTCGCGCTCGCCCGCCTGACCACTCGCGCTCACCTCGCACTGAGCTCGACCACCGCAATAGCTGCGATGATCTTCATGGTCCTGGCCGTCACAGTCGTACCGTTTGCTGCCGCCGCGATCATCGCAGCGCTCCTCGCTGGTGCCGCGCAAGGTCTCGGGCAACTCGCAGGCCTGTCGCTGATTGCCACGCACATCACCCCAGGAAAACGTGCAGAGTCCAACGCGGCCTTGAACATCGGGGGCTACATCCCTGCAAGCATCGCCTCAGTCCTGGTGGGATACGCAGCTGACGCGTTCGGTCTCTCCATCTCAGTCACCCTCTTTGCCTCAACCCTGACAGCCGCTGCGATAGTCGCACTCATCGCAACCGGCGTCAGCGTAAAGCGACACACTGCCGAGTCCGTCACCGAAGGAGAATCAGCATGACCCGCCCCCTCGTTATCGTCGCCCATCCTGACCTACCGTCCTCTCGCATCAACCAAGCGTGGCTCAAAGCCCTGAGGAGCAGCGACGATACCGACGTTCACATCCTTGGCGACGCCATCTCAAATTCACCGATGTGCGTAACCACTGAGCACGAGAGGTTGTCCGCGCACGACCGGATCATCCTGCAGTTTCCCATGCACTGGTACAGCGCACCGGCACTGCTCCACGCGTGGCTCGACGCAGTGCTTGAGCGCGGTTGGGCCTACGGGCCCGGGGGACGCGCATTGGAAGGCAAGGAACTCGGCATCGCCGTTTCCACTTGGTCCAGCGCTGAGGACTACTCCAAGCTCGGCCGGTACCACCGCACTCTCGACGAGCTCACCTCAGCCTTTGAGGTCACCGCAATCCGTGTCGGCATGACCTACCTCGGCGGTCACTTCCTCACTGGGGTCGGTCACATCACCGACGAACAGCTCACGGTCGACGCGCGTGAGTACGTCGCCTGGACCGTCCAGGCGACCGGAGCCTCTCCGCCCGCCTGACAAAGTCAGGCCGCTCCCTGCAACCGCCGCTCCTGCGGCTATGCGAGATACCTCCATCCTTCTGCAAACAGGAAACTGGCGAGGGGGGTGCACTCCGCTCGACGCAACACTCATGATTTCGCCGCAAGAAACGCGCACTCGACGCCACTCCTGGCGCTGTCTGTGAGACGCCTCGTAACCCATGGGATACAAGACGCTGACCCCGCTGGGGACCGGTGTAGGCAGTCAATTCGATGCGCCAAATAGCGATCACCGAATGCCACCAGAGAGCGCAAAAAATCACACACGTCCCAACTGCTGAAGCTCGCGGGCGTCGTTGCCGCGGAACTGGCTGCTCGCCAACGTTCAGTTTCGGGTGGCTGAGGATTCATGCAAGCGGACGGGACAATAGGGTCATGGCATCAGCGAGCGACGACTTCAACCTGACGATGAATGAGCTGCGAGCTGTGGTCCGATTCGCCGCCGAGAGTGCACAGACCGTGCTCGCGGAGTTCGAGGCCGACGCCCCAGACGACATACGTCCGCGCGAAGCACTCACCGCAGCACTGGCATTTGCTGGGGGAGCACCGCGAACGAACCTCCTACGAACAACCGCCTTTGCTGCTCATCGCGCAGCAAAGAGAGCGCCGACCGAGACTGCACAGTTGGCGGCGCTCGCTTGCGGCGATGCCGCGGCCGCCGCGTACCTTCACCCGATCGCGAGGGCGACGCAGGTCGGTCACATACTCCGGGCCGCTTCCTGTGCTGCGCGGGTCGACGAGCTGAAAGCGGGTGGCGATGAGAGCGTGGGCGGGGGAGCCATCAGTGCACTCGCAGCGCAAGCCACCCTTCCCATTCCCGATGTGCTTCGCCGGTATCCGGTCGCACCGCGGGGAAGCTCGCGACTGTCACAACTCATGAGCGCACTTGATGCTGCCATCAGGGACCGAAACTAGGACCCGAAAGCGATCCTGCCGAAACCACGTTTCAATACGGGCCACGTTTGTGGCATCCTTCGCGATGCCCGACCGCTGACGCCGCCGATGTGCCTCAGAACGCATGGGAGACAGAACAGGCATCCTGGAGTACCGACCGCTCCTAGCCGATACGTTCGGTGGTGCCCGCCACCGACTATGGAAGTTCACCGACCAGATACCGCTGCAATGTCGGCCCGATGAATGCGACGAGCTCGTCCCGACCCATCGAAACCATTGGTGGAAACGCCAGGATGTACCGGGCGAGCGCGAGCCCGAGCATCTGACTTGCGGCAAGTGCCGCCCGCTCCTCGACGCGATCGGTCCCAAGCGCAGCGACGATGGGCACGAGCTGAGCCCCGAAGATACCCCGCATGGCTGCGGATGCCTCGGCGTTCGTCACTCCGGAACGTAGCAGCACCCGCAGGCTCTCGTTGGCCTCCCATAATTCGAGGAAGTGCGCCGCCAGAGCTTCCCCGACGTAATCATGCGGCAGTGCTGCGAGATCGGGTAACTCGAGTGCGAACTCGCTCGCGTGCGCAAACAAGTTCTCTTTGCTGCCGAAGTACCGGATGACCATGGCAGCGTCGATCCCCGCCGCCGCTCCGATGGCGCGCACCGTGCTGCGCTCATAGCCGCGCTCGGCGAAGTGGGCGCGAGCGGCGGCGAGGATAGCGCGCCGGGTATGTTGCGATTTGTTCGTCATTCCTGTCATGCGGACAGCTTATGCCAACGATCGTTGACTTAAAATGCGGAACGTTTTAGCGTTAGTGACCATGACTAGCGATCCTGACATTTGGACCAAAGCCGTTCTCGTTGAGCCGTCAACGAGCGGCTTTGTGCACCTGGCGGTTTCCACGGGTGGCTGGCCGATTCCGCCGGCGATGCCGAGCGCAAAGAGACGGGCAGCAAGGAGGCTCATGCATGAGCTGGTGGACTCGATCCGCGGCGACGTGGTCGAGGCGACAGTGTTCACAGCACTTATCCGCGCACCGGGTGGTCGCGCGGCTGCCGCCGAAGTCGCGTACGACCTGGTGCTGCTCGTCGAGACTCATGATCTCGACGCCGCGCGCGAGCTCGTGGCATCAGACTCTTGGCGCACGCATGCCGTGCCAGTGATCGCGGCGGGCGCGGCGCACCTGCAGTTCGTCGCCGCTAACACTCGGCGAATCGCGCCCGTCGACCATTCGCGGGGCGGCGTGTTCCTGTTCAACTATTTCAGCGCCCCCACGGTCGAGGCCAATTTGTACGCGTGGCAGTACACGGCCGGTTGGTTCCAGGACCAGACCGGTCTCGACAACTCGACGGTGCTGCAGCCCGTCGACGATGGGCCGTTCTCGCTCGTCAACCACTGCCGCTGGGATCACCTGGTCGACGTCATGCCCGCTCTGGCGTGCAAGCGCAGCTTCGGAGAGTTCGTGTTGCGTGTGTTTCAGGAGAACGGCGTGAAGCCGCGTCCGCTGCTGTTTCGAATCAGCCGAAGCTGAACGTGGCCTAAGGTGTGTCTTTGAGAAAACCGTGGTGAGTCAGGCTGCGTTCAGTGGGATGAGTGTTGGTTCGTAGCCGAGGGATTGCATTTGACGAAGGAGGCGTTGTTCGGCTCGCAACGGTGAGGATTTCTGGGTCTGCCAGTAGTCGTTGCATGGCTTGAGCGGGTGTGAAGCCGCGTGCGTGGTGAGCAGAGCCAGACTCCGGGGTGCAGCGGCAGCGAGTTCGCACCGCGATGAAACTGAACCAACCACCAGGAATCTATTCTGTCTACTGGACCCGCCGACTGACGTTGAAGGCAACGTTCAGAATTGTCTCGCGTACGGGCGACGGTGCCCGTGTCAACGACGCCGCATGTTGCCACACGCACAGCCAGGTTTCCAGCAAGGCTTTGTCGGCCTGCCCGCGGCTTCCCAATATGTCTCTACAAACTATGAATGTTTCCGTTCCGAGTTCGTCGTAGAGACAACTGAATGCGAACATATTTCCATGGGCTGTTTCGTCGAGCATTACCCGCAGGACCTCCGAGCGCGTCGTGGTACTGCCGAACGCAGCAAGGCCGTTTTTACGAGAAAATCTCATAACTGTAGTTAATCCCATTGGGGTGAAATCGTTCGGCGCTTGCAATCACGCACAATCACTAGTAGGCAGAAGGCTTGAACTTAGGCAGACTATGGTTCGTCGGGGGCGCGTCTTGCGACACCGTCTGGCGTTCAAATGTTCGCAGGCTCCGGCTGCGCGAAGCACGCGCAGTTGAAAAAATGAAGTAAGCAGGCTCTGAAACCACCCACGGTTGCGTCAGGAGAGCCCTATTTTCGGTCGGCGTTAACACCGACGTGGTTTGTGACCCCGATGCAGCTCTTGGGCATTTACGCGTCGAGCTCAGACATTCTTCGGTAGAGCGTGGCCCGGGACATACTGAGGTCCTTTGCGACTTGGGCTGCTGATTCGTCAGCATTGATGAGTCGGCGAGCGTTTTGGATCTGGCTATCAGTGAAGCGTGCTTGGCGCCCGCCGAGGTCTTTGCCGGCCGCGCGGCGTTTGCTGATGGTAGACGGACTGCTGCTCGAAAACGACAACGGGCACAGCCAAAAACACGGCCACGGGCGCTGAGCGCTGAGGGTGTCCGTCCATTCCACGTCTCGAAGGTTATGGCCCTCTGATCTGGCTCGTTTTCGACCTGTCCAGCTGGAAGGTCGCGCGCTTTTTGCCCCCTGTATTTTCGTCGTCATGACTGACCTTGTCCACTTTGTCCTGACGACTTCTTGGGCCTACGTTTACCTTCTGTTGGTTGGCCTCGTCCTCGTTGCTCTATCCACGCGTGTAAGTGAGGATAACGAGTCCTGGGTTTCCGAGCCCGCCCATAGCGCGAGACCGCCGTACCGCTGGGAAAAGGGCAGCAAACCAGATCACATCAGGACGAAGCATCGCTTCGAGAGGCGGGAAGCATCCCGCACCGCGTGTGCGCGCGGTGACCGCAAAGCATCTCCAGATTCGCCTGCAAGATAATGACCGGAGCAGTCGAGCCGCCGTATCACGGGGCAAGGCAACACCGACTGGGCCGCGTCTTGCTCTAGGCGCTCAGTCGGCGAAGCGGGTGAGGCGGCGCAGTCCGTCTTCGGTGAGGCCTTCCGCAGTCGGTTGAAGGGCGGTCTGGAGGCGGTCGCGGAGTGCCGGCGTTTCTCCGGGGGTTATTGGTTTTCGAGAGATACTGCGCGCTTTGTTTTTCCTGGTTAGAAGCTAATATGCGGTCGTGACGTGCGCGACTGGTGTAGTGCACGTGGGCTTTGTAAAGGTTCGGTTTAGCCTCTGCCGGTGTTGATTTGTGTCATGAGTTCGCGGTTGGCTCTGCGGGCGGCAGCAAGGTCCTGATTGCGTTGTTCGAGTGCCTCGCGGAAATCGATTATCACCGGTTCGAGTTCGGTGATTCGCGAGGTGAGCCGGTCGTAGTCGGCGGGTCCGCCCAGTCCGGCATCGCGCCAGGCTCTATGGCAAAGCTCTTGGGATAGTTGTATTTCGCACTGCTGAACTGTGTCTGTGAGGCGCTTCGCTCGGTGGTGAGCAGCGGCCAGATCGGCGATCAATGAAACCCTGCTGGAGGTGGGGCCGCGGGTAGGGTCATCGGACGGTTGCGATTGGATGGTGTGCAGTTGTTCGATGAGGTCGCGGTGACGATAGAGGAATGAACGGTCGACGCCTGCTCTGCGTGCAATGTCCGCAGCGCTGACGCTGGTGCCAGTGCCCAGCGTTTCGGACAACGCGGCCACCAACACGCACGCGTCGACGCTGGCTGTCTGAGCGGCGGCCCATGATGGCTGCGGCGGTCCGCACGCTTGGTGGCAGTCCGGCGAGGTTCATTGGCGTTCCAACCAAATATCGGGATGGGGCTGGCGGACCTGGGGCATCCCAAGTGACACGGTTCGGTGGCGGCGTGGAAGGGTCACGGTGACCTCAACTTCGGTGCGGTGCGCCGGGGTGAGCGGGTCAAGTCGGGCTTCGACCTTGCTGATCAGTTGGCGGATGCGGGTGATTTCGGTCTGGGACGGGAGCGCTTCGTCGCGGGCCCAGTCCTCCAAGTCCTGGGTGGCGAGTAATGTCTCGCGGTTGCGAAGCAGGTCAGCGAGGTGGGCGTTCAAGTCCGGCAGGTATGACACATCGGTGCGAAAATGGTCGCAGCCCACGCAGCGAAATTTCTAGGGACACGCATGGCCGTCGGCTTGAACGGTGGACGGTTCGGTGCAAACACCGAAGGGGACGATGACCTCACACGCGTCTGCCGACCTGTTCAGTCGCATCGTGCCGCAATTGCGCCCTAAGCCGGACGGCGGATTCAACCGCAGGGAGTGGCGGCGTCACTGTACGAACGGGTGTGGTTCGCCGGTGTGCGCAAGCCAGACGTCTTCCAGGCTCCTGATACGGTGAACAAAACTTAATCGAACGGGGAACTTATGAGTAGGGGAACGCTCTTCGCAGCCGTCGCAGCTCTGGCTGTGATCTTAACCGGTTGTTCCTCGATTGGGCCTCAGGCGAATATTCCGGCTCCAGCGGGTACCCCAACGATCACAGAAGAGAAAGGGACGAGCCCCGAGTCTCGTGCCCCGCCGGACCATTTGGTTGTGTCTGCGAGTAGTATTCAGGTCGTTCTGGACGATGGAACGATGGGTGATGAGTTCGGTTATTTCGAACCCATTGAACTGGTGGTCGCTGCGCTCACGGATGTGTTTGGGGGAGAACCCGTCATGACCAACTATGAAGGCATCCCTTCGGTGGACTACGACTGGAGCGGAGTGTCGATCGGCACGGACGGCCCTGCGCAACGTCCCACCAATCCGGAGCTCATCATGCGCGTCACGGCGGCAGAGGTCCATGGAATAGGGATCGAGACCGTTGACGGCATTCAAGTCGGTGATCCGGTAGCTGTTCTCGAAGTTGCAAATCCCTCACATCGTTGGCAGCGTGATGGCGTAGAGGAGTTGGTGATCAAGGTCAATTCGGTTCCTGTTACCCCTGAGGACAACGAGCGAACGTTTTCCGTGGAACTCAGGTCTTGTCCCGCTGACGGCCCCGTAACCCAATTTGCTGCCCCAATTAAGAACTTTGAATAGTGACCTATTGGCCGCCTGTATTCATTACCGATAGCGAGCCGTTGTAGTCGCTTAAATCTGGCAACGCCCAGCGGGACGTTTCGTGTTGACCAGGAAGGTCGACCTCCCGGCTGCGTGATCGGGTGATCGAACCAAAGCGATAACAGTCAGCACGCCAAGCGCCACCACTGGGTCACGCTTCCGAGGCTAAGCCCGGAGAAGAACTAGCCGGGGACACGATCAACTCCGTACTGCATTCATCCAAATAGTGACATTCCAGTTCTACAGGCCAGAGAGAAAAAGTCCCTGAAGCGTTGCGCTCAAACACGGCCTGACCGGTATCGTCTGAGAAATAGCACTGTGCTAGTGAGGGTTTCGCGCCTCCTCGGCGGCAGCAAGGGCGTGCCGCCGGGCAAGACGCCGGCGATGAGGAACGCGGTCAGCCCAGTGTGTGCACGCTTCGGCTCTTACCTGATCGAATCGAGTGTTGCGACGTCGGCTGGAATACGCCGCCGGCGATGGACAGGATGCTGCCGGAGACATACCGAGAATGGGCACGGGTACTGCTCCGGTGAGGCTAAGCCTCGATCCACCGGTCGAGTTGAGGTTGTGACGGCGCGTTAAACCGAGAATGCCTATCGGATCAGGAAAAATAGAACTTACTTAGGGTTCAATTTGACCGCTCCGAGAGGCACCTCGTAGATGCAACTTTTCCATACTTCGAACCGCTTGTCCGCCACCTTCGACGACACAAATCTCGTGTCGGCCGCAGGGCTCGTCCCCGCGCTGGCGTTGGCGGTGAAAACAGGTCTCGGGGAGCTCGTCGACGCCCGGTTGAGCGTGCC
>NZ_SOFW01000014.1:0-133376 GCF_004402315.1 Cryobacterium sp. TMT1-3
CGCAGCAGCGACTCGGCTTCGGCCGGCGGCGCCCGTCGCGAGCGGTCCGGTCGTCCGGCCGGCGCTGCTGCCAGCGCACCCCGTTCGGGTTCGGCCGCCGGCCGTTCCGGCGGACCCCGCGTCGGCAGCCTCCAGGTCGGCGGACTCGTTCGCGGTCCGCGCGAGGGTGGAGCCGGCCGTTCGGCTCCGCGCCGCTCACAGGGCTAAGCCCCCAGCATCCGCTTGACGAACGGGCCGGTCTCTCAGGAGGCCGGCCCGTTGCCGTGTTCGGGCCCACTCGCAAACACGGTTAGTGTCGAATCATGAACACCACAGTTGTCGTTCGACCCGTCAGTGAAGCGGATGCCGAAAGCCTGGGCCGCGTACACGCCGCCTGCTGGCATGAAACCTACGATCACCTGCTCAGCCAGGCGGCCCTGTCCCAGTTGCGGCCCCAGCGCCTCGCGGCCATGTGGCGTCGGTTCACCACCCAGGGACCCGAGTACCGCCAGAGCGTCGTGCTCGTCGACGACGAGATCGTCGGCTTCGCCGGCAGCGGACCGTGCCGCGACGACGACCTGCCCACCGAGCACGAGCTGTTCTTCATGTACCTACTCGACGCCCACCACGGCACCGGCATCGGTCAGCAGCTGTTCGATTCCGTCGTCGATCCCGGCCCGTCATCGCTCTGGGTTGCCGCCGACAACCCACGCGCGCACGCCTTCTACGCCCGCAACGGCTACCTCGCCGACGGCCAGGAACGCACCGAAGAGGTACTCGGCGAGACGCTGCACGAGGTGCGCCTGGTTCGCTCATAAGTGCAAACTTGGGCGTTCAACGCGCGAGTGCGGCGGCAGACGCCACGGCGGGGTTCCGGGGCAAACCCGAAGGAATAGGGTGAGCGGATGACTCATTCCACCGTTCCAGACGCCATCCCGGTCATCCTCGACGTCGACACCGGCGTCGATGACGCGCTGGCCATCCTCTTCGCCCTCGCGCACCCGGGCATCAACGTGCTCGGCATCAGTTGCGTGGCGGGCAATGCCTCGCTCGAGCGCGTCGTCGAGAATACGCTGCGCATTCTCGATGTCGCCGACGCCCCGCCCGTGCCGGTCGCCGCCGGGGCCAGGCGCCCCCTGCTCGAGCCGGCGCGCTCCGCCGCACACGTGCACGGCGAAAGCGGCCTCGGCACCCTGAAGCTTGCGGCGACAGACCGGCAGGCGGAGTCGATCAGTTCCATCGAGCTCATGCACCGGCTGATTCAGGCCAGCCCGCACCCGGTTACCCTGGTCGGGCTCGCACCGCAGACCAACCTGGCGCTGCTGCTGCGTCAGTACCCCGACGTCGTCGACAACATCGAGCGCATCGTCTTCATGGGCGGATCGACGACGGTCGGCAATGCCACCGCGGTCGCCGAGTTCAACGTCTGGCACGATCCGGAAGCAGCAGCCATCGTGCTCGACTCCGGCGTACCCACCTTCATGTACGGGCTGGACGTGTTCAACCAGGTGGCGATACCGGAGCCCGTTGCCGCGGCCCTGGTGCGCAGCAACTCCCCCCTCGCCCACGTCGTCGGCCTACTGCTCAGCAACCGGGTCGCGCTCGGATCCGGGCGCAACGCCGCCTACACCGGGCTGATCGGCGATGCCGGTGCCATCTGCGCCCTGGTCGACCCGGACGCCCTTACGACGGCGATGCTGCCGCTGCGTATCCAGCTCTCCGGTTATGGCCGAGGCCAGACGCTCGTCGATCAGCGCATCCACCCGGGCGAGGACATCGTGCACGGTCTCGCCGGCGACTGGGAGGCCGCTGAGGTGGCCCTCGACGTCGATGTCGACCGGTACGTTCACCTGTTCCTCGACACGCTCGGCCTCGGTTCGGCGTTGCCGCAACGGCGATAACCGTCGTCGAACGGATGCTGTGGCCCGCCCCTGCCGCGCGGCACGCTCATGGCCGCGCCCCAGACGGGTAGCCGCTACGCCGATTACCGCAGCGGCCACCTGTATCGGGCGCCGCCGCGAGCAGACCGGTCGGGGTGCGGGGCCGGCCGGCGCTGCCGGCATCCGCTCAGCGCGTCAGTACAGCTGGCCCACCGAGGCGAGCGCCGCACGCAGCAGGGTGCCGCGGCCGCCTTCCATCTCGGCCGAGACGCCGGGGGATGCGGCCTCGGCCGGAGTCATCCAGGTGATTTCGAGCGCGTCCTGGCGGGGGTCGCAGGTGCCGGTGACGGGAACGACGTAGGCCAGCGAAACGGCGTGCTGGCGGTCATCCGTGTAGGCGGTGATTCCGGGCAGGGGAAAGTATTCGGCGACGGTGAACGGCACGGGGCTGGTCGGCAGTTGCGGAAACGCCATCGGTCCGAGGTCCTTCTCGAGGTGACGGAACAGCGCGTCCCGCAGGGTTTCGCCGTAGAGCACCCGGCCGGAGACCAGCGTGCGCGTCATTTCGCCGGTCGGGCGGGCGCGCAGAAGAACTCCCACCTCGACCACCTGGCCGAGGCCGTCGACCCGCACGGGCACGGCCTCGATGTAGAGAATCGGCAACCGGCGACGAATTTCGGCGAGCTCGACGTCTTTCAGCCAGCCCGGATTCGCGTTCGGGGCTCCCGCGGGGGGCTTTGGCGTCCAGTCCGGGTCTGGGTCAGGGGTTCGCACGCTCATAGTGCCATTCTGTCCTACGCCGGCCCCGCCCGCGCACTCACGAGCGCCCTCGCCCCGCCGGGCGGCGCCTGCGCGCGGCCCGTTCTGCGGCCGGCCCTTCAGCCTTTCTAGCAACAGGAGCCGGGCTCCTGGGTAACGAATTCAGGAAATCCACCGGCCCCAGGAGCGGCGAACCCGGGAATCCGCGGTCTCCCGGTCGGCCAGCGCGCGGGTTTCCTGAATTCGCCACGGCTGGCAGGTGCGAGAACTGGGCGCGGCGATGAAAGTATGGAAGTACACGGCGCCCGCGCCGCGAACCCCGGAAGGATCCCCATGACCACCAGCACCACCATCGACAATGCCGCCGTACTCTGGTCGGCGACCGGCGCCGACCGGGCCGACCGCCCGCTCCTGCTCATCATGCACGGTTACGGCTCGCACGAAGGCGACCTGTTCTCCCTCGCGCCGCACCTGCCGCTCGAACCGGTGATCGCGGCCCTGCGCGCGCCGCTCGTGGCCCAACCGGCGCCGGTCACCGACGGTTGGGCCTGGTTTCCGATCAGCGAGCCGGGCAGCCCTGACCCGGCCACCGTCGCAGCGGCCGTCACCGCGGTGCTCGACTGGCTCGACGCCCTGCCGCAGCAGCCACCGACGATCGGCCTGCTCGGGTTCTCGCAGGGCGGAGCCATGGCGCTCGAGCTGCTGCGCGCCGCCCCCGACCGGTTCAGCTTCGCGGTGAACCTCTCCGGATTCATCGCGACCGGCTCGCAGTTCAGCGACGCCGAGCTGGCCGAACGGCCGGCCCCCGTGTTCTGGGGTCGCGGCACGGCCGACGGCATCATTCCGACGAGCGCGATCGAACGCACCCAAGCCTGGCTGCCGAACCACAGCACCCTCACCGAGCGCATCTACGAGGGACTGGCGCACTCGATCTCCCAGGCCGAACTCGGTGACGTCGTCAACTTTCTGCGCGCGCAGTACGTCACGGTCGCGGCCGAACCGACCGCCTGACGACGCGGGCCCCAGCGGATGCCGCGGCTCGGCATCCGCTCGCCCCGCAATCTCAGCGCTCCCCCACGCAGGAGTCGCGCCAGCGGCCGGAACACCCGCGCAACACGCTGCGCCGGAGTTGAGCCAGTGCGCTGGAGTTGCGCCTCGCACGCAGCTGCGCAACTCCAGCGCGGCCGTGAAATGGGTCCGGCCACCCGCCCGGCCACCCGGTCAGCGGCCGCGACGAGCTAGGAGCGGTCGCGCTTGGCCTGTTCCTGCGAAGCCTGGCGTTCAACGTGTGCCTTCTTGGCTGCCCGGTGGGCGTCGCGGTCTTTCACCGCGATCTGGTCGGCGCGCACGCCGGCCTGGGTGGAACGCTCGAGCACGAGCCAGGCCGGCGGCTGCTGCAGCAGGGCGGCGATCTCGGCCGTGGTCAGCGGGTCGTTGATGTCGCTGCGAGCGAGGCCGGAGATCGAGACGCCGAGCTTGGCGGCGACGACCTGACGGGGGTGCGGGCCGTTGGCGCGCAGCAGGGCCAGCCATTCCGGCGGGTTTGCCATGAGCTCGGTGAGCTCGGTGCGGCTGACGAATTCGGTCTGGAACTCGGCCGGAGCCGCGTCGAGCAGAATCCCGAGTTTCTGGGCCGCCGTGGCGGGCTTCATGGTCTGGGGCTTCTTCTCGGAACTCATTGTTCAAGCGTATAGCCTAAAGAGAGCCCTCGTTTGGGCGAAACGCACGCTCAACTACCCGAGAGAGGACGCCGGTGAGCTTTTCCATCGCTTTCGTCGCCGGTGTGACCCCCACCAAATGGACCCGCATCTGGAATGACCGCCGCCCTGACGTTCCCCTCACCGTGTTTCGCACCGAGACCGCCGAGCAGATTGCGGTACTGCACGACGGCCGGGCCGAGGTGAGCCTCGTGCGCCTGCCCATCGATGACACCAACCTGAGCGTCATCAACCTGTACAACGAGATTCCGGTCGCCGTCGGGGCGAAGGATCACGCGAGCCTGCAGTCCGAGACCGTGCTGCTGGCCGACCTGGCCGGCGAACATCTGCTGCAGAACCCCGACGATGTGCCGGAGTGGCGCGACCTCGCCGACGAGGTGCGTGACGGCTCCCGTCGCGCCCTGCCGCCCATGCGCGACCTCGACGAAGCCATGGAGCAGGTCGCCGCCGGCGTCGGGATCCTCATCGTGCCGCACTCGATCGCCCGGTTGTACGGTCGTAAAGACGTGGTGTCCCGCCCGGTGACGGGTGTCGCCGAGACCCAGATCGCGCTGGCCTGGATCACCCGGGAGACCACCGACGACATCGAGGACTTCATCGGCATCGTGCGCGGACGGTCGAAGGCGAGCTCCCGCACCGATACCGGAGCGGCGGCGGCCGACGCCGCGGCATCCGCTGAAGCCGGCGCTGCAGCCGATGAGGCGCCAGCGCGCAGCGACGGCCGGCCGCCCAAGCCACCGCGCAAGCCCAAAAAGACCGACAAGGCCAAAGCTGCCGCCAAGGCCATTCGGGTCGCGGCGGCCAAGGCCAAGCCCGCCGTGCGTAAGAAGGTCGAGAACTCCCCCGGTCGCACCCGGCCGACCAAGAACCCCAACAAGGGCAAAAGCCGCGGGCGCTAAGCGGATGCCCGGGCCCGCCTCCGGGACGTGGCTGAGAGGTCGCAAATCGACCTCGCAAACCAGTTATTGGGTCGATATGCGACCCCTCACGGGGACGCCACCCGCAACGTACCGCCGCCGAGCTACGGGTTCGTCAGCACCGACAGAATATTGCCGGACGGATCGGTGAACCAGGCGATGTCGGGTCCCTGCCCACCGCCGGCAGCGATGCCCTTGTCGTTCTGATCGAAGCCGTCGTACCGCAGAAAATCCACGCCGCGCTCGGTGAGTTCGTCGACGGTCGCGTCGAGGTCGGTGACCGCAAAGTTGAGAATCGTATAGGTGGCCGGTGCGAAATCCGGCTTCGGGTAGACAATGACGGTGGCACCGCCGGGAAGCGCGATGCGCAGCATGCCCATCTCCCCGGCCGTCACCTCGAGACCGAGCGTCTCGGCGTAGAAGGTGCGCGCGGCATCGAGGTCGGAAACGGCGAATCCGCTGAAGCCGGCGACGATGCCGACGGCGTGCTCAGACTGGTGCTGGGTCATGAGGGTGACTCCTTCGTCGAAAATGAATCGGTCAGCGGGAGCTGATCGAGGCGAACTTTCGAATGCACAGCGGCACGAACACCAGCAGCATCACCGCGATGCCGATGAGCACGGTCAGAATCGGGTTCTGCATGGTCCAGATATCGGGAACGGGCGCGGTGCCGAGGTTTCCGAACAGCTGCCTCACGGCCTGCACGAGCGAGGACACCGGGTTCCATTCGGCGAACACGCGCAGCGCGGTCGGCAGGGTTTCGCTCGGCACGAAGGCGTTCGAGACGAAGGTCAGCGGAAAGAGAATGAGGAACGACGCGTTGTTGATGACCTCCGGGCTCTTCACACTCATGCCGAGCAGCGCCATCACCCAGCTGAACGCGTAGCCGAACAGCAGGAGCAGCGCGACTCCGGCCAGAAATTCGGGCGGCGAGGTATTAACCCGCCAACCGACCGCGAGGCCGGTGGCCATCATGATGATCATGGAGATGGTGTTCAGCACGAGGTCGCCGTTGGTGCGACCGATCAGCACAGCGGATGCGTTCATCGGCAGGCTTCGAAAGCGGTCGATGATGCCCTCTTTGAGGTCGAGCGCCATGGCGGCGCCCGAGAACGTGGCCCCGAACACGACCGTCTGCGCGAAAATGCCCGCCATCAGAAACTGGGTGTAGTCGCTGCCCTGAACCGCGATGGCACCGCCGTACACCTGGCTGAACAGCAGAACGAACATGATCGGCTGGATCACAGCGAAGACCAGCATGTCGGGTGAGCGCTTGATCTTGATCAGGTTGCGCTTGGTGACGGTCCAACCATCGGAGTACCACAGTGACAGCGGGTTCCAGGTGGGCAGCGGGGGCAGGGTCCCCACGCGAGATTCGCCACGCGCGAGATTCGGCTCGCTGCGGGTCTGCATTAACGTGGCCTGCGCGGTCGTGGCCTGCGCGGTCGTGGCGGGCTCGGGCATGGTCGGCTCCGGCGGTGCGGCCGAGTGCCGGGGGCTCATGTGACCTTCTCCAAATCCGTGGCGGCGGCATCCGCTGCGCGCGCTTGGTCGCGCTTGGCTTGTGATCGCTTCGACGACTTGGTGCCGCCGGCATCCGCGTCGTCGTCGGTCGCGTTGAGATCGGCTTTGTGGCCGGTGAGTTTGAGGAACACGTCGTCGAGGGTGGGGCGGCGCATGCCCGCGTCGTGCAGGTTGATCTGGGCGGCACGGAGGTCGGCGAGCATGTTCTGCAGCGCGGTCGGGCCGTCGGTGACGGCCACTTCGACTCCGCGGCCGTCGGTCGATACCGACGACGCCCCGGAGCCGTGCCGGGCGAGGATGTCGCGGGCGGCCGCGCTGTCGGCGGCATCGACGAGCGCGACGACCACGCGGTGTCCGCCGATCTGCGCCTTGAGCTGATCCGAGGTGCCCTCGGCGATGACCCGGCCGTCGTCGATGACGACGATATCGTCGGCGAGCTGGTCGGCCTCTTCGAGGTATTGCGTGGTCAGCAACACGGTCGTGCCGTCGGCGACGAGCCGTTTGATGACGTCCCACAGGGCGATCCGGCTGCGGGGGTCGAGTCCGGTCGTCGGCTCGTCGAGAAAGAGCACCCTGGGGTTGATCACGAGCGCGCCCGCGAGGTCAATGCGCCGCCGCATGCCGCCGGAGAACCCCTTGACCGGTCGATTGCCGGCGGCGGTGAGCTCGAACAGGTCGATGAGCTCCTGCGCCCGCTGACGGGCGGCCGCGCCGCCCAGGTGGTACAGGCGGCCGACCATCTCGAGGTTTTCAAAACCGGTGAGGTTCTCGTCGACGGCGGCGTACTGACCCGAAACCCCGATGATGCGACGCACCGACTTGGGGTGGCGCACGACGTCGATTCCGTCGATGACGGCGGTGCCGGCATCCGGTCGAATCAGCGTCGTGAGCATCTTCACGACGGTGGTCTTGCCGGCGCCGTTGGGGCCGAGCAGCGCCTTGACCGTTCCGCGCGGAACCTGCAGGTCGAGCCCGGCGAGCGCGTGCACCGGCCCGCTCTTGGACTGGTAGGTCTTGGTCAGGCCCTGGGCCTCAATGATCACGGGGATTCCTTGCCGGGGTATCGAGTGGGGAAGTGCACGCTGCCTGCAATGCTAGTAACGCCCTCCAATTTCGACAACCGTCGATGCCAATTTGGACGGGGCCCGGGCCCCGTCCACGGGCTCATGATAGAAACTGGGCCCGGGGTCACAGTGTGGGCCCGGTCGGTTGCGCCCTCCGGCTACGGGAATCGCGCGTTGGCCCCGACCGATACCGTGGCCAGGGTCAGCGTGGCGAGCTCGGCTGTGCTGCTGACCGACCGCACGCACGGCTTCGCCACCACTCCCGCAGAATGCCAGCTCATCGCCGACACGTGGACGGTGGGAACCGAGCTGACCGCCAACGTCCTCTCCGAATGGGGACCGGAACTCGTGGCCGATATCCTGCTGCACGCCGCACGCCGCAGCCGATCCCTCGGATCGGTCGAAGCCGCGCTGGCGTACGCCGGGCTGTCGTCGCGCATCGCGCCCAGCCTGCCGGCCTCGATCGAGTATTCCAGGTGCTTGGCCAGCGTCGCCCGATACCGGCAGGCCCTGGCCGTCGCGACGGCCGCAGAATCCATGCTGCGCACACCCGAGAACGGGGTGAAGCTGATGCGCTGGCGCATCACTCTCGGTCGCCTCTCACCGCCAAGCGATGCGGTCATCGCGGAATTCGTGGCGGCGGCCTCCAGCTGGTTCCCGGACAGCACCCTGATGCGCGGGATGATCGCCTTCGTTCACCTCACCGCGTCGATACAGAACCTGGACTGGGCATCCGTCGCAACGGATGGCGAGGCCATCGCCCGTTCGCCGCACAACAACGTGATCACCCGCATCCGCGCCGCCTGAGCAATCGGGAGATCGCGAGTGAGCTGTTCCTCTCCGTGCGCACCGTGGAGTCACACCTGTACCAGGCCCGCATCAAGACGGGGCAGAGCCCCCGGCATGCCGGGCACGAGGGGACCGCGGCCGATCTGAGCGACGAGCCGGCCGAGTAGCCTCGAGCCACGCAATCCGGAGTCGGCAACCTCAAGCCACGCAATCCGGACGGGGCCCGGGCCCCGTCCCCGGGCCCAGGTTGGAACCTGGGCCCGCGGTCGCACGGTGGGCCCGGGCATCCGCTGTGCTACAGCCGGGCGAGCCGCTCGATGTCTTCGAGGAACTCGGCCGCGACCTCGTCGGAGACGGTGCGCCGAGTTTCGGAGATCGCCAGGGCATAGTCCTCTGTGCTCGGCCCGTTGATGACCGGTCCGTCGCCGGCCCGGTACAGGGCCTTCTCGAGGGCATGTTGCGAGGCCCGGTGGGCGGCATACTCGACGTCGGCCGGTGAGAATCCGTCGCTCTGTTCGACCAGAACGGCGAGGTCGACCTCGTGCGACACGGTCTCCGGAATGTATCGCTCCCAGATGGCCTGGCGGGCGGCGACATCCGGCAGTCCGATCGGCACGACATAGTCGAAGCGGCCGTGCCGGAGAAAAGCGGAGTCGAGCGCACGAATGAAGTTGGTGGCGCAGACCAGCAGGCGTCCGGGCTGCTCACGGAAGGCCGGAATGATCTTGAGCAGCTCGTTGGTCACACCCTGCATCGCCGACGGCGGTTCGCCCGAGCGTTGGGCGGCGATCTCCTCGACCTCGTCGATGAACACGACCGCGTGTTCGAGTTCGGAGATCTTCAGAAACGTCTCGCGCAGCGCGCCGGCGAGGCCCTGCGGGTCGGCCGCGAGACGCGACGGGAAGACCTCGACGAAGGACCATTCCAGGCGGGAGGCAATCGCCTTGGCAAAGGTCGTCTTTCCGGTGCCGGGAGGGCCGAACAGCACGACGGCCTTGGGCGGCGAGACCCCGTACTGCTCGGCCAGTTCGGGCTTGGCCAGCGGCATGACCAAGCGGCGTTCGAGCAGTTCCTTCTCGCGCGCCATGCCGCCGACCTTCTGCCACAGGTCGCGCGGCAGCACCCGTCCGCCGAGTTCGCCGAGCAGTTTGAGTTCCTCCCGCTGCACGGGAATGTGTCGTTCGAAGTAGCGCAGGTTCTTCTTCACCTCGAACCCGCGGTTGAGAAAGGCGTCGACCTTGGTCTCGGATTCGGGCATGAGCGCCGACAGTTTGGTCATGCCGTGCGGGGCCATGCGGGCTTCGAGTGCGGCGAGCATGGCCGTGCCGATGCCCTGGCTCTGCCACTTCTCAGCGGTCGCCAGAAAGACGATCCAGCCCTGCGCGTGGGCGGCTCGTCCGACGGCCGCTCCGACCACCTCGTCACCGTGCACGGCCACGACGGCGTGGTCCTTCTGGCAGGAGGCGAGCACCTCGGACAGGCCGTACACCGGCTCGGTGTCCGAAGCCTTGATCTCTTCCCACAGACGCAGAATGCCGTCCAGATCGTCGGAATGGAAATCGCGCAGTCGCCAACCAGTCATCGTGAACCTCACATCTTTGGTGTTACTGCCAATCTATTGCACCGGCTCTGGCGCCCCGTCCGCTCCGCCGTACCCCGCTGTCCCCCTCCAACGCGCATAACTCCTGCAATTCGGTCCGCGAATCTTGGCGAGCAGCGGAAACACGGCCAACTTTTCGAAGCCCCGCATGATTTGCAGGAGTTACGCGCGGGCGAGCCTTCAGAATCGGAGAAGGTCAGGCGCGAAACGCGGCGGCGAGGATGCGCGGCAGTTTGCGCGCCGACGGGTGGGCGGCGAATTCGGTCAGCAGGTGGGCGGTGAGCGTGCCGCTGCGGGACGATACGAACCACGGCGGCTTCGGCAGCAGCGCCCACTCGCCGTGCAGCAGCGAGCGCGGAAACGGACGGAACGGTCCCCGCACGACGGTACGTTCGACATCATCGAGAAGCAGCGCGTTGTGCACCACTCCGATACCGCTGCCCACGTTCTCAAGGGTGTGTCCCGGAAACGCGCCCCACGGCGCCGCCGCTGACAGAAAGCCCACGCCGGTCCACGCGTTGATCGCAATGGTTCCGTAGCGCAGGCGCGCCACGGCCAGTTCGAACCCGGGACCAAGCCGCCGAATCGTGCTGGGCAGCCCGAGAATATTCGCACCGAGGGTGCCGAGAAAGTCACGGTTCACGGTCTCGACGGCGGAGTCGAGAAAGGCCTGCCCGGTTCCGTCCAGTTCCAGCACGCCGAGTACCGGTGCGAAATATTCCGTGGTGAGCATATTCTCGGGTGAGGCGGATGCTGCACCCACCCCGGCCGCCACGATGAGGCGCCCGCGGGCCAGAGACCAAGCGGCGGGGTAGGCAGCGCGGGCTGCGCGCATCCGATCGGCGCTGCCGGGGTACCAGGGCGAACGTGCGGGGGCGGCCGCGAGGGCACCCGCGACGGCGTCGAGGAACGCGGCCTTCTGCGGCCAGTCGGCGCTGAGCACGAGCACCTGCCCGGCGATGCAGTTGGAGCCGCCATTGTGCAGCCGCATGGTGGCCACGTGTTCAGCCTGGTAGCGCAGGTCGCGGGCGCTCCACCGGCCCGGCAGCACGATGATCGGCGAGACACCGCCGAGCTCGCTGCTGATCGGTTTATCGAGGCGCGGCGAATCGGCGCCGCCGAACACGATCGCTCGATGGGTGGCCGCGCTGCCGGTGATATGCACGTGGCTGAGTTCAGGGTGGTGGGCGAGGTAGCCGCCCACCTCAGCGCCTCCGGTCACGATGCGCAGTAGTCCGGCGTCGATGAGCGGGGCGAGAGCCGCCTGATACACCGGCAACAGAGCGTCGAAGGTGGGGTTGAGCTTGAGAATCGAGACCCGATTGTGCGCCACCAGCTCGTAGAGCACGTCGAGCGGCGCGATCGAGGAGATATTGCCGGCGCCGAGCACGAGCCCGACCCCGCCGGGCACCGTCGGTGTGAGCTGTCCCAATCCGGCGCGGACCGTTGTGAGGCCCGGCTTGAGCCAGGCATGGGCGGTGAAGCCGTGCAGCAGCAGGCCGTCATAGGCATTGTGCGGAAGTACGGCCACCGTCAGGCGGCCGCCCGGCGCCCGACCGAGCCGTCGGCCGGCGAGCGGCTTGCGCCCCGAAGCGAGCGTTCGGAGCGTCTGCTCGAGGGCGGTCAGCGTGGTGAGCACGCCGTACGGGCCGGTCAGCCATTCCTCACCAATCAGCGGCGATAAGGGCTCGAGGCCCTTGGCACGCGCCGCGGCTGCGACCCAGCGCTCGGCCTCGCCGGCAACGGATGCCGCGGTGCGGGCCAGCAGGTCGGCGCGCTCCCCGAGGGTGGTCGCCGCCCACCGCTCGCTTGCGGCACCGAGCTCGGTGATCGAGAGGTCCAGGCCGACCTGATCCGCTGTCATTGATCTCCCCGTGATTCCCGCCAGCTTAATGCGTCGCCGACAGCGGCGCCCCGCAAAATCGGGTCAGGTCTGGATCAGCGAAGAGAGAGCCTAGTGGGCGACGACCGGGCAGTGCAGCTGGGTGCGCTCGCCGGTGCGGTCGATGTCGTGCTGGTCCATCGGTTGGGCGCAGACCGGGCAGGCGCGCACGGGCGCGAGCGTCGCCGGCAGCAGATCGGAGCCGCTCGGACCGACCGGCGGCGGCCCGAGGATGGGAAACAGTCGACCGTTGAGCCAGGCCGTGAAACCGCCGGGTCCCTTGCTGCGCGGGTGGGATTCCTTACCGTGTGTCATAACTGTTAGTGTACTAACTAAATGCACGAATACGAAACGGAACGCTCCATGACATCAGCAACACTCGAGAACCCCCTCGCTCTCGACAACCAGGTCTGCTTCGCGCTCGCGATCGCCTCCCGCAATGTCATCGCGCTGTATCGCCCCATTCTCGAACCGCTCGGTCTCACACATCCGCAGTACCTGGTGATGCTCGCCCTCTGGGATGAGAGCCCGCGCACTCTCAAAGGCCTCGGCCAAACCCTCTGCCTCGAGTCGGCCACGCTCTCGCCCCTGCTGAAGCGGCTGGAAACCACCGGCTACGTTCGTCGCCAGCGCCGCGTTGCCGACGAACGCACGCTGGACATCACCCTGACCGCTCAGGGCACGGCATTGCGCGCGGTGGCCGAATCCATCCCGCCGCGGGTCGTCGAGGCTCTCAATCTTCCACTGGCGGAACTCGCCACCCTGCGCGACGCACTGCACCGGGTGATGGCCGCGACCGCCTGACCGCACGGCACACCCGCTGCGCCAGTCAAGCGGATGCCGCCACCGTTCAGCTCGACTGGCGATCGTCGTAGTCGTCGCGGGCGTCGAGAATATGGGCCGCATTGGCCTCGGCCCAGGCCCGCACGGCGTCGAGCGGCTCCAGCAGCGTGAGGCCGAGCGGCGTGAGCTCATAGTCGACCCGCGGCGGCACCTGGGCGAACACCGTGCGGCGCACGAGGCCGTCCCGCTCGAGGGTGCGCAGGGTCTGGGTGAGCACCTTGGGCGTCACGCCCTGAATGGTACTGCGCACCCGGGAGAACCGCACCGGGCCGCCCTTGAGCGCCTGAAAGACGAGCGGCGCCCACTTGTCGCCGATGCGCTGCAGCACCACGCGTGAGGGGCAGTCGTTATTGAGAACGTCGAAGGAGGTATCCATCGGGTAAGTATATTACGTTGAGGTACTCAGTATCTGTTTGATACTGTCGATTTATCCCCCTCAATTGACAGAAACGGATACCCATGAACATCGCAATCTACGGAGCCACCGGCATGGTCGGCAGCCAGATCACCGCCGAGGCCCTGCGCCGCGGACACTCCGTCACCGCCATCTCACGCGGCGGAACGGCCGTCGACGGCACCACCGCTGTCGCGGCGAATCTGTCCGACAGCGCAGCGTTCGGCGCCATCGCCGGCGCGCACGACGTCGTCGTGCTGTCGGTCGCCCCCGACCGCACGGGCGGCTCGCACGATCCTTTCCTGGCCATGCACCGGGCGATCATCGCTGCACCGTCGACCTCACGACTCCTCGTGGTGGGTGGCGCTGGAGCTCTGAGCGTCGATGGCGTGCAGCTCAAGGACATGCCGGAATTCCCCGCAGAATATCACGCTGAAGCGTCGACGTTCAGCGCCGTGCTCGACCTCTACCGGGCGTCGACCGACCTCGACTGGACCATGCTGGCCCC
The DNA here is from genome assembly GCF_004402315.1 of Cryobacterium sp. TMT1-3. NCBI lineage: Bacteria > Bacillati > Actinomycetota > Actinomycetes > Micrococcales > Microbacteriaceae > Cryobacterium > Cryobacterium sp. TMT1-3. Next base: position 13,858 of record NZ_SOFW01000014.1, read on the forward strand.
GGCCCCGCAGATCATGCCGGGCGAGCGCACCGGCCACTATGTTCTCGGCGTCGACTCCCCCGCCGGCAGCGAGATCTCGACCCAGGACTTCGCCGTGGCCGCTCTCGACGAGCTGGAAACCCCGGCGCACGAGCGCCGTCGCTTCACGGTCGCCCACTAGCAGCCGGCAGCGGCGCGAGCATCCGTTACCGAACACCGAACCGCCCACATTCCGTGGCGAATTCAGGAAATCCGTTCATCCCGCCATACTCGGGCCGCGCCAGTTCGGTCACACCGGGCCTCGAACCCGCCGAGTTTCCTGAATTAGCCACTCAGAAGTCGGCTCCGACACGATGAGGGCCGGCATCCGCTTGACGGATGCCGGCCCCGCTACCCGTTTCAGGCGATCGCGTCGGCGACAGTGAGCAGCTCGGCGTGGAACGCCGATGCCACGTGCGGGTTGGTGATGCGCCCATCGTGGGTGTTCAGCCCCTGGGCGAGGGCGGCGTCTTCGGCGATCGCCTTCTTCCACCCCTTCTGGGCCAGCGCGACAACGTAAGGCAGGGTCGCGTTGGTCAGCGCGCGCGTTGACGTGGCCGGTACGGCGCCGGGCATGTTGGCAACGCAATAGTAGATGCTGTCGTGCACGGCGAAGGTGGGGTTGTCGTGCGTCGTGGCGTGCGAGCCCTCGAAGCAGCCACCCTGGTCGATCGCGATGTCCACGAGCACGGAGCCCGGCTTCATCGACGCGACCATGGCGTCGGTGACGAGCTTGGGAGCCTGCGCGCCCGGAATGAGCACGGAGCCGATCACGAGGTCAGCCTCCCGCACCTGCTCGTTGATTTCGTACTGGGTCGACGCGCGCGTCTGGATCTCGCCATTGAAGCGGGCCTCGAGCTGGCGCAGGCGAGCCAGCGAGAGGTCGATGATGGTCACGTCGGCGCCCATTCCGAGCGCGTTGGCCGCGGCGTGCTCGCCCGCGACGCCGCCGCCGATCACGACGACCTTGGCCTTGGGGGTTCCGGGCACACCGCCGAGCAGAATACCGCTCCCGCCGTTGGCGCTGAGCAGGTGGTACGCGCCGACCTGCACCGACAGCCGGCCGGCAACCTCACTCATCGGCGAGAGCAGTGGCAGGCTTCGGTCGGGCAGCTGCACGGTTTCGTACGCGATCGCGGTCGTGCCCGACGCGAGAAGTGCCTCGGTGCACTCAGCGGATGCCGCGAGGTGCAGATAGGTGAACAGCACCTGTCCGCGGCGCATCAGCGGGTACTCGCTGGCAATGGGCTCCTTGACCTTCAGGAGCAGTTCGGCCGCGGCCCAGACTTCGGCGGCGGTGTCGACGATGGAAGCTCCGGCGAGGCGAAAGGCATCATCGGTGATGCTCGAGCCGAGTCCGGCGCCCTTTTCAATGATGACGTCGTGGCCGCGGCGAGTGAGCTCGTTGACGCCGGCCGGGGTGATCGCGACGCGGTTCTCGTTGTTCTTGATCTCAGTGGGAATGCCGACCAACATAAGGGCTCCGTCTCGAAGTTTGCTGCCGAACGACTCGGCTGTAGTAAACGTAAGACTGCTATTGATTCGTTTCGGCTAGGTAAATTCCGTAGAATCTGCCAGACTTGAAGAATATTCCACGAAATATGCGGAGATGAGGAGATCTGTGATGGCAGAAGCGAAGAGGATTCGGGTGATTGAAACCCTCGACGAGGTCGACCGCATCCTGGTCGCGGCGCTGCAGGCGGATTCCCGCACCACGAACAGCCGGCTGGCCAGCGCGGCCGGCATCGCCGAGTCCACCTGCGTCTCCCGGGTGCGTTCTCTGGTCAGCCGCGGAATCGTCACGCGGTTCACCGCCCTGGTCGACCCCAAGTCGATCGGACTCGGCCTGCAAGCGCTGATCAGCGTGAGCATCCGTGCAGGCGCCCGCACGCATATCCCGGCCTTTCGCGATTCGATCCGGGTGATGCCGCGCGTCGTGCAGCTGTTCTTTCTGGGCGGGTCAGAGGACTTCATCATTCACCTGTCAGCGCGTGACACCGACGACGTGCGTGACTTCGTACTGGAAAACCTCTCGGCCAACCCCGCCGTGGCGTCAACCCGCACGAGCATGGTGTTCGAGCACTTCTACAACGGCGTTGCTCCCGAGTAATCAGGCCGGCGCGAGCTACTCGCGCCAGTACCCGGCCTTGCCGAGCAGCTGCACCTCGCGGTTCGCCCCCTCGGGCACCGGCACCTCGGGCGGAAACACGCCGAAACCTCGCCACATTTCGATGTCGGGAGCGATCTGCTCCCACAGGTTCTCGACCAGCGCGTCGGGTAACGAGTAATCGAGGCCGATGTGCCTGGCGATGCTCCAGGCCTGGAACGCGCGGTACAGGGCGGTGTGCTGCAAGGCTTCCTTGAGGGGATAGTCGCCGTAACTGAGATGCACGATCTTGTCGGGGTCAAGGTCGCCATTGACCACGGCTGTCGTCGCTTCGTTGATGCGGTCGTAGTTGCCGATCGGATCGTCACCGAGCAAATCGTTCCGATAGGTGTCGCCGACTTCCTCGATCGTCTTCCCCTCGAGCACCGCGGGCAGCCAGGCTTCGTCCTCGGCGTGGGAGGCGAGTATGTCGCGCAGGGTCGGTTTGTGTTTGCGCGACCACTCGGCCGGGGCCGGCCGGTCGAGCTGCGCGGGAGTGATCTGGTCGATGACGGAGCGCAACGCGGCATCTGCTTGAAGGAACATCTCTCTCTGCTTCATTGGGGCAAATTAGCACCGGTCACGGGGATGGGCTAGGCGCTCAGCCGCACGCTGGCCACGATCACCGTGATCTGCGCCACCGGCGGATCGCCGGCCTGCCGAAGGTGTTCGGCGATGGCATCGTGCACGCGACCGCTGACCTCGGCCGAGGACTCGGCCGCGCCGATGCCGATCTTCGCGGTAATCCGCACGCCGTCGGCCTGCTGCGCGCTGTGCACCAGCGGCGCGGCGGGCGCGCGATGCGCCGCCGCATCGAGGGTGGCGGTGAGCACGACGGCCACGATCGAGCCGGCCGGGTAGAGCGCCTCGACACCGGGAACCTGGCGCACCAGCGCGTCAAGCTGCTCGGTGAACGGAAGAACCGTGCTCATCAGTGCTCCTTGTTCTGAGCGGATGCATCGGGCGGGGCCTGCAGGTCGCTCACCGTGATGTCGATGGTCGCCACGACAAGTTCCGTGTATTTGCCCAGCGCGACGTACATCGCGTGGCGTAGTTGCTCGGCGAGCAGCGGTATATTCTCCCCCGGGAATACGGTTACGTCGACCGCGATTGAAATTGGCGTGCCGGGCACACTGACGTCACCGACCAGCACACACCGCCCGACGAACACGTTCTGCACTCGGTCGCCGGTCTCGCGCAGAACGCCGCGTACGGCGCCCTCGGTCACGACGAGGCGTGCGGTCGGCGAGGGGTGGGTCAGCGGAATCTCCCGGCCCGCGTGGGCTTCCAGGGTGATGTTCTTGAGAATGGATGACACCCAGCTGTCGTCGCGCAGTGACTCGCGTTCGAGGTCTCGCTCGAGCAGCGCCTTGTGGGATCGGCGCAGGCGCTCCAGACCGCGCAGGGCGATGTCACAGTCGGGGGAATCGTCGATGCTCGGGTCGGCGGGCGAACGACCGCGGTCCAGGTAGTCGCTGAGTTGCTCGATGGTATGGCCGTTCAGGCCGGCCTGTTCCCGCTCGGTGTCGTCGAGGTCGAAGGCGAGGAACCGCCGGTTCGCCGGCGTCAGTTCGGTCATCGCCATTCCTCCATCTCGCGTAGCAGGGTCTTGCGGGCCCGGGCCAGCAGTCCGCGCACGGTGGACAGCGGAAGGTTCAGCTCGGCGGCAATATCACCGTAGCTGTACTCGGCAAGTTCGCGCAGGGTCCAGCAGCGGCGCTGGTCCTCGGGAAGCGCGGCAAGCACCCGGGCGAGTGCCTCGGTCTGCGATTCGGCCTCGGCCAGGGCGTGGGGGGCATGATGGTCCGGCGCCGGGGCATCCGTGTCGTCGATGTTGACGTGTTGACGGCGAGCGCGCAGCCGGTCGATGCTTTTGCGACTGACGATGCGCATGAGCCAGCTCTTCACCGCGCTGCCGTCGTCGAGCGTGCCGAGGTGTTGCCAAGCCGTGATGAACGACTCCTGCACGACATCGTCGGTCTCGTCGTTGGAGCCGAGAACCCGGGCGGCGTAGACCCGCATGAGCGGGCCGTACCGCCGCACGAGCACTTCAAAGGCTCGCAGGTCTCCGTCGGCTGCACGGTCGGCAAGCATCTGGTCGGTCGCCCCGGCGAGCGGCGATGCGACCTGCTCACGCAGAGTCCCGGGCATTACCCTCCTCCAGAGAACCAGATAAAATTCTTTCTCATCTTTGCGTGACGAATATGGCACAGGTTTCGTCCTACAGGTAACAATCCGCTTTCGGATCGACATCCGGCCAGACTTTAAGGAGCTCTTCAGATGGACCTCATCGACACCAACGGCACCGCGTCCTCGAGCAAGTCCCCCCGCAACCGTGAGCCGATCGGCACGGCGCTGGCCGGCGAACCGCTGCTCGGCACCGGTAAGACGGTCATCAATGATGGCGTCGTGGCCAAGGTCGCCGGCCTCGCCGCCCGCGAGGTCGCCGGGGTGCATGCGCTCGGCGGCGGCGCCGCTCGTGCCCTCGGTGCGATTCGCGAGGCGATGAACAACACCGACGTGAGCCAGGGTGTGTCGGTCGAGGTCGGCGAAACCCAGGTGGCGGTGGACGTGACCATCGTGGCCGAGTACCCGGTGCCGCTGCAGCAGGTGGCCAACGACATCCGCTCCAATGTCATTAGCGCCATCGAAGACCTGGTCGGTCTTGAGGTCACCGAGGTGAACGTGACCATCGTAGACATCCACCTGCCGAGCGACGACGCCGACGCCGAGGTCGAACCGGCCAGGACCGCACTCCGATGACCACCGCGACCCGCACCGGAATGCTGGTCGGAGCGGTGCTCGCGCTGACCTGGGTGATTCTGGGCTTCTGGGCCTTCCTGTTCGTGGGCGTGGCCATGCTGGTCGGAGCGCTGGTGGGCCGGGTCGTCGACGGTCGGCTCGACGTGAGCAGCCTGATCGGAGCGTTCCAGGGAAAGCGCTCGTCGTCGTGAGCGCCACGGCCGACGCAGCGGGCTGGTTTCTCGGCGCACCCAGCGCCACCCCGGTGAAAAATCCGGCGGACCAAAGCCCGACATCCACTCGCGGACGCACCCGCATCGTGCCGCGCGCCCTGCGTCAGATCGTCGGCATGGTCACCGCCGAATCGCTCGGCGTCACGCCGAACCAGGTCAGCGTGGAGCTCGGCGACGACCACGGCAGGCTCGCACTCACGATCAGCACCCCAATCCGCGTCGTTTCCCTGCAACGAGTCACCCGCGAACCGGCCCTGATCGCGCGCACCGGAGGGACCATTCTGGCTCGCTCGGCCACGTCGCAGACCGAAATCCGACGCCGCGTCGGGGAGCTGACCGGCGCCGACATCGGCCGGGTCACCGTGCGACTCACCGGAGTGGACGTTAGCCCGGAACGGCGCGTGCGATGAGCCTAACAGCGACCTACGCACGTGTCAGCCGGCGGGAACTGCACTCATCGCGGTCAGCCGCGGCGATCGCCGTGGCCGTCGCGATCATGCTCGTGTGCGGCTGGATCGGCACCGAGATCGTGCTGCACCTGCTGAATGAGCCGGCAGTGCTGGCGGCACCGGCGAACCTCGCGGAGGGTCTCGCATCCGCTTCGACCGCGCCCGTCGGGTGGCTCGCCGGTCTGGCCGTCGGCTGCGCCCTGGTCGGTCTTGTGCTCGTGGCGGTCGCCGTGACGCCGGGTCGCCGCGCGCGGCACCTGATCAAATCCGAACGCACGGTGACAGTCGTCGATGACGAGGTCATCGCATCCGCTCTGGCCGGGCGCGCCGCTCGAGTGGGCGGGATCGACCCGGACAGCACCCGGGTGAGCATCTCTCGCAAACTCGCCACTGTGCACCTCGTGCCGACATCGGGGCGCCCGGTTCACCAGGACACCGTACTCGACGCCGTGCGCGGCCAGCTCGACGGACTACACCTGCAGCCACCCCTGCGGTCCCGGGTGGTCGTAGCCCTCGGCGGAAAGGTCGGCGCGTGAACAACACCAATCGCGCGCTCAACCGCAGCCTGGTTCTCGTGGTCGGCCTGCTGTTGCTCGCCGCGGCCGCCCTATCCGGCCTGCTCGCCACGCAGCCCGCGACTGCAAATGTCTGGGGCGCGGTCGCCGACAGCGTTCGCACGACGGTCGCGGGCTGGCTCCAGGCCACCCCCCTTGCCGCAACGGGGCACAGCTGGCTCTGGATCGTCGCCCTCGCCGGGCTGTCGGCGATCGTGGGCCTGCTGCTCAGTTTCATTCTGCGGCAGGGCCACGGCCATTCCGGCCGATTGCTCAGCGAACAGACCACGGATTGGGGCAGTACCCAGGTCAATTCGGCCGTCGCCGAGCACATGCTGCAGGAGTCCCTCGGCCAGTACCCCGAGTTTCTGTCGACCCGCGTATCGACTTACCGGGTCGCGCGCGAGGCCGTGCTGAAGGTCTCGGTAACCTGTCGACGCGGCACTTCCCCGACGGATGTCGTGCGCATCGTCGAGCAGGCGCTCGCCGCCCTCGACGACCTCCTCGGCCTGCGCATCCCCGCCCTGCTGCAGATCAGCGGCGGCTTCCGGGTGCGTACCAGCCGCACCACGCGCATCCAGTGAACGGATGCGCCCCATCTACTCACGTTCGGCGCGTCCGCGCCGAACAGCCCCGAAAAAAACCACCCGAAAGAGAGAACACCATGAGTGCATCAGACAAGATCAAGAACGCCGCCCAGGACCTCAAGGGCAAGGCCACCGAGGCCGTCGGCAAGGCCACCAACGACGACTCCAAGGTTGCCGAAGGCCGCGCCGACCAGACCAAGGCGAGCGCTAAGAAGGTCGGCGAAGACGTCAAGGATGTCTTCAAGAACTAGTCCCACCCGGGTGCCCGGCGGGCGCTGAGGCGTGCCGTGCACCACCACTCCCCTGGCCCAAAAGCCCATCAGCACGCCACGAAAGGAAGCAGCATGTCCAACTTTTACGCAACCTCGCCGGCCTCGAGCGCCGACGACTCCGAGTTCGACGGCTCGTCACCCGCAAAGACCACAAAAACCGCCGCGACCCACACTGCGAACGTCGCCGCCGACCAGGCCGCGAACGTGGGCGACACCGCCGCGCACGCCGCCGGCGAGGTCGCCGACGTCACCAAGGATGAAGTGGGAAAAGTCGCCGCCGAAACCAAGAAGCAGGCGAAAGACCTGCTCACGGATGCCCGCAGCCAGCTCACCGAACAGGCCGGCGAACAGCAGGCCCGAGTCGCCGAGGGCCTGCGCTCGATCAGCGACGAACTGACCCAGATGGCCGGCGCGTCCGACGCTGACGGCGTCGCGACGGACCTCGTGCGGCAGGCCGCATCTCGCGCCGGCAGCGTCGCCACCTGGCTCGATGACCGCGACCCCGGGTCGCTGCTCGACGAGGTGCGCTCCTACGCTCGACGCAAGCCCGGCACGTTCATAGCCCTGGCCGCTGCAGCGGGAATCCTGGCCGGCCGGTTGACCCGCTCGGTCGCCGCCGAGTCTGCCGACGAGGCGAAGAAGACCTCCGGGGACCTCGCCGATACCACGCCGCGGTATGCCGGCGCAGCAGATGCCGGAGTCGGTCTGTCCGGTACCGGTGGCGCCGTCGGCCAGGCCGGAATCGTCGGACTCACCGACACGAGCGGCCGCACGAGCGTCACCGCGCAGCCTGGCCTGCTCGGCGACGACCCCGACCTGGCGGTTCCGGAACGATGACCGACCTGCACACTCCGTCGGAGCAGAAGGCCGCGGAAACCTCGCTGGGAGACCTGCTGGGAGAAGTCACCCGTGACCTCTCCACACTCATGCGCCAGGAACTCGAGCTGGCCAAGGCCGAACTGCGTCAGTCGGCCACCCGGGCCGGAAAGGGCGCCGGCATGCTGGGCGGCGCTGGCTACGCCGCGTTCATGGCCGTGCTGTTCCTGTCGATTGCCCTCTGGTGGGGACTGGGCTACCTGGTCGGCAACGCCTGGTCCGGCCTGATCGTGGCCGGACTGTGGGCGATCATCGGCCTCGTGCTCTTTGTGATGGGCCGCAAAGAGATGAAAACCGTCAAGGGTGCACCAAAAACCGTTGACTCCCTGAAGAAAATCCCCGACACACTGAAACGAAATGAGGAAAACCGATGACCGACACCGACCGCACCCCCGATCAGATCCGCATGGACATCGAGCGTACCCGGCGCGAGCTCGGCGGCGACGTCGATGCGCTCGCCGACAAGGTGACTCCGTCGAAAATCATGCAGCGCCAGACCGACAAGGTGAAGTCTGCCTTGGGTTCGGTGTCGGAACGTGTCATGGGCGCGGCCTCGGAGACCGGCGACGCTGTGTCTTCGGCGACCGACACCATCGGTGATCTGCCGCACCAGGCCGCAAACAGGGCCAAGGGAAACCCCATGGCCGTCGGGCTCATCGCCTTCGGTATCGGCTGGTTGGCCGCGTCGCTGGTTCCCGCCAGCGACAAGGAGAAGGAACTGGCCGGTTCATTGAAGGAAGCCGCCCAGCCGCTCCTCTCCGAAGCGACCGACGCAGCCAAGCAGTTGGCCGACAACCTGCGTGAACCCGCGCAGGAGGCCGTCGCCGCGGTGAAGGACAGCGCCACCGACGCCGTCGAGGAGGTCAAGTCGGCCGCGCAAGGAGCCGCCGGCGACGTTAAAGACGAAGCACAGTCAGCGAAGGACACCGTCACCGACACGGCTCGCGACGAGGCCGCGTCGGCGAAGCACAAGAGTGACACTGGCCTGTACTGATCTGCCGTACTGATTCACCAGACGGATGCTGCGGCTCGTCCGCCAGCCGCCCCCGTTCGGGCCGGGGCGGCTGGAGGGCGCCGCAGCATTCGTCGTACCCTTAGTACCCGTCAAAGCTGCGCGGCAGCCATGTCAGCGCCAAAATTGCGAGAACGCAGCACATTTTCAGCGCCGGGGATCGCGATCCCCGGCCTCATTCGACCCGAGCAGAGAGAATTTCATGGTTGACAAGGGCCAGAGCCAGGAACTCGCCGACGCGCCGGAGCCGGACGACGACCGTAAGCCAGACTCCCCGACCGAGGTAACCAAGACCTCCTGGAAGTACGTTTTCAAGCGCACGCTGGGCGAGTTCGGCACCGACCAATGCACCGACATTGCGGCGTCGCTCACCTACTACGCCGTCTTGTCGTTGTTTCCGGCGCTCATCGCCCTGGTCTCGCTGCTCGGCGTGTTCGGGCAGGGAAAGCAGTCGGCCGACACCCTGCTGACGATTCTGGCCTCGGTCGCCCCCGGGGACGCCCTCGAGGTCATTCGCGGACCGATCGAACAGTTCAGCACCTCACCCTCGGCCGGGTTCGCCCTGGTAGCGGGAATCGCGGTGGCGATCTGGTCGGCATCCGGTTATGTCGGCGCGTTCAGCCGTGCCATGAACCGCATCTACGAGATCGACGAGGGTCGCACCTTTCTCAAACTCAAGCCGACCCAGCTGCTCGTGACGGTCATCGGCATCGCCCTGCTGCTCGTGGCCGTGCTCATTCTGGCCATTTCCGGCCCCGTGACGGATGCCGTGGGCGCAGCCCTCGGGCTCGGCCAGACCGTGCAGGTGGTCTGGTCCATTGCCAAGTGGCCGGTGCTCGCGGCGACCGTGGTGCTGCTGATCGCGGTGCTGTATTACTTCACGCCCAACGTGCGGCAGCCGAAGTTTCGCTGGATGAGCCTCGGGGCGCTCGTGGCACTGGTGGCGATCGTGGTCGCCTCGCTCGGCTTCGGGTTCTACGTCACGACCTTCTCGAACTATGCCAAGACCTACGGCTCGCTGGCCGGGATCGTGATCTTTCTGCTCTGGCTGTGGCTGACCAACCTCGCCCTGCTGTTCGGAGCCGAGTTTGACGCCGAACTCGAACGCGGACGCCAGCTGCAGGCCGGCATCGCCGCCGAGCAGAATATCCAACTACCGCCGCGCGGCACAAAGAAGAGCCAGAAGGCCGCCCTGAAGGAGATGCAGACGGTCGCCGACGGCCGTCGCATCCGCAAGGCGAACGCCGCCCCGCCCGAGTAGGAGCTGCGCCCGTCCCACCCCGTCTCTGTGTCCGCCATTTTGACCGGGCCCGGGCCCGGAAAGAGAGAGGTGCGGAGGCTGGTTGGATAGGAGGACGTGTTCGACGGGACACGGTCGATCCAGTCAGGGGGTTCAGCGTGCGACTGCTCTACGCCCTGCTGCTGAGCGGCATCATCCTGTGCGTGGGGCTGTCGGCGCTGCTGCCGAGCGCGACGCTCGTCGCCGGCGGGCTCACGATCGCCGCCGCTGCGGCCGGACTGGTGCTGGTGACCCGCACCCAGCGCATCATTGCCCTGCTGCTGATCGGCGTGGGACTGGCATCCGTTGTGCTATCGATTCAATTGGGCAGCAACATCAACGGCCGCGACCTGCTGTCGGTCAATCAGGACCTCATCGGCATGCTCACGGCGGTGTCCTTTCTGCGGCTGATCACACCGACCGCGCTGACCACGCGCACCCGGCTGCACGGCCGGCTCGCCGTGGTGCGAACCGCCCTCGCGACGCACGCGCTCGGCGCCGTCATTAATATCGGTGCGGTCAGCATCGTCGGGGATCACCTGCGCGGCCGGTCGCCGCTGCGGCTCGCCGATGCCGCACTGTTGACCCGGTCGTTTTCGGCGGCGGCGTTTTGGTCGCCGTTCTGGGCGGCGGCCGCGGCCGCGACCACGCTCGTACCCGGAGCGAATTCCCTCGTGCTGCTCCTGGTGGGTCTGGCGCTCGCGCTAGTCGCGATCGGCCTGAGTGTCTGGGACATCTTTCACCTGTGGGGCCGCGAACTGCCCGCGTATACCGGCTATTCCCTGACCTGGGCGCTCGTGCGCGTACCGCTGGCCCTCGTGGCAATCGTCATCACCGCTCACCAGCTGTTTCCCGCGGTTTCGGTGCCGCGCATCGTGCTGCTCGCCGGTCTGGGCGTGACCCTGATCGGCCTGATGATCATCGACGGTCGCGGGGCCCTGCGCGCGCTCGCCCGGCACGCCCGGCATGACCTGCCCCAGCTGCGCGGCGAGGTCACGCTCTTCGCCTCGGCCGGCGTGCTCGCCGTCGGCCTGCGGATGCTGCTTCCCCTGTTCGACCTGCCGCTGCCGGTGTCGGAGTTCACCGTTTTCGTCGCCTGGGCGATGATGCTCGCCATGATTCTGCTCGCGTTGGTCGGGGTACACCCGGTCGTGTCGGTCGCGATCGTCGCGGCGCTGGTGCAACCGCTGCACCCCGACCCCACGCTGTTCGTGCTCGCTGCGTGCATCGGTTGGGGAGTGTCGACAGCGGTCGGGCCGATCACCGGGCTGACCATGCTGCTCAGTGCGCGCTATGGCATCAGCAGCTCCACCCTCACCCGCCGCAACCTGGTCTACCTGGCGGCCGTGCTCGTCACCGCGTGGCCGGCGCTGCTGCTCTGCGCCGCACTGGTGTAGCCCAGAACCCGGCGGCTACCGCCGACGTCGTCGCGCGAAGAACAGCGGATGGCCACGCCAGATCTTGGCGCGCGCTACGCCCGTTACCGTCGCGCTCACCCAGATGAAGCGCGCTCAAGCGGATGCCGGCCGAAAACAGGAGTGCACCCGTTCGCGCGGCGAACGGACGTGCCCTCCTGAGCCAGATTAGACGGCGACTTCGACCGGCTCGTCGCTGACGACGTAGTTCTGAATTTCGATCAAAAGCAGGTCGCCGGCTTCCTGGTCGGTCAGGCCCTGGGCCAGAGCGAGTTCGGAGACGAGGATCTGGCGGGCCTTTTCGAGCATGCGCTTCTCGCCGGCCGAGACGCCCTTGTCCTGGTCGCGGCGCCACAGGTCGCGCACGACCTCGCTGACGCGGTAGACGCTGCCGCTGGCCATCTTCTCCTGGTTGGCCTTGTAGCGGCGCGACCAGTTGCCCGGCTCCTCGGTGAAGGCGTTTTGCAGAATTTCGTACACGGCACTCACGCCGGCGGCGTCGATGACGTCGCGCACGCCGACGAGCTCGACGTTGTCGACGGGCAGCTGAATGGTCAGCGCGCTGGTGTGCACGTTGAGGGTCATGAACTGCTTCTCGACGCCTTTGATGGTGCGGGTCGCGAGGGCCGTGATGGTGACCGCTCCGTGGTGCGGGTAGACCAGGGTTTCGCCGATTTCGATCTTCATAGAATGCGCCTTCAGTGTTGTGTGGGTGAGGCAACGCGAACGGGCGTTGCTGAAGCAGGGGTATCGAGCAACCAGCCGGGCAGCAGGGCCACGAGCTGGTCGACGAGTTCGTCATCTGAGACATCGAGGTGACCGCGCATCCAGGCGCCGATCAGGGTGAGGGCGCCGCCGGCGACGTAGGTCGTGACCAGTTCGGCGTTGACGGCGTCGTCGAAGACCAGTATCGACTCGAGCAGGCGGGTGGCGTAGGCCTCGATGATCTGGTCGTGCGCGCTGCGCGTCAACGGCAGTTCGAGCACGCTCGCGTAGAGGGGAAAGTTTTCGACCATGTGGTCGACCAGGCGGGCATAGCCGAGTCGGGCTGCGTTCTCGCCGGTGCGCGGCCGGGGCAGGTCGAGCCCGGCCGAGCCGATATCGGCGAACTGCGCCTGCAGCAGCTCGGCCGCAAGCACGTCGAGGCTCGCGAAGTGAGCGTAGAAGGAGCTGCGGCTGATGCCGGCCAGGCGCACGATCTCGGCCACCGAAACGGATGCCGCCGGTTGGGCGATCAGCGCCCGGATCGCTGTGAGAATAAGCTGCCGGGTGCGCTCAGCGCGGGGGTCGTGCTTCGATTCGCTCTGCACACTGAACGGCACCGCATCGGACTGCACCGCTCCCGCCAGCAGGCGGGGGGCAGTCAACGAAGTCATTCGTCTATCCTACCACTTTTCGGACACATGTCCGAGACGGGGTTGCCGGTTCACGGCGCACTCGCACACAGCCCGCGACCGGGCACTCGGATTCAGCGCTGACGACACTCGTCCAGCAGCTGCGCGCAGCGAATGAAGCCGAGGTGCGAGTAGGCCTGCGGGTGGTTGCCCAGGTGGGTTTCGGTGGCCGGGTCGAACTCTTCAGAGAGCAGCCCGGTCGGGCCGGCCAGGGCGATCAGCTGATTGAACAGGGCTTCGGCCTCGTCAAGGCGCCCGGTGAGCACGTAGGCCTCGATCAACCAGGTGGTGCAGATATGAAAGCCGCCCTCGAGGCCGGGCAGGCCGTCGTCGTAGCGGTAGCGGAACACCGTGGGCCCCACGCGCAGTTCGCGCTCCACCGCACTCACGGTCAACTGAAAGCGCTCATCGGTCACGTCGAGCAGTCCGGACAGACCGATGTGCAGCACGGCGGCATCGAGGTCGGGGCTGTCGTAGGCCACGGTGTAGGACTGGGCTTCCTCACTCCACCCCTCGCTCAGCACCTCCTCGCGAATGGTGGCGGCGAGCAGAACCCAGTCCTCGCCCACCTCGCGCCCATGCCGTTCGGCGGTGCGGATGGCCCGGTCCACGGTCACCCAGCACATGGTCTTCGTGTAGGTATGGTGCCGCGGCGAACGCCTGGCTTCCCAGATTCCATGGTCGGGTTCCTGCCAGCGACTCGTGACGGCGTCGACCATCTCGGTGAGCAGGTGCCACTGAAAGTCCGAGAGGGTACCCTGCCGGGCGCTGAGCGTGTCGATCAGTTCGGCGACCGGGCCGAACACGTCGATCTGCACCTGATTGTCGGCGGCGTTTCCAATGCGTACCGGGCGGGAGCCGGCGTAGCCGGGCAGCGACTCGAGGCTCGCCTCGGTCGACAGCGACGAGCCGGTGACCGAGTAGAGCGGATGCAGCCACTGCGCGCCGGGACTGTCGTCCACGACCCCGGAGAGCCAGCGCAAAAACCCGTCGGCTTCGTCGCTCGAGCCGAGGTCGACAAGCGCCTTGACCGTCATCGAGCCGTCACGCAGCCAGCAGTAGCGGTAGTCCCAGTTGCGGGTGCCGCCGATACCCTCGGGCAGCGAGGTGGTCGAGGCGGCGAGCACCGCACCGGTCGGTTCATAGCACAGGGCCCGAAGCACCAGCGCTGAACGGCCCACGAGCGAGGGCTTCACGCTCGGCAGCGACAACGAATTCACCCACGCACGCGAGTCATTCATGACCGCGCCGCGCCGCGTGGCTTCACCGGCGGCATCCGCTTGATAGGGCTCGGTGTCGCCGCAGCGCAGGTTGAGCATGACAGCGCCCTGCGACAGGTCGACGACGGCGGTCGCTGTTTCGTTGCGGCCGTCGCTCCTGACGGTGAACTCGACACCCGCCGCCGTGAGCACGATCGGGTCAGGAATGCCGGTGAGCGTGACGATGCCTGTGCCGGCGTGCATGTTGAAGTAGGCGACGGCGTAGTCGGGTCGCGGCGCGAACACGATGCGGGCCAGACCGGTGCCGGTGAGCTTGCGCACCAGGTTGGTGATGCCGAGCGGCGAGGGTTCAATGTAGTCGGTCACGGTGACGTCGGCCCAGCGGGTTTCAACGATCATGGTGTTGTCGACGTAGCGCTGGCCGAGCACCCGGCTCTTCTTCACCGGTTCGATCGAGAAATGCCCGGCCTCTTCGCTGCCGAGAATGCTCGCGAACAACGAGCCAGAGTCGGGCAGCGGATGCGTCATCCAGCAGATGCGCGCTTCCGGCGTGACGAGGGCTGTCGAGGTGCCGTCGCCGAGCATGGAGTGGCGTTCGATGGCAACGACGTGCTGGCCGAACAGCCAGTCCTTCCGAAGCTCGAACAGCAGAGCGAGCATCTGGGCGAGCATTTCCGGACCGCTGATGCGATGGTCGGCGACGGACTCGCCGTCGCCGATGCGAATGCCGAGGTCCGGGCCGTGCAGGGTGTTCATGGCCATTTCGTCGCTCTCGGCGTCGCCGGCGAAGAAGGCGGCGCTGACGCCGAGCCGGGTGCGCAGGCGATCCAGTGCCACACCGGAGTGTTGGGAATCGTCGGCCGGCTCCGGGGCGTCAAAGAATTCCGAGTCGAACTCGGCACCGTTCGACCCGACCAGGTGCACTTCGCGGGGCAGGCGGGAATCCGCGGCGAGGTCCCGCAGCGGGCGGCCCGACATGACGGCCGTGTGGGTGTTGGGCAGGGCAGCGAGGGCGCGCAGGGCGGTCGCCGACTCGGCCAGCAGCACCGACGGAACGTCGGAAGCGACGTGGTGCGAGAGCGTGCCGCCGTAGTTGCAGGCCACCAGCAGTGAGGGCGTGCGCGCGAGCTGCTGCAGGTCCTGCAGGATCTCAGCTGACAGCCCCGTCAATGTTCGTGGAAGATTTTTGGAAAGATTCATGCGATGGGGCATCTGAGATTCCTTGCAGGAGGCGTCGACCGTCAAACCAGTTGCTAGACCTAGGCGACGTTACCATTTGCGGATGTCCGCTCCACCTTTTGGCGCGAGGGTTCCGTCGGGGCGAGGCTGCGGCATCCGCTAGCCTGTAGGCGCGACCACACTCAGTGTGCGGCGAATCCGGCAGGTGGATGACATGGCAACGAGGTGGGCGCGATTCGTGCGCGGCTGGCTGACCGCCGCCGTGGCCGTGCTCGTCGCCGCCCTCTCTCACGTGGCCGCCGGTGGGCATGCCCCCGCCCCGGTCAGTATCGCGATAGCGCTCGCCTTCGCCGGCATGGTCAGCGTGGCGCTCGCCGGCAAGAATCTCTCGCTCGTGCGGCTCACCCTGTCGGTGGGGTTCAGCCAGGTGCTGTTCCACCTGCTGTTCGGGCTCGGCGGATCGGCCGGCTCGATGACCGTGGCCGGGCATCACGGAGCGGCGACCGTGATCGTGGGGGCGGCATCCGCTGCGCCGGTCTCGCCCGCTATGGACTGGATGTGGCTGGCCCACGCTGTTGCGGCGGTCGTCACGATCGTGGCGTTGCGCCGCGGCGAGCGCACCTTCTGGGCTTTGGTCGAGCTGGCGCGCACCGCCCTGGTGGCCGTGATCATCGCCCTGGGCATCGTGTTGCCGACGCCGAGGAGCGTTCTCGTGCGCGCCGCTCGGCACCTCACCTTCATTCCGTTTGATCTGGCCGTGCTGCTGTCGCCAATGCGACACCGCGGCCCGCCCGCCGCGCCCACAGCCGTCTAACCGGCGCGCCCGCGCGCATCCGCTCGCGGCACTCATTTGAGAAGCCGGCACTGGTTTGAACCAGTGCCCCGAGCCCAAACCCGTGCCACGAAGCACCCACCCTTCTCGCGACCTTTTCGGAGGCACAGCATGCACCATTTTCCTGCCCGAAACCGGCTCCTGGCCGGTCTCGGGGCTCTCGCACTCGCCGCGACGTTCGCGATCGGCGGTGCCGCACCGGCCGCAAGCGCCCACGACTCGGTGCTCGCCACCGTGCCATCCAACACCGAACACGTCGATCTGGCACCGGCCACGGTATCAATGCGGTTCACCGACGACATCATGCAGCTTGGCGCGATCATGCTCGTCGTTGATTCGGCGGGCACCGACTGGGCGCAAGGCGAACCTGCCCTCGACGGTCCGACGGCCTCCGTGGCCGTCGACCCGGCCCTGCCGGACGGCGGCTACCAGGTGCGCTGGCGGGTCGTCTCGGCCGACGGGCATCCCATCTCCGGCACGTTCGACTTCAGCGTCGGCTCCGGCGCGTCGGCAGCACCCACGACGGATGCCGCCACGCCCGCTGTCAGCACTGCCCCCGATCCGAGCATGGCCGCGTCCGCACCGTCCCCGGCCGGGCTGCCCGTCGGCGTCACCGCGCTTCTCGGTGCCGTCGTCGGCCTCGGACTCTTTCTCGGCATCCTGGCGCTGACCCGGCGCCACGCAGCATCCGCTGCACGCACTTTTCCCACTACAGAAAAGACAGAACAATGACTCTCACCACCACCCCTCGCATTCTCATCGTCGCCGTCGCCGCGCTCCTCACCCTCGCGGGCTGTGCCAGCACGACCGACACCGCGGCTCCGGCAGCCACGACCGACACCGCGGTCGAGACCACGGCGGCCACGAGCCTCACCATCACCGATCCGTGGGTCAAGTCCGCCGAAACAGGAATGAGCGCCGCGTTCGGCACCCTGACGAACTCGAGTGACACCGACATCAACATCGTTTCGGCCATGTCGCCGGCGGCGACCATGATCGAGCTGCACGAGACGATCGAAGACGACTCGGGAGCCATGGTCATGCAGCAGAAAGAGGGCGGCTTCATCGTTCCTGCCAATGGTTCCTACGAGCTGGCCCCCGGCGCCAATCACCTCATGATGATGAAGCTGACCGAGCCCCTCGTCGCTGGCGCCGAGCAGACCTTCACCCTCACCCTCTCCGACGGTTCAACCTTCGAGTTCACGGCCCCGGCCAAGGACTACTCGGGCGCCAACGAGAGCTATAACAAGTAATGTCCGGCGATCAGCAGGCATCCGCTGGTCGTCGTCTCAGCCGGCGGCATCTCCTTCTGGGAGGTGCCGCGGCCGGGATCGGCGCCGTCGGCGCGGTCGGCATCGACCTCGCCACCCGAGAGGCCCCGCAGGCCGTCGCTGAGCCCCTCAACGGCTCGCAGACCGTGCCGTTCTACGGGGTGCACCAGGCCGGAATCGACACCGTGCCGCAGAGCAACGCGACACTGATCGCACTCGACCTGGCCCCCGGAACCGACGCCCCGGCGCTGCGCCGGCTCCTGAAGATTCTCACGAGCGACGCCGCCCGGCTCAGCCAGGGCGAGGCGGCGCTCGCCGACTCCGAACCCGAACTCGCCGTCGCACCGGCCAGGCTCACCGTCACGTTCGGCTTCGGCGCGAACCTCGTGGCGATGGCCGGCGGCACCGCGCCGAGCTGGCTGCGACCGCTGCCCGCTTTCGGCATCGACCGGCTCGACCCGGCCTGGGCCGACGGTGACCTGCTGTTGCAGATCGCGGCCGACGATTCCCTCACCGTGGCGCACGCCACCCGCATGCTGCTCAAAGACAGCCGCTCCTTCGGCACCGTGCGCTGGGTTCAGAGCGGCTTTCGGCGGGCGCCCGGCTCGGTCAAGCCCGGAACCACCATGCGCAACCTGTTCGGCCAGGTCGACGGCACCGTCAACTTCGTGCCGGGTACCCCCGATTTCGAACGATTGGTCTGGGGTTATGCCGGCAACCCGACCTGGCTGCACGGCGGAACCGGGTTCGTGTTGCGGCGGGTGGCCATGCAACTCGACAAGTGGGACAAGCTCGACCGATCCGGGCGGGAGGCATCCGTTGGGCGAACCTTGAGCAACGGCGCGCCGCTCACCGGCGTCAACGAAACGGATGAACCCGATTTCGACGCGAAGACCGCAATCGGTTTTCCGGTGATCCCGGAGTTCTCCCATCTGCGCCGCGCCCGCAGCGAGAACCCCGACGAACGCATCCTGCGCCGCGGCTACAACTACGACG
This sequence comes from Cryobacterium sp. TMT1-3, assembly GCF_004402315.1. NCBI lineage: Bacteria > Bacillati > Actinomycetota > Actinomycetes > Micrococcales > Microbacteriaceae > Cryobacterium > Cryobacterium sp. TMT1-3. The sequence continues at coordinate 32,333 of NZ_SOFW01000014.1, forward strand.
ACCTGCCCACCAATGACAGCGTGTCCAATTCCGGGCTTCTGTTCATTACCTTTCAAGCGGATGTGGACGCCCAGTTCGTGCCGATCCAGCGTCGCCTCGACGCTCTCGACCTGCTGAACGAGTGGACCACGCCGATCGGGTCGGCCGTCTTTGCCATCCCGCCGGGCTGCGCCGCTGGCAGCTACATCGGTGACACGCTGTTCTGAGCCGGCCGGCCCCCTACGCGCTCGTGGCCCGTGTTTGAGAAGATGGCACTGGTTTGAACACGTGCCACCTTCTCAAACACGGGCCACCAAAGCGGATGCCGCGGTTAGATGACCTCACCCATCGGGAGGTTGCCCTTGCGGGCATCCAGCTTGCCGAAGTGGGTCTCGAGCAGGCTCTTCATCTTGTGCAGGGCACCGGTCAGGGCTTCCTCGACGGCGTTGGCGTTCTCGGTCACGACGACCGGCGTTCCACCGGCCGGGCGAACCTCGAGGGTGCACTTGAAGTCGTCGGTGCTGCTGCGTCCGGCGCTGCCATCGATGAGGTGAACCTCAACCCGGGTCAAACGTTCGCCGTAGCGTGCGAGGGATTCTTCGACGATGGTTTCAAGCGCTCCGGCGACCCGCTCGGTGCCGTTGACGTTGCTGTCGGTGTTCACGATGACCTGCATTATCACTCCTCTAATTGCTTCTGACTTAAGGCTACCGCTCCCCGCTCCTGGCCCGGTACGGCCGCCGCATCCGCTCGCCAGAGAGCCCGGCTGCAGATGACCACGACGCTGGCTCTCGACGCTGCGGGAACGCTGGCCGAAAGCATCAAGGCGCTCGGGTGATTCGCCTCACGAAGCCGTAGCCTGTGTGCATGCAGACCAGGCCGCAAGTGAGTGACCGGGTCGTCGCCATCGACATCGCACGCGGCCTCGCGATCATCGGCATGTTCGTCGCTCACGCCGTCCCGCGCGCAGGAGACGCCGAACTGTTCGTCGACGGCCGCTCGTCGATTCTGTTCGCGACCCTCGCCGGGGTATCGCTCGGCATCATGACCGGGTCGGCGCATCCACTCCTGCGCGGCCAGCGCTCCGATCGCGTCATCGGCATCCTGATCCGTGCCCTTTTCCTGTTCCTGCTCGGCGTGCTGCTCTCGAGCCTGAACAGCGGCGTGGCCGTTATCCTGCACTTCTACGCCCTCATGTTCCTGCTGCTCATTCCGATGCTCTTTCTACACCGGTGGCTGCTCGGCGTGATCGGCGTCATCTTTCTGGTCGGCGCGCCGTTGCTCGGCGCCGCCCAGAATGAAGTGGATGCCGGTGCGCCCCCGATCAGTTACTTCGTCGACTACTTCTTTCTGAACGGTACCTACCCGGTGCTCATCTGGATGCCGTTTCTGCTCGCTGGTCTCATCATCGCGCGCTCCGACCTGGCCCGGCCGAGAACGCAGGTGGCCCTGGTCGGGGCGGGTGCGTCAGCGGCGGTCGCCGGGTACGGCGCGGCGGTCGTCGTACCGGGCATCAGCGCGCAGGCCCATTCCGGCTCCATCGCCGAAGTGCTCGGCTCGGGCGGACTCGCCGTAATGCTCATCGCTGCGCTGCTCTGGCTCACAGCCGTGGAACGTGAGGCCCCGGCACGGAGCCTGCGCGGCATCCTCTCGCCGATCGCTGCAACCGGTTCGATGGCGCTCACCATTTATACGGTGCAGATTCTCGCCCTGGCCGTGGTCGCCGGTGGCACCGAGATCGACTATCCCGGCTGGCCGCTGCTCGTCGGGATGCTCCTGCTCACCCTGCTCGGTGCCGGTCTGTGGCGACAGTTCCTGGGCAAGGGGCCAATCGAGCGCCTGCTCGCCTGGCTGACCCGTGGCCCGCGCAGGGGCTGATCAGCTGATGCCGCCCATGCGTTCGAGCGCCGCGCGCATGATCTGCGCCTCCGGCGTCGGCGCCACATGGTGGTTGGTGTAGATGCCGACGAGCCACTGCAGAACTTCATCTTCGCTCATGGCAACGGCGTTCCAGTCCACCCCCGGTTCGGCGGCTGTGCGCGGCTCACCGGTCTCCGGGTCGAGCCAGGCCCGGGCTATCGGCGTGTCGGGGTCAGCATTGTTCATGTTCCAGAGCAGGGCAATCGGGTGGTTGTCGCCGTCGATGTGCTCGTGATCGACCCGGCCGGAACCGAGCCAGGGCAGCGTCAGCAGCTCACCGATGATACCGACCTCGATCAGTTCGAGCTGGGTCGGTTCGGTCTCGGGAACGTACAGTGTGAGGCCCTGCTCGAACCACTCGGCGGCCTCGAAGATCGAGTCGAGCAGATCATCGAGGGCGTCGACCGCCTGCACCAGAATAAGCGCCCACTCGAGCAGTTTTTCGGTCTGGTCGGCCGGCCAGGGGCTCTCGAACGGGTCGCTCGTGCCGTGGTAGTGAAAGCTGGGTCCGGCCTCGTCGAGCAGCACGTGCAACTGGCCGCTGTCATAGTCGATGCTCAGATTGAGCGCCCCGCCCTCGTCGTCACGGTCAGCAAACAGGTCGGGATGCGCCAGCTCCGGGGGCAGGGTGACGGCCGCGGCGAGCCGGGGTCCCAGATCGAGTACGACGCGAAACTGGATGGTCGGCAGGCGCAGGGTTTCATCCTGCTCGAAGTGCTGGTCTGACATGCTTTGAGTTTATCGATCGTGCAGGCACACTCCCGCGCGGACGCCCCGTCGCGCAGCATCAGCCGTCGTGGCAGACTGCGCCGTATGGATATCGAGCTGTGGTGGCCCAAGCTGATGCCGTCGACGCGGGAGTGGCTGATGCAGAACAACGGTGACGCCGTGCCGCCCGAGTTCGTCTCCGAAATCGCCAGAGCCGGCGGTGAGATCGACCCGGACAGTGAAACGGATCAACCCGGCACGTACCTCTCCGATGACGACGTCGACTGGGTCGAAACACGCGCCAACGAAGAAGAGCCCACCTAACACCAGAGCGGGTCTGCTCGAGGGTCCGCCAGGCAGGGGCGACGCTGCAATAGGCTGGAGGTCCGAGGGCGATTCCGAACGTTTCGCCGAACGGATGTTCGCTGCCAGTGACACAGACCCGTCGCTCCTGGCTTCCGGCTGGTCCCGCGCCGACATCGGCCTGTCGTCAGCGTTGGGCAACCACCATTCTTTGGCTTCGTGACACAGACAGGAACAGCAATGACTGACTCCCCGGGCCAGTACGCCTTTGTTGTACGCCACCTCTCCAAGGTTTTCGGCGGCTCGGGGCAGGTTCATGCGCTGAGCGACATCAACCTGAACCTGAAAAAAGGCTCGTTCACCTGCATCGTCGGCCCGAGCGGATGCGGCAAGTCCACGCTGCTGCGCATTCTCGGCGGCCTCGAGACAGCCACCTCGGGTGACGTGCAGATTAACTTCGAGCCGACCCGGGTACCGCGCTCGGCCTTCGTGTTTCAGGAACACGGCGTGTTTCCGTGGTTCAACGTGCTGGAGAACGTGGCGTTCGGCCAGAAGATGGCCGCGGTGTCGAAAAGACAGCGCGAGAGCGAAGCCCGCAATTGGATCGCCGAGGTCGGCCTGACCGGCTTCGAAGACGCCTACCCGCAACAGCTCTCCGGCGGGATGCGGCAGCGCATCGCCATCGCGCGCGCGTTCGCGACCGGCTCGCCGTCACTGCTGATGGACGAACCGCTCGGCGCCCTCGACGCTCAGACCCGCATCCTCATGCAGGAGCAGCTGGTTCGGCTGTGGGAGGTTGAACGCAAGACCGTGGTGCTGGTCACCCACTCGATCGAGGAGGCCCTGCTGCTCGGTGATCAGATCGTGGTGATGTCGGCCCGGCCGGGCCGCGTGAAGGAGATCATCGACGTGCCGTTCGGTCGCCCGCGCAGTGTCGCCATGGAGGCCAGCCCGGAGTTCGCCCGCATGAAACAGGATATTTGGGAATCGCTGCGCGATGAGGTTCAAGCCTCGATGAGCTTCAAATGACCGTCACCGAGACTGTCGCCCGTCGTACCAGCGAACTCGATCAGGCCATCGACCAGGAATTCAGGCGGGAACAGCGACTGCGCGCTCGCGACCTCGGCCTCGCCATCCTCACCCCCATCGTGCTGCTCGCGCTCTGGGAGCTCGCTGCCGCTACCGGTGTGCTCGATTCCCGACTATTCAGCCCGCCCAGTGCCATCGCCGAGCGGGGTGCCGAAATGGTCGCCGATGGTTCGCTGGCCGTGCATATCGGGGCCACGGTCGGTCGCCTCGCCCTGGGCTTCGTCGCCGGCTCGATTCTTGGTGTGTTCGCCGGGCTCATCATGGGCGTCGTGCGGCCGATTCGAGCGGCGCTGAGCCCGACCTTCACCGCACTGTATGCGCTGCCGAAGATCGCCATCCTGCCGCTTTTGCTGCTCATCTTCGGCCTCACCGAGACGCCGAAGATCCTCGCCGTGGCCATCTCGGTGTTCTTCGTCGTGCAGATCAATACCCTGGCCGGCATCACGCAGATCGACCCCCGCATCCTGGAATCGGCGCGCGCCTACAAGGCCACCGGCATCCGCCTGTTTCTGAACGTGCTGCTTCCGGCCGCCGCGCCGGCCATCATGACCGGGCTACGCGTCGCCGCCGGCATGTCGGTGATCGTCGTCACAGCGGTGGAGTTCGTCGCCTCCAACAACGGTCTCGGCTATCTCATCTGGAACTCGTGGCAGCTGTTTCAGCCCGCCACGATGTTCGTCGGCCTGATCGTTGTCTCGGTCATCGGCGCGCTCGTCACCGGGCTCATTATCGTGCTGGAACGGGTGCTCCTTCCATGGCGTAATTCGAACAGCCTCAAGAAAAAGGAAACAAAAAAGTGAAGAAACTGAGAATCATCGCAGCAGTGTCGCTGGTTGGGCTGGCGCTGTCGGGCTGCACCGCAACGGATGCCCCGGCCGCGTCGGGAGACCTGCAGACGGTGAACGTGGGTCACGTTCAGCTCGCGATCTTCTCGCCGCTCTACGTTGCCGACGCCAAGGGCTACTTCGAAGACGAAGGTATCGAGCTCAAGCTGGAGGCGATCAAGTCGGGACAGGACGCCGTACCGCTCGCCGCGAGCGGCAAGCTCGACGTCGTAGTGTCCGGTTTCTCGGCCGGACTGTTCAGCGCGGTCGAAACCGGCCTCGACGTGAAGGTCGTCGGCTCCATGGGTGTCTCGGCCGGAGACGAAGAAGAACCGCCCTCGGCGCTCATCGCGTCGAAGAAGCTCGTCGATGACGGCACGATCACCGATGTCGCGGATCTGGAAGGACGCAAGGTCGCCGTGGCCGGCGGCGCCGGCGGAACCGGCGCCTTCTATGTGGGTATGGCCCTGGAAAAAGCCGGACTCTCGATCACCGACGTCGAACTGGTCACCCTCGGCAATCCCGACATGCCCACCGCCCTGGCCAACGGCAGCATCGACGCCGCGTTCGCGTCGGCGCCGTTCTGGAACATGCCCGTTGACGACGGCACCGCGGTGAGCCTGTGGACGTCGCCCGCCGGAACATCCGGCACCGGCGTCATCTACGGCGGAGACTTCGCGTCGTCGGATCTCGCCCAGAAGTTCTTCACCGCACTGACCCGGGGCGCGCAGGACCTGCAGGGTGACGACCGCTACAGCGACGAAAACCTGGGCATCATCGCGGCCGCGACCGGCCAGACGGCCGAGCAGGTGTCGGCGGTGCCGCTGTACCGTTGGCTGCCCGACCTCGCACCGCTGCCGGAGCAGCTCGCTGCGATGGAGCGCATGTGGATGGAACTGGGAGCGATCATCTACCCCGAACCCATTCCCGAGGCCGACTACATCAACGCAACCTTCGCACAAAACTCCTGACCGCTAGAAGCCGCGTCCGCCCGTGACCGGCAGAATGGCGCCCGAGATAAGGACGCTTCAGCTGCGGCCAGTTCGGCGGGCTGACCGGCCCGACCGAGCGGGGGTGTCCTGGCCGAAAGTGGGCAGCTTGTCGGGCCAGGACGTTTTTCCTCTTTGTTCGATACTTCAACCATGGACACGCAGGTGTGCGGGCTGAGCTTCGTGTTCTTGTCCACTCAAGTTCCGAGGCCGACCCTGTCGACCTTGCGGTGAAAACGCATTCCCGCGACACCGCCGAGGACGGCGCCGCCGAGGCTGACCAGCGCGATTGCGATGGCCGTGAGAACGCTGCTGAGGGCGAGGTTGCCTTCGTTGATGGGGATGCGTGGAAAGCTGTTGAGGTTGGCGAGGATGTTCATCTGGCTACCCGCGATCGCTCCAACGATGGCGAGCACAACTGCGATGATCAGAGCCCACAGCCACACGGCGACGCCCTGCTTCGCTCCGCTGAAGCGCGCCATTCTGCCCGCTACGTAGCCACCGCACAGGTAGGAGACGAAGACCACGACGATCAGGGCGATCCCTCCGACTAGGCCCACAGTCGAGGCGTTCTCGGCTGCGGCGTCGGCAGCCTGCCTGGGATCCGCTTGGGTTCCGAGCCCGACGGCGGCCCCTGCGCCAGCGACCAGCGCGGAAATCAGGGAACTCTTCGCTTGGCTGCCAGGTGCCCTAGGCACCGACCCGACTGATTGTGAACGCGGTCAAAAATCCCACAGCGGCGAAAAGTCCCGTCAACATGTGATGTTCCTCGAAGGCCTCGGGAATCATCGTGTCGGCAAGCATGGCCAGGATGGCTCCCGCAGCCGTGGCTGTGATGAACGCGATAAGTCCGACCGAGGCGCTTTGCAAACTGACATAGCCGACAAGGGAGGCGACCCCCGAGACGACAGCAATCCCTCCCCAAACTCCAAACACGTAACCGGCGCTCCGGCCGGCTTTCTTCATTCCCGCCGTGCTGGAGAGACCTTCCGGCACGTTGGAAATGAAGATGGCAGCCAAGATTGCCGGGCTGACCGCACCCCCCGCAACAAGTCCCAGCCCCAGGACGACGGATTCAGGGATGCCGTCCAGGAGGGCACCAACCGCAATTGCCGTCCCGCTGCCCGGACTCTCCTTTTCAGAGGGCTGCTTCCCTCCGGAGCGTTTCCGGTGTTTGGCTCCCCGCTGTGCGAGAAGTGCGTTCGCTGTAACGAAGGCCACCGCACCAGCCAGGAAACCGGTCGCGGTAGGCCACAGGCCCCCGCCTCTGGCGGCTTCGTCAACTAAATCGAAGGCAAGCGCCGAAATCAGCACACCCGCACCAAAAGACATGATCAGGGAAACGAACTTAGCGGGAATGCTCCACCACCACGCCAACGCAGAACCAAGGACCAATGCCGCGCCGGCAAGCGTTCCCCAAAATAGAGCCTGCAGCCAAACCGGCATGGTCTCAACCCTTCCAGATTCCGGTCGCTGTTCCTGTTTTCCTGGTTCGTTACCGGGCTGCATGCGTTGGCGACAAAGGACTTCGCAGCGCGGATGCTGTCCAACGAGACGTGCACCGGCGGCACCTAAATCTAGACCAAATTCAACCGGCGAACTGTTCACGATCCAGCTGGTTCGTTGGGCACGACATCTACGCGCGAGGCCTCTTCGTCGGATGTACCCCGCGCAGAGCGAAAATTCTCCTCGAAGTGCCCACTCTTGACCTACGAGACACCTGGAGCACTCTGACGAGACTGCGTAGCGTCGGGTTCATTCCTGTCCGGTGATTTCGGTGAGCGCGGCGAGGTGGGTCTTCCAGGCGGCGCGGCCGTGGCGGGTCAGCGTCAGGGATGTGCGCGGCATCATTGTGCACCCGTCAGCACTGCGCACCGACTGGCCAGTCTCGGTGAAAACTCTCGTCTCCCAGTCGCCGGCGAGGCCCAACCGGCAACCTGGAAACCGATGCAATTTCGTTCAAATGTTGCCAAAATGTTGCCGCGGGTTTTCAACGTCGGTCCACTACCTGATGTCAACACTGGTCGGCTTCACGCCGCGACCATCGTTGCGACGACCGGTTGAATCCGCCGAACGTCTTACGGGCCGTTTTCGGTGAGCGCTCAGCGAGCTGTTGCCTCGTGCCTCGCCGAAGTCATCGCGCTGCTATGCCACGGGCGTTCCCTCGACGGGTATCTCGGTGACGACGCGGCACAGATCTCAACTGCCACGAATCGAACGAAACGAACGAAACGACAGACAGCAATAAGGTGGACTTCATTCAAGTTGTCACAAAATACCGGATCGATCCTCGGGCTGGTTGTTGGGCCCTCAATGCTTTTAGGTGCTGCGACACCAAGGGGCGCTGCGGGGCTGCTGCTTCGTTCGTGTGATAGTTGTCTGATGGATTCCACACGCTCGGTGCGGCCGGTTCGCCGCCGTCGATTCATTGCGGCAGTCGTCGCGGTCGTCGTCCTGGGCTCCGCTGGGTACAGCACGGCTGCGCTCACCCAGCCGATGCCGACCACGACCGCCACACTCACAGCACCGGTCATCGAAACAGGCGCTGCCGCGCAGATCGCCTGGCCGTCGGTCGGCCGTGGAGCGCTCGGCGCGGTTGGGTTCGACGGCGTCCTGAGTTCTAGCGGCGGCGAAGACCCCTTCCCGATTGCAAGCCTCGCAAAGATGATCACCTCGCTCGTCGTGTTGGAGCACAAGCCCATCGTCGCCGGCGAGAATGGTCCGGACATCCACATCACCGACGACGACGTCCAATGGCTCGACGACACGATCGCAGAAAACGGTTCCTGGGCACCGGTCGTCTCCGGATCCGTGTTCACGCAACGGCAGGTGCTGGAAGCGATGATGCTGCCCTCAGCCAACAACTACAGCAAGACACTCGCGATCTGGGCATTCGGGAGCGTCGACGCATTCCTCGACGCCACCCGGACGTGGCTTGCCGATAATGGGCTCACCGGTACCACGCTTACCAACACGAGCGGGCTCGGAGCCTCCAACGTGAGCACCACGAGGGACCTGGTCGAGATCGGCAAGCTGGCTCTTGCGAACCCAGTACTGGCGGGAGTCGTGTCCGAGAAGACGGCGATACTGCCCAACATCGGAGAGATCGAAAACCTCAACAGCCTGCTCGGCACGGCAGGAATCACGGGCATGAAGACCGGCACCGACTACGATTCAGGCTCGTGCATCCTCTTCTCGGCCGAAGTAGCGGTGGGCGCTACGATCATCACCGTGGTCGGAGCGATCCTCGGGGCAGACACCTGGCGAGAGCGCAACGCGGCTCTCCTCGATGTCCTCGCGAGCGTTCCACCCGCCTTCGAACGCGTCCAGCTCGTCACAGCAGGTGATCGTGTGGGCGCGTACTCACCCGAGTGGATCAACGGCGCCATGAACAACAGCGATGTCGTGGCCGGCACAGACGCGTCGGCCCTCGTCTGGAAAGGCACAACCGTCACAGCAACGGCAACAGCACTGTCCCTGGAGGACGGCTTGACCGGTTCCACTGTCGGCTCGCTCGAATTCACACTCAGCGCGGCCTCACAAGATCAAGGCACGTCGATCCGCGTCCCGCTCACGCTCGCCGCCGACATCACCCCCGCCACCGCCTGGCACCGCCTCACCAACCCAGCCTTGTAGCAACGCGACCCGACTTCGGGATCGGCCGGATGGGTTGATCTCGAAGGCGGGTCGCTTCGAGGTACGCCACCGACGAACAGACGGCCATAAAGGTCGTCGACGGCTCCGTCCAAGTGGTCTCCGAAGGACAATGGACGAAGTTCGGGCCTCGACCGACCTGACGACTTCATGAACCTGACGGCCCGGCGCCCCACGATCGCAATGCCACGCCTGTGACGACGATCTACAGGAGCCTGAAACGATCCGGGGAGCATGCGTGAAGCGAGGTATCGGACGCATTAATTGCCGAACCGAGGACGGCGCCGAGCGGGCGACCTCCCCCACGAGTGCTGGCTGCCACCGCCAGTGGGCAGTTCCTCATGGCCCTTGACGCTCAGTGGCGGTATTGCCGGTTGAATCCATTATCACTGCTAGCAGTGCATCAATGGATGGGCCCGACCGCCGGTTCTTCAAAACGCGTTTGGACGGTCTCGAAAAGCACCTCACGACGATGTTTCGAGCCACGAACGAATGCCCTGACAGGAAGAAGGAGCATGATGTCCCAGACACGCACTGAAAGAAGCTTTACCCTGACCCGCATCCTGCGGGCACCGCGCAATATCGTTTTCAAGGCTTGGACTGAGCCGGAAAACCTCGCCTGGTTTTACAACCCCGCTATGCCCACTCCCACGGCGCCTATCCAGGTTGATCTCAGAGTTGGCGGCGTATGGCGTCAACAAATGGTGGTCGATGACGATCTTCAATACCCCACCGGCGGGGTATACCTCGAAGTCGTTCCAGACGAACGGTTGGTCTTTCGGTGGGGAGCGGCTGGAGGATGGCCAGAGCTCGTCGGAGACCGCGAGCTCGAAGCACCGATCATGACCGTCAACCTCCGCGACGTCGCAGAAGGCACACACCTCGAACTCACTGTCGCCTTTCCCGAGCAGCTGACGGATGAGGAGGTGCGCGACCTCATGGAAGGCGGTACCCGTGATGGATGGAGCGCCACAATTGACCGAGTTGCACATAGCACCGCCATCACCACCTGGCACATTCGCCAATCCAATCCGCACGTGTGATGAGCAGGGGACTGCTGAACATGGGTGACGCACAACTGCTCGCACAGTTAGCGAACGAGCGCCAGCATGTGCTGCGAGCGGTTGACGGGCTGGCGGAGGATGCGATGCATCGGGTGATAGTTCCGTCTGTTTGGACGATCACGCGGCTTCTCAACCACCTCGCCTACGACGACGAGAGGTTCTGGATCTCGGCCGTTCTAAGCGGTGACGTGAGAGCGATCGAAGCCCTTCACGACGGCTGGGCATCGGACCCGATGACGGGCGCGGAAGCAATCGAAACATACAAGCGCGAGCGCTCGGAGCGACAAGGTGCTCAGGAGAATCGATTTCGACGCCCTTCNTCGGAGCGACAAGGTGCTCAGGAGAATCGATTTCGACGCCCTTCCCCGGTGGAGGCCTCCAGCCGGCGTCTTCGAGGCACCACCGCTGCCTAACGGGCGCGAGGTCGTGTTTCGCGTCCTTGCTGAGACCTCAGTGCACGCAGGCCACCTTGACATCATGCGCGAGCTCATCGATGGTCATCAGAACCTTGTCGTTGGATAACTCCCAAAATGGGGTTCAAGTGACGTCAGCGGGCACCGGCCGGGCAGGACCCTGAATCTTTTTCTGCATAGGAGGCAAAGATTTTTCGCCGGAATGTCCTGCCCGTCGCCATCGAGCGGAGCTGGTTTCCGTGATGAGCCCGGCCGGCTCGAGTACGTTCAGGTGGCGTGAGATAAAAAGCACGCTGATCGTGTGCGGGGCGGCGAGTTCGGTAACTGTCGCCTCCCCTTTCTGTAGCTGCTCCATTAGTGCGCGGCGCGATGGATCAGCCAGCGCTAGAAATATCGTGCTCAAGCCATCCATTTGCGCTTCAATGTAATTACGTTTGAGCGCAATTACTAGCCCCGAGTTCCTCAGGAATCAGCGGCTCCCATGATCCGTACTGATCGAACAGTTGAAGATCTACGTCGAGGATGAAGCACGCAGTGGATGCGCTCTTGGCTGTGGTGTTGGCTCCCTCCGGGGCGTACGCTGCTATACGCACCTTGCCCGTAATACGGCTGCCCTCTTGAGAAACATCCCCGACGGCGACTCGTACGGAGGTGTCGGCCGACGACAAACGCGCCTTCTTGATCACGTCCACCACGGCGTCCGCATCGACCAATTCGTGACGCGGCTGGCTGCCGTCGCTGCTATGAAACAGAAGCCATCTGACGTCTTGGTTGAGGCTGCTGACGCTGACCTGAACCACCCAGGCAGCAGCCGCGTCTCGGGTCCACGAAGCCACCTCTGTTGGTGGTGACCACGCCGCGAGGGGGTGGGGGCAATCGACTGGTGTGGAGGTGACCTTGTGGCCCGTCCGCTCTATCGACGCGCACGCTGTGCCTACCACTATTTCCTCGGTACTGAATCCTCGTTCGGGATCAGAGCTGTAAGGTCCCGGTCCGGGGCCGGGTACATCCCTCCTCCAGAGAGCGATCCGGGCACGATCGACGGACGAGTCGATGACGCGATAAACCTCTCCTGAAGAGGTGAAGCGTGCACGCAAGTCGGCGCTCGGTTCGTTGAACTCGCGCAAATCAGCCATCGTCGAAACCTCGCTGAACCCAGCGATCTCCGGAATGGACTCGCTCAACTCGGCGCAAATCTCCGCCCGCCCATCACCTCCGCTGAACAGTGCTGCCAGGGTGATCCCGCCCAGCGCGACACAGAGCCACGTCATCGGGCCGGGCGGGCGGCGTCCCGGTGTCGTCGCGCCGGCATACGGCTCGCCGCGACTCAAAACGTAATCCAATAGACACCGAGCGAACCCACTGCGAAGCGGGCGACTCGAAGCAAGACGATGACCGCTATTGCGATGGTCAGCCAGAGCCACCATCGACGGCCGGTATTCGCGATGGCCAACGCGATAAGGATGGGGACGGAGAGATATATCACGGACACGACCAGTAGGGCAGCGGCGGACCCCAGGGAAGATACGTCCCTTACTGAGGCGATGCTGGCCACCTCAGGGAACAAGGAAATGGCTGTGGTGATGGTTCCAATAACTCCGACCGCCCAAGCGAGCACGAACTGGATAGTGCGTGCAGGTCGCGGTTTGTTGGCGATCATCCGAGTTCGGAGACGAGCAGTCGCGTGGTGTCGGCTATCACGTCATTGTTACCTTTTGCGTTGGGGTCGTTGGTCCGGGTAAGGATGCACAGAGCGATGGGGTCAGTGTCGTCTTGCCAGAGGATGCCAGCGTCGTTGACGATGCCATAACCTCCTGCACCGGTCTTATCCGCGAGTTCGTATGAGCCGGTCAGTCCCGCGCGTGCCCGGGTGCTCGAGGTGCTATTACGGAGCATCCAGTCGTGGAGCTTGCTTCGGGCAAGTTGTCCGGCTCCTCCGTCGACGAGGAGCGCACGCAGGACGGCCACCATGTCATCAGCCGTGGTTGTGTCTCGCGGATCGTCGGGAAGTCCCTCATTGAGTTCGGGTTCGATGCGATCCAACCGGGTGGCGGTGGCGCCGAAAGAACCAACGACTCGGGCGATGGTTTTTGGCCCGCCAATTTCTCGCAACAAGAGGTTCCCTGCGGTGTTGTCCGAGAAGCGAAGCGCTGCATCCGCCATCTCATCCGGGGTCATCGTCAAAGTCGTCAGCTTGGAGGCGACAGGTGAATTTACGACGATATCTGCTGCAGTGAATGGGATCGGGGTGTTCCAGTACTGCTCGTCATAGCCACGTTCACTCACTAGTGCGCCGACGGCAATGACTTTAAACAGCGAGCACATCGGAAACAAGTCTGTCGATCGATGCTGGACGCGTCGGTTCGTACCGAGATTGACCGCGGTCACGGCGATGGTCACACCAGACTGCATTTCGAGGTCTTCGATTCGTCGGTTGAAGGCATCGGTGGTGGCTCGAGGAACGGGTGCGGTCGAGCATCCGGCCAGCGCGAGCATCGCTGCCCCACCGACTAGGAGAGCGCGCCGCGTTGGGCCGGAAGGAAGAGTAGTTGCCATGGCGACACTCTTCGGGACAAACTGTAGTCAGTCCAATCATTATTAAGCGCTACTGATTCCGTTAGGGAATAGACAAGAATCCTCGTATGGACATCGTTGCTGGCTGCGAAGCGTTCGTGAGCGTAAGTCGAAGAGGAAGCTTCACCTACGGCGCCGCCGAGTGCGGTATCCCGCAGTCCGTAGCGAGCAAACGCATCGCGTCACTAGAGGACCATCTCGGTGGCCAGCTTCTTGATCGGACGACCCGGCGAGTCGAGCTGACCGAGCTCGGTCGGACTCTGCTTCCATCCGCATCGGCGATCGTGTCACTTGCGGAGGGGCTACGCGATCAGGCAAGACGACAACTACACCGGCCCGTCACCTTAATGATGCCGACGGCCCTCGCTGTGGCAGATCTGTCACAGATAGCAATAGCGGCCCGTAAACACGACTTCGCACTGCGAATCGAGACGGCAGAGCCTGCTGTGCGAGGCGAGATGGTCAGGGTCGGGCAAGCGGAGTACGCCGTGCAGCCCGTACCGGCGGCGGATGCGGTGTGGCAAGTAAATCTCGGTGTGGCATCCGCACAAACTACGGGAGATAGCCAGTTTCAACTCGAATCGATCCGAGTGCGACGAGGCGAGATGAAACGACCGACGCGCAAGCTGTGGATTCAAACCGAAGACAACGTCCCGCACATTCGCGATCGCATCACCTGGCTGGCGAACTCGATCTCGTTACAGCCCGGCCAGCTGAAAGTCGCCGACACATTGATTGAAGCAGTCACCGGCGTGGCAGGCAGCAAAGACCTGCTCCTGTGCTCGGAGCGAGAAGCAGACCACCTGCAACTTCACTGGCGGCACATTCGAGAGCTGCACCTCGTACGGGGCTACGCTCTCGCAAGCAGAACCGGCGAACGCGACGCCGAGCTGCTCGACGGAAGCGCTTCTCCCATCGCTTGCGCTCTTGGCGGTCGAATCATATGAAACACCTCCAGCAGATCCTCGCTGACGCAGAAAATCAACTTGCAGAAGCCGGACTACGAGGGGGCTTCCTCGTCCGCGACCTCGACACCGGCACCGAGATCGGGATAGAACCAGACACCATCTTCCCCATCGCATCACTGGTAAAAGTGCCTCTCGCTCTCACTGTTCTCGAGATGATCCGAACCGGCGATTTAGACCCGGCACGCACGATCGAACTTCTTCCCGAAAACCGAACACCCGGGCTGACCGGGCTCTGCACCTTCCAACACCCGACCAAGGTCGCAGTATTCGACCTCGTCTCCCTCGCGCTTTCCATCAGTGATGACACCGCCGCCGACGCACTATTCGACATTTGCACGCCGCGCATGGTCGATCACCTTATGCAGCAGCTGCACATACCCGGCCTCCGTATCCGCCACACCATCCGCACTCTCTACCAAACTCTCGCCGAGAGGCTCGCCCCACACGAGGCCCACCTCGCCCACACCCTAGCCATCCAGGCAGGCACACCGGGCGGAGGACACCTCATCCCGCAACTCGACATCACTCAAGCCAACGCCGGCTCGGCGCGAAGCTTCGTCAACCTCCTCGAGCAGATCTGGATCCACTCAGCCCCTAGCCCCGAAACGGCATTCACCACCCAACAAATGATGAGCACAAACCTGATGCGGCACCGCCTCACGCCTGACTTTGCAACCGGAACATCCCGCTGGGCATCGAAAACCGGCACCTTCCTCAACCTCCGACACGAGGTAGGAGTCGTCGAGCACAACGACGGCACCCGATTCGCCGTCGCCGCCCTCACCGAATCACGAGTCCCGACCGCCACACAACCAGCCGCCGAACAAACACTCGGACACATAGCCCGCACACTTCACGACACCATCAGATAACAGCAGGTGAATACACTCGAGACTGGGAAAGCGTCTTGCAAATCCAGGGTTTCGAAACGGACCTCCCGGGCGACGAGCCACTGCGGATGTTAGCGCTACACAGCAGGATCGGAAGGTGCTAGCAGCGCTCCGATCAGCAATCGTCCTATTGTGCGAAGGTCACGTGGATTGTGCCACTCTCGGCCACTTCCGTCGTCACCGTGTGGGTGAGGTCGAGGCGGGGCAGGCCGTCCCACAGTCGAGTGCCCCGGCCGAGGAGGATCGGGGCGACCATGAGATGCAAGTGATCGACGAGGCCGGCGCGCAGGAAGTCGCGCGCAGTGCGGACTCCACCGCCGACGCGCACGTCCAGGACGCCGGCAGCCTCGGTCGCCTCCGCGAGCACGTCCTCGATTGCTGCGTTGCGGAAGTGGAACGTCGTTCCGCCCTGCATCGGGATCGACGGACGCGGTGCGGTGCGGGTGAGGACGTAGACCGGGGTGCCGAACGGCGGCTCGCCACCCCACCAGCCCTTCCAATCCGGATCGTGCCAAAGAAGAACCCCCTACTCCCCAGTGAAACACTGGGATGTAGGGGGTTTTTCGTGGCGGTACCGGTGGGATTTGAACCCAAAGTCCCGCCCAGTCACAGCCTGTCTAGTCGCCAACATGCCCGTAGAATCCAGGGTTTTCAGTCACCGCGACGCCCTGTGGATCATGCCGAATCTATTCAAGTGTGGGCAAAATGTGGGCAAGCCCTGCACGGGCAGGTACGGCCTCTCTACTGGGCAATGACCAACGAGTCGATGACCATTTGCGCCACGCCGTTGCACTTATAACTGTAAAGTCTTAGAGTGGGCTATTCAGGGTTCCGCACGCGACAGTTGCGAGGAGAGCGTACACATGACCACCACCCTCCTATCCAATGGCACCGTTGTCATCGACGAGGAGTTGCGCAAGCAAGCGGCGGCTCTTGTCAGGGAAGCGCACAACAACGCCTTCACGGGCGTTATTGTGACCGTCGACGATGGGCGTGAGATTCGGCTGAGCCCCGACCTCAGGACATTCATCACCCGTGTGCTCGATCGAGCGGCCCACGGTGCGGTTTCCGTGATGACACTCCCCGATGAACTCACCACCACCACGGCCGCAGAGTTGCTCGGGGTGTCACGCCCGACGCTGATGAAGCTCGTAAAGTCCGACAGAATTCCTTCGAAGAAGGTCGGCTCCCACACACGACTTGTCACCGCTGACGTGCTCGCATTCCGCAATGCACGTGACGAGAAACGAGACACAGCGTTCGCCTCTCTCCGCAGCTTGGACGACGAAATCGACGACCTGGTCACTAACCATAAGTAGTGAGTGCAGCTCAACCGATACTCTGAGGCTCATGCTTCAAAGAGTCTTCGTCGACGCCAACGTCTTGCTGAGTCGAACGACGCGTGACTGGCTCTTCCTGCTGCGCAACGAGACGCAGCAGATGTTCCAGCTCCACTCAACGATTGACGTGGTCACCGAAACAGTTCGTGCTCGACGGCGCCTGCAGCCTGAACTCGACGGAAACATAACCCGTCGTCTGCACGATGACCTCATCGAAAACCTCGACGAGGTCGTCGCCGACTTTGACGGGTCCATCGAGTTCCACGGCTCGGACCCCCACGACCGGCACGTCCATGCCGCCGCAACTGCAGCGGCCTCCAATTTTTTGCTCACCAGCAACGGCAGCGACTTCGGCAATCCCGATCTTCTTCCCTATGAGATCTACACGCCCGACGAGTTCTTTCTCCTCGTCGACGACGGCGCGCAGGACTCCGTCCGCCGGGTCACCAAGGCACAGCTGAAGTAATGGAGCGCCAAACGTGCTCGCGGACACAGCGTCAAGCCTTTGCCCGCCGCGCTGACTGATGCCGGCTGTCCGCTCTTCGCTGACCGAGTCAATGGGCATGTGAGATTCCTGGCGGGACCACCGCCCCGCTGACCACCCGGCCATGCGGAGCATTGGCATCCAGACTCCTCCCGAATGCTTCATTCTCAGGCCAGTTCGGCGATGCGACGCTACTTGCTGCGGTTGAGCCGGTCACCTTCCGACGTCAGGTCAGCATCGGTGCGTATCGACAGCACCTCGAGGCCGGGCATCTGCACCAACTCCTGGATGAGCTTCGTGGTGCCCGCAACGAGTGTCGAGTCGAAGTCAATCTCTGTTGCAAGAACCCAGGAATGATCCTCGGGCCACACGATGCTCGGCGACTGCGCCCACATGGGCTGATCGACCCAGGGTGCACGTTCAGGCCATGCCCTATCCGCCAGGTCGTTCGCGCCGACCTCGAACAGAACGTAGTGTCGCCCAGTGTTTCCGTGCAGATCGAACCGTGACCCTGTCGCGACCTCTCGAGCAAGCAGCCCCGAACCTGGTTCCGGATCGCCGCCATCCTCACCCCCCGCATCAGCAATCCGTGCGGACTGGCCGTCACTCACCTCGAACGTGAGCCGGGCGACCCCTGCCGAACTTACGAGGCCTCCCCACCCCTCCCACACTGCGGCGATACCAGCATCCGGAGTCCCGGTGTGACGGGCAAGAACCGCGGATGCTGCCGCAAGCGAGGCGGCATCGATGCATCCCTCGCGCGGGGCCGCGTAGCGCCAGCCGTCTGGGGCGATCGCCATAGCGGCAGTACCGTCGTCGCGCGGTAGCAGTCGTGCGTACTGCGCTTCAGAGTGCATGGCTGTGCCGAAGGATGCCGCAGCGTTCGCCCAGGTTGTCACCTCGGTCTCGAGCGCCGCCCCGATATCAGCGACACCGTCGAAGTGCGTACTCTCATCGACGCCCCGCCACGTCTTCGTGTCACGCGGGCGGTCCCGCTCAACCGGATGAAAGACGCGCGCGTATGACTGGAAACCGCGAGGCACAACGGACAGAATGCTTCCGAATGGCTCAGCTTCCATCGCCCGAAGCCACTCACTCCGTCTGAGATCACGCACCCACTCGAATTGTCCCGGCATGCGCCCATCCTCCTCTACCCCGAGGACGATCGGCCACCTTCCAAGTTCTGCACTGAAATTCGCCTGTGCTCCATCGGCCCCACAGGTCTGCGAAAGCGATGATTGCCGCCCCACTAGGTGACTTAAATCAGGCAGCCCCAGGCGGTCCGGAGACTGGGGCATGACGCCTCATTCGCAAAAAAGATGAGTTCTCATTCGAGCGAGCTGCCCACGTTGATCGGAGTAACCGCACCGCGTGGATCCGGATGATTGCAGGCCATCAAATGGACGGCACCGCCCAGTCCGAAACGGACCCTCCCCCAACAAAAGACTGCCTGTAAATCACCATGATGTGGGCAAATTGTGGGCAAAGAGCACGCCGCAGCGTGCAAAATTCCTCTGATCAGGGATAAAAATGGCGGTACCGGTGGGATTTGAACCCACGGTGGAGTCTCCCCCACACGACTTTTCGAGAGTCGCACCTTCGGCCGCTCGGACACGGTACCGCCGTCGATCCTAGTAGAGACTGGGGTCCGACGCGAATCGGCGAACATGCAGCAGACACACGGATGCCGCGGAGTAGCCTCAGCGGGTGACCTCACCAACCCCACGCATCCGCTCGACCATCGCCACCGGAGCCGCCCTGATCGCGGCCGCCATCGCCCTGGGCACAACCTGGTGGCGGCGCGACTTGGAACAGCAGAAGGCTATTCTCAACGAGACCCTGCCGGTGCACTCGGCCTGGTGGCGCGCCCATGCCAAGCAACCGGGCGAGCTGCTCTACGTCGCGATCGGCGACAGCGCAGCGCAGGGCATCGGCGCTTCCACCCCGGACAAGAGCTACGTCGGCGTCCTTGCCGAACACGTGCGTCTGGCAACCGGGCAGACGGTACGCGTCGTGAACCTGAGCGTGTCGGGTGCAACCGTGGCTTTGGCCGTGCGCGATCAACTTCCTCGCTTCGCCAAGCTTGAGCCCGACCTCGTCACGGTCGCCATCGGCGCCAATGACATCGCCGAGTGGAACCCCATCACGTTCGAAGCGGGCATCCGCTCCGTGTTCGCTCGGGTGCCGCCGCACGCCCTTGTCGCCGACCTCCCCTGCTTTCACCTGCCGCACAACGAGGTCAAGGTGGCGGTGGCCAATGAGATCATTCGCCGCGTCGCTGCCGAGCACGACCTGACCGTGGTTCCGCTGCACGCGACGACCAAGCGGGCAGGATTTCGCAGCATCCTCACCCACGTGGCCAGGGATCTGTTCCACCCCAACGACCGCGGCTATCGGTCCTGGGCTGAAGCATTTCTGCCAGCGGTGAGCGCCGAGGTCGCACGCCGGTTCTCGGCGGTCAGCTAGACACCGACTAGAGTCGCCGCCGCCGTGCACGACTGCCTGTCGGTGGCCCCGGCTAGGCTCGAATCATGGCAAAATCCGTCTCCTCTTTCCGCTGCTCCGAGTGCGGCTGGACCACCCTCAAATGGGCTGGCCGCTGCGGCGAATGCCAGCAGTGGGGCACCGTCGTCGATGCCGGCCAGACCGCTGGCATTACCCGCAAGCTCAAAGCCATCACCCTCGTCGGTGACGGCATCGCGCGACCCATCACCCACGTTGAAACGGATGCCGCCACCCACTGGCCGACCGGCATCAACGAATTCGACCGGGTGCTCGGCGGCGGCATCGTGCCCGGCTCGGTCGTTTTGCTCAGCGGTGAGCCCGGCGTCGGCAAGTCCACACTTCTGCTCGAAGTGGCCTCCAAGGCGGCCGCGGCCAAGAGCCGCGTGCTCTACGTGAGTGCCGAAGAGTCGGTAAGCCAGGTGCGATTGCGCGCCGAACGCACCAACGCGCTCGAACCCGAGCTCTATATCGCCGCCGAGACCGATCTCGGGGTGATCCTGGGGCAGATCGACGCCGTCAAGCCCGATCTCATCATCATCGACTCGGTGCAGACCGTGTCGAGTGCACTCTCCGACGGCTCACCGGGCATGCCCAGCCAGGTACGGGAGGTGGCATCCACTCTCATTCGGGTGGCCAAAGACCGCAACCTGCCGGTGTTGCTCGTCGGTCACGTCACCAAAGACGGCTCGATAGCGGGGCCTCGGGTGCTCGAACACCTGGTCGACGTGGTCTGCCAGTTCGAGGGCGACCGTCAGACCTCGCTACGATTCATTCGGGCGCTCAAGAACCGGTTCGGGCCCACCGACGAGGTCGGCTGCTTCGAGATGACCGGTGATGGCATCGCCGAAGTGCCCGACCCGAGCGGGCTGTTCCTCAGCCGTGCCACCGAGCCGGTCGACGGCACGTGCGTCACGGTTGCTTTGGAGGGCCGCCGAGCGATGCCCGTCGAGGTTCAGGCGCTCGTCACCGATACCCAGGCCCCGAATCCGCGCCGCGTCACGAGCGGCGTCGACGCCGCCCGGGTGGCCATGCTGCTCGCGGTGCTGCAGGAGCGCGGAGGCATGAAACTCTCCACCAAAGATGTCTACGTGTCGACGGTCGGCGGTATCCGTCTCACCGAACCGGCGGCCGATCTGGCCATTGCGCTGGCCATCGCGTCCGCCTTCACCGGGCTCGCCGTAGCCCACAACGTTGTAGCGTTCGGCGAGATCAGCCTGGCCGGCGAGGTGCGAGGAGCGCTCATGTCGAAGCAACGCGTGAACGAAGCCGTGCGGCTGGGGTTCACCACCCAGATCGACGCCGCCTGCGGGTCCATCCACGCGGCAGTCGCACTGGCCCTCGGCACCAGCCGCTCTCCGCGCGACACCGAACTCGATCGGGCTTTCAAATAAGACACCGCCACTGAACTACGACAGCGCCACTGAGGGTCGGTCAGCCGCAACAGGTGCGACGCGCACGACAGAGTCGCGCGCTCACCATGCGGGATAGGCGCGGGCCGTTATTCAGCGTCGCCCTGGCCGAGTTCCGGGCTCAATGCCTTCAGCAGGTCGGCCGGAGCGGCTTGCATCACATTCGGTCCGGCGATGTCGAAAAAGACCATCTCCAGCGTCGAGGCGTGCACCGTGAGAAATTCCCGCAGCCACTGGCCGTCGCAGACCATGACCTGCGGGTTAATGTCGTCGGGCACCACACGCACATAGTTCTCCGCCGCAGAGAAGAGCAGCAGCATCCGCTTGTCGGAGCCTTCACGGCCGAACACGCGCACCTGCGCCGCCTCGCCGTTCACGACGAGCTGCGGCACGATCATGTAGTCGTTGCGCAGCGCATAGGCGACGGCGACCACGTCCTGCGCCGCCAGGGCGGAGGCCAGAGCCTCGGAACGGGTGTTGGCAGTCGTATCAGTCACCCCTACATTCAATCAGGCCATGCGGCTTGAGACCCAGCCGGCAGCGCATGCCACGAGCGAACGGATGCCGCGGCACGGCTCGCCCGGCGGGTGTGACCCGCCACCCCGGTGGCTGATTCAGGAGATTCGCCGCCTGGCGCAGCATCTGCCAGACTCGTCCGCCGGATCGACGCCGGCGGCGACCAGATTTCCTGAATCAGCCCCCGATCCGCGCGACAGCCAGGCCCCTAGTTCAGAATCATCAGGGCAGGGTCGGCCGCTTCGATGCCGTCCACCGTCACGTGAAGGTAATACGACGCTCCGCCGGCCGGAACCGCAGTGCGTGATTCGGCTTCACAGGTGTCAACGGCTGAGCGAGTGCGATCCCACGTGATCGGTGTCGCGAGCGGCATCACGACCCCGGGTTTGAGGGTCACCTGGGCGTCAATGGGGTTGGTCTGGCAGTCAGTCGAGGTCCAATAGACGTCCGACCCGCTCATCACGGTGAACACCTGCCGGGCGTTACCCGCGTTGATCACACAGTCGGTCGTTCCGATGTTGGTCAGGCTCAGCGACAGCTGCGGCAGCGCGTCGGCCGCGTAACTCGTGGCGTCGGTGATGGCCGCAACCTGCACCGCGGACGGATCGCAGGCGGCACCGTCGACGGCGGTGGCCGTCTCGGGAATCGTGGTGGCGGCATCCGTCGGTGCGGCGGACTCGGCGGAGTCGGCGGCCGGAGTCTTCGGGGCGTTTGCGTCGCCCTTACTGGCTCCCGGTTGCACGATGATGAGAAAGAGGATGACGAGCACGGCAAGCAGGCCGAGCCCCACTACGAAACGCCGGCGCCGGTACACCTTGCTGGACTGGCGGCCGACCGGTTGCTTGATCGTCGACATGCCCCAAGGTTATTGAAGTTCGGTGCCCGAAGCCGGTAATGGTGTGCGTGTCGGCAGCAATTGCTGTCGAAAATGGCGGGGGCCCGCCCGCGGCCGGGAAGCTGCGAGCGGGCCGGTGAGCTGAACTGCAGCCTAGCCGCGCCCTGGCTTCGGCGCCTTCTTGGCCTTGTCGACCTTGACGTCCGTCCAGCCGATCACATCACCGTCGACGTTCTGCACGGACACGCTGTACTTGCCGTGTGTGAGATTGTCCGGGAGCGTGACCGTCACGGTGCCCTCGGCGCTCACGAGCAACCAGCCGCCGAGGTTGGCAGCCTTCTTCTTGGAGTAAGCCCACACCGACACGTACTCCCCGGCGCGCTTTACCCCGACCTCGACCACCGCGGCGTCACCGGCCCGATATGAGTTTTCGTCCGTGTCGATCGCATTACGAAGCTTCTGGGTGAGCTCTTTCGAAGGGGCTGCCGTGGGCGCATTGCCCGGCTCGGCGCTCACGGCTACCGTGACGGCGACGCGCACGACCGTGCCCGATTCAACCGCGGTCATCTCGAGAATGCTGTTCTCCGCCGCGTCGGCTGGCACCGTCACGGTGACGGCAGCCGTACCCGTCGAATCAACGGATGCCGTCCCCACGTCGGTCCCCGACCAGCGGAGCGCGAGTTGCGTGTTTTTTGGCGCGCCGAGTGAGGTGAGGTTGAGGCTGCCGACCGTGAGGGTGACGGTGTCACCCGGATCGACTGCGGCTGTAGGAGCCCCGGTGATCGAGGCCTGGTTGGCTGCGAACGACGGCGTCAGCGGGCTGTTCGCCTCGATGTAGGAGATCCAGGCGTCGCGGTCGACGAGACCGGAGTCGCGGGTGTCCGTTCCATTCTTGAACTCACGAAAGTTGTCACCTCCGGTGAGCAGAAAGTTGAACGAACCGATGCGGTAGGCCTGGGCCGGGTCGATCGGGGCGCCGTCGATCCAGATGCCGGTCACGCGGTCCCCCGCAGCACGACTCGCATCGAACGTGTAATTCACGTTGTCGCTGAGGCCGAGCTGCAGGAACGGACGGCTCGGAATGGTGCCGTCGGCGTTGGTCTGCCACTGCTGTTCGAGCACCGTCTTGAACTGCGCGCCGGTCAGGCTCGTCGTCCACAGGTTGTTCAGGAACGGGAGCACCGCGTTCGCTTCGGCGTAGGTCACGACGCCGTCGGGAGCGTGCGACAGGTCGGCGCGCATCCCTCCCGGGTTGACGATGCCGATCTCGGCACCGCCGATGGTGGGGTCGGCCAGGGAGGCGCGCAGGGAGTTCGCGACGAGGGCGCCCATGGTCGAGGGAGCCATGCGATCTTCAGCGCACGGGGCGACTCCGCCGAGGCAGGCCCGGGTGATGTCAGCGATGACCGACCCCACCGGCACGTTGCCCTGGATCGCGGCCTCGGCCAGCGCAGCGTTGGTGATGGCCTGAACCTCGGCGACTCGCGGGTAGGCGGCCACAAGGTCGGCATCGGCTGCGGTGGAGCGGGCCACGTTGCGGTTGGTCACCGTGGTGGTGTCACCGGAGGCCACGTCGTAGCTCAGCACGACCTGGCCGACGTTCTCCCCGTAGTTGCCGGTCTGCAGCACGGGTCGGGTCACACCGTCGGCCGCGCCGGGAACCTGTGCATTCCATGCGTACTGCTTGTGCGTGTGCCCGGTGAAGATAGCGTCGACTGCGGCCGCGGTGTCATTCACGATGTTCGCGAAAGCTCCGCCGGCAGCAAGTTCCTGCTCGAGGGTTGCTCCATCGGGGATTCCCGCGCCGGCACCCTCGTGGTATTCGGCGATGAGCACATCCGCTTCGCCGTTGGTCGGGTCACCGTCGCTGAGCTGGGCGGCCACGCGGTTGACGGCCGCGACCGGGTCGCCGAAGCTCAGGGTCGCGATTCCGTTGGGCGAGACGAGCGCGGGGGTCTCTTCGGTGACCGCGCCGATCACCCCCACGGTGATTCCCGCCACGTCGAGCAGGGCGTATTCCTGCATCGCCGGGGTCTCGGTGCCGGCCTGATAGACATTCGCTCCCAGGTAGTCAAAATCGGCCGCGTCGGCCACCCGGCTCTCGAGGTCGCTGAAGCCCTGGTCGAATTCATGGTTGCCCACACCCGATGCTGCCAGGTCGAGGGCGTTGAGCACCTCAATGGTGGGTTGGTCATTCTGCGACGCTGAAGCGAACAATGAGGCGCCGATATTGTCGCCGTCCGAGAGGAACAGCGAATTCGCGTCACCGTACTCGGCTCGAAGTTGCTCAACGGTGGCGGCGAACTTGACGGTGTTCGCGTCGATGCGCCCGTGGAAATCGTTGATGTTGAGCAGGTTGAGTTCGATCGCGGTCGGCGCCGCGAGGTTCAGACCCAGCACGACCGGGTCGTGGTCAGAGGAACGGTAGGCGTCGGCGACGTAGAAGTCGGTCACATTGTTGTTGTACCGGCTGTACTCGAGGGCCACCGATTCCACCGAGTTGATGTTCCACACGTCGACGGCGTTCACCGTGGCATCCGCTTCGGGCGAAGCGAAGACGTGGTCGAGAGAGCCGACCGTGCCGCCGAAAGCGTAGGTGTACTCGCCACTCTTGCTGCCCTGGTTGATGTAGCCGGCCTCGAGCAACACCTGGATCGGATCCTCGAGGTCGTAAGCGTTGAAATCACCGGTGAGAAAGACCCGGTCGATTCCGGAGTCGGCCTTGACCTGATCGGCGAAGGCCACGAGAGCTGTGGCCTGCTCGACGCGGGTGGGGTTGGAGGCGCCCTGTCCGTCTCCCTGGTCGGCGTCGTCCCCGGTGCCGGAGCCTTTGGACTTAAAGTGGTTCACGATGACCAGAAAGCTGCTGGCGTCGTCGCCGACGAGTTGGAACGCCTGCGCGAGCGGCTCGCGCGCGCGACCGTTGAACGCGACTGATTCGGTGAGAATCACCGATTCGCCCACTGTTTCCACGGCGGTCGGCTTGTAGATGAACGCGGTGCGAATGACATCTTCACTGGCCGGAAGCGCCGCTGGAGAGGCCACGAAGGCCCACACGTCACTGCCCGCCGCTGCGTTGAGCGCGGCAGTCAGGTTGGCGAGGGCGTCATCGCGGTCTTTGCCGAATGCGGCGGAATTTTCAATCTCTTCGAGCGACACGACGTCGGCATCGAGGGCGTTGATCGCCGAGACGATCTTGGCCTGCTGGCGTTCGAAACTGAGCTGGGTGGCGGCGCCGCGGGCGTCGCATCCGCTGCTCACCGTGGTCGGTACCCCGGCGCGGTCAGAGTAATAGCGGCAGCCATCAAGCGAGTCACCGGTGGTGGAGAAGTAGTTCAGAACGTTGAAACTTGCCAAACGGATGTTTCCACCCACGTTCTCCGGTGCGCTCGTGCGGGTGTCGGCGAACGTCGCCGGCTGCACCGTCGCTGCGTTGCTCGCGACCAGTGCCGTGGTCGGCTGGAACTTCCAGGCGTCGTTGCGAAAGTCGAAGACGACAGGTGACGAGAACGACACCGCGGCACCGATCCGCACCGGTGCGGTAGTCGACAGGTACGGTACCGGGCTGCCCTGGTTGGCGGCGGCGAGGTAGTTGGTCGTGGCCCCGTCATCGAGGGTGACCGCGCGGCCGGCGTTGTCGGCGAGAGCAGTCTGGTATTCGGCGGAGCCGGGCAGGGCGGTGACGCTCGGGTTCACCAACGGCGTCGTTCCGGCGGCAAGGCCGATCTCGGCGTACTGGTTGGTCGTGTAATTGTTGGTGACGGTGAAGTCGCCCTGCGGAGCCAGCAGCATACCCTCGAGGGTTTCGCGCTGGTCTCTGCTGGTCGGCAGCGCCACCGCGACCGGAGTCGGGGCGACCACGTCGGCGGCGGAGAGCTGAGTGACGTCGGCGGCGGTTCCGAAGGCGACCTCGGTCATGCCGAAGAATTCCACGACGGTGCCGACGACCTGCACGTGGTCACCGATCTGCACGTCGGCGGTCGCCGTGCTCGAGTAGGCGAAGACACCGTGGGAGGCGGTGTGGCTGGCGAAGTCCAGATCGCCGCCGGTTGCGGCGGTCTGCAGGTAGAACCCCTCGAAACCGCCGGTCGGGTAGGCGGCCGTGACGATACCGGAGGTCTTGACGACGGTTCCGGCGAGGGGGCTGATGTCGCTCGTGCCCTGGATCGCGTTGATCGCGGTCAGGTCATCGGGCACCGGGGTCGGGTCGGGGTCGGGCTCAGGTTCAATCGGGGCGCCGGTATCCCCTGCTGTGTTCGTGGGCGTCGGGGCGGCGGTGCTGAAGTCGGCCGCGTTCACATCGGTGTCGAGCGAGCCGGTGCGATTGATCGAGCTGGTGACGGATGCCGGGGCGGCGGCTGTTCCCTCAAAGGTGTTCGAACTCCCGTAGCCGATGAGGTCGAGAATCTCGGCTCGCCCGGTAAGCGAGCCGGTGGCGGGAGCGGTGAGCGCCGTGGACTGGTTGGCGAAGAAGATCGTTCCGGAACCGGCGGCGAAGGAGGTGCCGAACGAGGCATCCGGTGTCGGCAGCGCAGCGCCGTTTGCCGCATTCGAACTGCCCTGCACGAGGTAGTACCCGCCAGGAGCGATCGTGCCGGTCAGGGCGACGACCCCGGTCGGGTTGGCGGTGCCCCCCGAGGAGCGGTACTGAATGGAGGTGCCGTCGAGCGTCACCTCAGCGTCGGTCGGGTTGTGGAGCTCGACGAACTTGTTCAGGTAGGTCGCGCCGGAGCTTCCACCATGGAGGTAGGCCTCGTTGATGACGACTCCGGTGCCGGCGATGTTGGCGCTGGCCGGTACGGCAATCAGCGGAGCGGCCGCAAGGCTCACCCCGAGAAGTGTGGCGAAAACAAGCTGGGAGCGGCGGCGAACAGCGGATGACATGGATCTCCTCATTCATAGAACGATGCGTGTCTCATTACCCCGGGGAGTCGTGCTGTCGAAAATTCCCCCGGCCCACCTGTGGCAGGTGCAATAGTTCGCAGCTTAGCGACGGCCCATGTCCGGGGGGTAAACTCCGTCTATTTTGCTCATATGAGCACGCCTCGAAGCAGTGATTCGGCCGATCCGCTCCAAATCGGTCAGCTCAGGCGCTTCACCATGCGGGTGTTGCCGAGTGTGTTCGGCTTGACGCGGGCCAGGTCGAGGAATTCGGCGACACCCTCATCGGGTGACCGCACGAGCTCCGCGTAGATGGCCGGATCGACGGTTTCGGTCCCCATATCACTGAACCCGTTCCGCGTGAAGAACCCCACCTCGAAGGTGAGGCAGAACAGTCGACTGAGGCCGAGGTCGCGGGCATCCGCTTCGAGGCGTTGCATCATGGTGTAGCCGACGCCGCGGCCGAGCCACTCGGCGTCGACGGCGAGAGTGCGAACCTCGCCGAGGTCTTCCCACATGACGTGCAGGGCGCCGCAGCCGATCAGCGTGCCGGATGCGTCAACGGCCACCCGAAATTCCTGCACCGCCTCGTAGAACACCACGCGGTCTTTGCCGAGCAGAATGCGCTGCTGCACGAGCGGCTCGACGAGCGCTTGAATGCCGGGCACGTCGCTCGTGCGCGCGCGGCGCACCGAATATTCCAGTTCGGGTTGTTCCGGTGCGGTCTGCTGCAGTTCAGTCACGCCAATCGGCCCCTTTCGCGCATAATTCAGGATCAAACCACCAGTCTAGGGATCGGTCCGCGTGATTCCGCAGCCGCAGACCCCCGCCCGCCCCGTTCCTCCTGAATTCGCCCCACATTTTCGACCCAGCCAGAGCGGATGCCGGCTCTCCCGACCTCTCCCCCCGCCTATAACTCCTGCAATTCGGGTCACCCCGATCGAACACCCCCCCGGAACGACGCGCAACTTGCCTGGACTCGTCAGAATCTGCAGGAGTCATGCGCACCCAACGCCGCCTTTGGGCACAGAAAAGGGCCCGGCAGACGAATCTGCCGGGCCCTGGAGAACTGCTAGTCGCTCGTGATCGCCAGGTCGGGAGTTGCCGGTCCGGTTCCGATAGCAGCAGCCGTGTTCACTCCGACGCCGACCGGGTCAACTCGGGTCGTGGTGGTGAAGACGTAGGCACCGTCGATGTAATCCACGTGCACGTGGTCACCGGCGTTCAGCTCGCCCTGCAGGATCTTCTCCGACAGGCGGTCTTCCACCTCGCGCTGGATGGCGCGGCGCAGCGGGCGAGCACCGAGCGTCGGGTCGAATCCGACCTCGATCAGGTGTTCCTTCGCCGGAAGGGTGACCTCGACGGTCATGTCCCGGTCGAGCAGGCGCACACCGAGACGCTTGATGAAGAGGTCGACGATCTGCAGCAACTCGGGCTTGGTCAGCTGCGGGAACACGATGATCTCGTCCACGCGGTTGAGGAACTCGGGCTTGAAGTGCTTCTTCAGCTCGTCCTTCACCTTGCCGGCCATGCGCTCGTACCCGGTGGTGCTGTCGCCTTCCAGCTGGAAGCCGACCGGTCCACCCGAGATGTCCTTGGTGCCGAGGTTGGTGGTCATGATGATGACGGTGTTCTTGAAGTCGACGACGCGACCCTGACCATCCGTCAACCGGCCCTCTTCCAGAATCTGGAGCAGGGAGTTGAAGATATCGGGGTGGGCCTTCTCGATCTCATCGAACAGCACCACGGAGAACGGCTTGCGCCGTACCTTCTCGGTGAGCTGGCCGCCCTCTTCGAAGCCGACGAATCCGGGAGGCGCACCGAACAGGCGCGATACGGTGTGCTTCTCGCCGTACTCACTCATGTCAAGCGAGATCATTGCAGCTTCGTCGTCGAACAGGAACTCGGCGAGCGCCTTGGCCAGCTCCGTCTTGCCGACGCCGGTGGGACCGGCGAAGACGAACGAACCGGAGGGACGCTTCGGGTCCTTCAGGCCGGCACGGGTGCGACGGATGGTCTTGGCGAGTGCCGAGATGGCCTCTTCCTGGCCGATGACGCGCTGGTGCAGTGCCTTCTCCATGAAGACGAGCCGCGAGGACTCTTCCTCGGTGAGCTTGAACACCGGGATGCCGGTGGCCTGGGCGAGGACTTCAGCAATCAGGCCCTCGTCGACGACCGCGGTGGTCTTGACGTCGCCCGACTTCCACTTCTTCTCGAGGCGCAGGCGCTCGCCGAGGAGGTTCTTCTCCTCGTCACGCAGGCCGGCGGCTTTCTCGAAGTCCTGTTCTTCGATGGCGAGTTCCTTGGCGGCACGCACCACGGCGATTTTCTCGTCGAATTCGCGCAGCTCGGGCGGGCTCGAGAGGATCGACAGGCGCAGGCGGGCGCCGGCCTCATCGATCAGGTCGATGGCCTTATCGGGCAGGAACCGGTCGGAGACGTACCGGTCGGCGAGGTTCGCCGCGGCCACGAGGGCACCGTCGGTGATCGACACCTTGTGGTGCGCTTCGTAACGGTCGCGCAGACCCTTGAGGATGTTGATGGTGTGCGGCAGCGACGGCTCGTTCACCTGGATCGGCTGGAAGCGGCGCTCGAGCGCGGCATCCTTCTCGAAGTGCTTGCGGTACTCGTCGAGGGTGGTCGCACCGATGGTCTGCAGCTCACCGCGGGCGAGCAGCGGCTTCAGAATGGATGCGGCGTCGATCGCGCCCTCGGCGGCTCCGGCACCCACCAGGGTGTGGATCTCGTCGATAAAGACGATGATGTCGCCGCGGGTGCGGATCTCCTTGGTGACCTTCTTCAGGCGCTCTTCGAAGTCACCGCGGTAGCGGCTACCGGCGATGAGCGAGCCGAGGTCGAGCGAGTAGAGCTGCTTGTCTTTCAGCGTCTCGGGCACATCGCCCTTGACGATGGCCTGGGCCAGGCCCTCCACGACGGCGGTCTTGCCGACGCCGGGCTCACCGATCAGCACCGGGTTGTTCTTGGTGCGACGCGAGAGGATCTGCATGACCCGCTCGATTTCTTTCTCGCGCCCGATCACCGGATCGAGTTTATTGTCGCGGGCCATCTGGGTGAGGTTACGACCGAACTGGTCGAGCACCTGGCTGCCAGCCGTGTTGGCTGCCTGCTCGTTGGCGCCGACCGCCACCTGCTCCTTGCCCTGGTAACCGGAGAGGAGCTGGATGACCTGCTGGCGCACACGGTTGAGGTCGGCGCCGAGCTTCACGAGAACCTGGGCGGCGACGCCCTCGCCCTCGCGGATGAGGCCGAGCAGAATGTGTTCGGTACCGATGTAGTTATGGCCGAGCTGCAGCGCTTCGCGCAGGCTCAACTCGAGGACCTTCTTTGCACGCGGCGTGAAGGGAATGTGGCCGGTGGGCTGCTGCTGCCCCTGGCCGATGATGTCCTGAACCTGCTCGCGCACGGCGTCGAGCGAGATGCCGAGGCTCTCCAGAGCCTTCGCGGCGACGCCTTCACCCTCGTGAATCAGTCCGAGCAGAATGTGCTCGGTCCCGATGTAGTTGTGGTTGAGCATCTTGGCCTCTTCCTGGGCCAAAACGACGACGCGACGAGCTCGGTCGGTAAATCTCTCAAACATATGATCGCTCCCTTGGCGCCAGGGCAGTTGGTGCCGTTACATCGAGAGTAACCAGCCTGAACGCCTCGCGGGTGTTTGTTCGCCGTAGGCGTGACGCAGGCTGCGTGCAGCCTGCGTCATGCCTTTGTTTTAGCAGGAGCAGCGTGACGGATGCTGCGCGCGGCCCGGCCGCGCCGCATCCGTTTCGCGCACCTACTGCACCGCGGAGGTGAGCCGGGCGAGGTTGTCGAGGATGGTGGAGCGCAGCGGCTGCTTGCGCCATTCCTCCAGGGTCAGTTCGCGACTATTGAGCCGGTTCTCGTCTTCCATGGCCCGCAGGTTGCGCACGAACGACCGGCCGTGCACCATGAGCGACACCTCCATGTTGAGGCTGAACGAACGCTGGTCCATATTGCTCGAGCCGACGACAGCCACCTCGTCGTCGATCGTGAAGTGCTTCGCGTGCAGAATGTAGGGCGCTTTGTACATGTAGATGTGTACGCCGGCCGTTAGGAGTTCCTCATAATACGAGCGCTGCGCGTGGTAGACCACGGCCTGATCGCCGATTTCGGACACGAACAGTTCCACGTGCAGCCCCCGCTGCACAGCGGTCGTGATGGCGTACATGATCGATTCGTCCGGCACGAAGTAGGGGCTCGTGATGATGATGCGATCCTGCGCGTAATAGAGCAGTGCGAGGAACAGCCGCAGGTTGTTTTCCCCCTTGAACCCCGGCCCGCTCGGCACCACCTGGCAGTCGAGGGCATCCGTCACTGGCCGCGGATGAACCGGCTCGATGTCGCGGGTGAGTAGTTCATTGGTTTCGCTGTACCAGTCGGTGATGAAGATCGCGTTGAGGCCCGACACAATCGGGCCTTCCAGCCGGGTCATGAAATCTTTCCACTGCAGGCCGCGACGAATGTTGCTCTTCATGTTGTAGGAGCGGTCGATGATGTTCTGTGACCCCATGAAGCCGACCATGCCGTCGACGATGAGCAGCTTGCGATGATTGCGCAGGTCGGGTCGTTGCCATTTGCCCTTGAACGGCTGCACCGGCAGCATCAGCTGCCACGCGATGCCGGCATCCGTGAGCCGTTTCTTGGTCTGGTGAAAGCCGGGCTTGCGCATGGACTGAATGTGGTCCATCAGCACCCGTACGCTGACACCGCGTCTGTGCGCATTCTCGAGGGCGTCAAAGAAGGGGGCGGTGGTGTGATCGAGCGAGAGGATGTAGAACTCGACGTGCACGTATTTCTGAGCCTGGTCGATGTCGGCGATCATGGTGTCGAACGCCACCTGGTATTCGCCGATCAGGCTCGCCGTGTTGTCGCCGACCAGCGGCATGGCACCCAGGTTGCGATTGAGTTCAACGACGGATTCGAGCCAGCCCGGCCACGGGTGGTCGCGTCGCACCAGTTCCATGCCCTCGGTGCTGTCGAGGATAAACTTGTTGATTTCATCCTGCATCAGGCGACGCTTCTTCGGCAGCGTACGGAAGCCGATCAACAGAAACAGCAGCACGCCGAGGTAGGGAATGAAGAAAATGGTCAGCAGCCAGGCCATGCCCGACATGGGCCGCCGATTGCGGGGCACCACGATGATGGCAATGACGCGAACCGAGAAGTCGACGATCAGGGCCAGCAGAACGGTGATGGTCAGGCCGTCGATGCCGAACATTGGTACTTAGGTGACCGGTTTGTCGAGACCGAGCCGGGCGCGTTCTTCGGCTTCGATTTGGGCGTACACCTTGCGTTCGGTGCGGTCAGCGCGCAGGATCGAGCGCATCATCAGCCAGAACATGAGGCCGAGCGCAATGGTGGGCACAATCGAAAAGAGCGCGTTACCCCAGAAGTTCTCAATCACGGACCCAGCCTACGCGTAAAGACTGGGAGCGCCGCTACTTGCTCAGCAGGCCGATCAGGCCGCTGCCCAGGTAGTACAGCCCGACGCCGCCGACGATCACCCAGAGGGCGATGCGGTTCATCGACGGCGGCTTACGGCCCCCCTGGTCGGGCCGCAGCTCGTCATCGGGCAGATAACTCATCACTTCACCAGAGGAAAAAGGATCGTTTCGCGAATACCAAGTCCGGTCAGCGCCATCAGCATGCGGTCGATGCCCATGCCCATGCCGCCAGTCGGCGGCATGCCGTATTCGAGGGCGCGCAGAAATTCTTCGTCAAGACGCATGGCCTCCGGGTCTCCCCCGGCGGCCAGGCTCGCCTGCTCGATGAAGCGTTCACGCTGCACGACCGGGTCGACGAGTTCGGAGTAGCCGGTGGCCAGTTCGAAGCCGCGCACGTAGAGATCCCACTTCTCGACCACGCCGGCCACCGAGCGGTGCCCGCGCACCAACGGGCTCGTATCGATGGGAAAGTCCATCACAAAAGTCGGTCGCACGAGCGAACCCTTCACGAAGTGCTCCCACAGCTCTTCGACGTACTTGCCGTGAATGGGGTGGTCGATCTCGATCCCCTCGCGGGCTGCGAGGGCGACCAGGTCGGCCAGTGGCGTCTCCGGGGTGATCACGATGCCGGCGGCCGCCGAGAGGCTGTCGTACATGCCGATGCGGTCCCAGTCGCCGCCGAGGTCGAACAGGGTGCCGTCGGCCCAGGTCACCACGTGCGATCCGGCGATCGCGAACGCGGCATCCTGAATCAGCTTCTGGGTGAGGTCGGCAATGGAGTTGTAGTCGCCATACGCCTCGTAGGCTTCGAGCATCGCGAACTCGGGCGAGTGGGTGGAGTCGGCGCCCTCGTTGCGAAAGTTGCGATTGATCTCATAGACCCGATCGATGCCGCCCACCACGGCCCGCTTCAGGAACAGCTCGGGTGCGATCCGCAGAAAAAGTTCCGTGTCGAAGGCGTTGCTGTGGGTCTGAAACGGTCGAGCGGATGCCCCGCCGTGCATCGTTTGCAGCATCGGCGTCTCAATTTCGATGAACTCGAGGTCTGTGAACGTTTTGCGCAGGCTCGCGACGGCCCTGGAACGGGACAGCACGTTGGTGCGGGCCTGCTCGCGGCTGATCAGGTCGAGGTAGCGGCTGCGTACCCGGGTCTCCTCGCTGAGCTCGGAGTGCAGGTTGGGCAGCGGCAGCAGCGCCTTCGCGGCGACCTGCCAGTCGGTGACCATGATCGACAGCTCGCCGCGACGGCTGGAGATGACCTCGCCGGTGACGAACAGGTGGTCGCCGAGGTCGACGAGGTCCTTCCAGGCGGCGAGGGACTCGTCGCCGACGGCGGCGAGCGAGACCATGGCCTGGATGCGGGTGCCGTCACCCGACTGCAGGCTCGCGAAGCACAGCTTGCCGGTGTTGCGCAGGTGCACGATGCGTCCGGCCAGTCCCACGGTGACGCCGGTGACGGCATCCGCTTGAAGGTCGCCAAATTCGGCGCGCACCGCCGGAATGGTGTGCGTGACGGGCACTGACACCGGGTAGGCGCCGCCGGCCGGGCTCGCGGCGGTCGCATTCAGGCGGTCACGCTTGCCGAGGCGTACGGCCTTCTGCTCGTTCATCTCCGCGTCGGAGAAGCCCTCGGCGTCATCGGTCGAGGTGGGCGGGGTGTTCTGGCTCATCTGGTTCTCCGTTGGTGCTGTCAGTTCACAATAAAGCGGATGCCACGCCTCACCCGAGACGGATCGACACGTTGTCGATCAGTCGGGTGGTGCCGACCCGCGCGGCCACGAGCATGCGCGCCGGCCCGCGATAGTCGTAGGGCACCGAGAGGAAAGTCTCCGGGTGCACGATCACGAGATAGTCCAGTTTAACCAGCGGCTGGGCGGCAATGCGCGCACGCGCTGCGGTGAGCGCTGCACCAGGGCCGGCCTGCGCCTCCGCTACGGCAGCGTTGAGCCCGGCGAACAGCGCCTGCGCTGCCGTGTGCTGCACGTCGTCGAGGTACCGGTTGCGGCTGGACAGGGCCAGTCCGCTGGGTTCGCGCACGGTATCGACAACCTCGATGGTGGTGCGCACATTGAGATCGGCGACCATGCGTTGCACCAGAAAAGCCTGCTGGCCGTCTTTTTGGCCGAACACCGCGGCATCCGGCGTCACGATGCCCAGCAGTTTCGCCACGACGGTGAGCATGCCGTCGAAGTGGCCGGGCCGCGCGGCTCCCTCATAGAGTGAGCCGACCGTTCCGGCGGTCACCCGGGTATCGTTCGTGCCGCCCGGATACATCTCGCGGGCGCTCGGCGCGAACACGAACGCCACGTTCTCGGCCTCGAGCGCGGCCAGGTCGGCCTTGAGGGTGCGCGGGTAGCTGTCGAGGTCTTCGCCGGCGCCGAATTGCAGGGGGTTGACGAAGATCGACACCACCACGATGTCGCCGAGGGTGTGCGCCCGTCGCACGAGCTCGAGGTGGCCGGCGTGCAGCGCCCCCATGGTCGGCACCAACACGATGCGCGTGTCACCGCCGGTCAGTGCCGCGCGGTCGCGCGCCTGGCCGAGACGGTCATGCAGCTCGGCGATGGAGCCGATCATTTCTGGCGTAGTCATTCGCGCGACCTGTCGTCGTCAAACGGATGCTGCCGCTGCTCGATTTCATCGAAGCCCGCCAGGTCGAGTCGTTCGGGGCTCGTGCGCCCGAGGGCGTTCTCCATCGCGGAGCGCAGCAGCGGACCAAGAATAGCCCCTGGATGTTCGAGACCGATTCCGGCGAGCAGCCGCGTGGCCTGCTCGACGATCGACGTGGAGAAGGCGGTGGCGATCTGGATCGCTTCGGCGTAGCTGGCACGGTCGGCCTCGGCGATGATGAGCGGTTCGCCGCCCATCTCCACGGCGAGCGCCTGCCCGATCGGCAACACCGGGCCGGGTGCGGTCACCGCGAAGTAGCTGTCGGCGAGACGGGCCAGGTCGAGGCTGGTTCCGGTGAAGGACATCGCCGGGTGAATGGCGAGCGGAATGGCGCCGGCCGCCTGCGCCGGCGCGAGCACGGCGGTGCCGAAGCGGGCCGAGGTGTGCAGCACGATCTGGCCGGGCTGCCAGGTGTTCGTCGCGGCGAGGCCCTGCACGAGGCGCGCCAGGTGGGCGTCCGGCACCGCGATGATGACCAGTTCGCTTCGTTCGACGACCTCGGGCACGGTGAGGATGGGCACGAGCGGCAGGATCGCTTCGGCGCGGTCGCGGCTGGCCTGCGAGATCGCGGAGATGCCGACGATCGCGTGGCCAGCGCCCGCGAGGGCCGCTCCAAGAATGGGGCCGACGTGACCGGCGCCGATGATGCCGACGCCGAGGCGTCCGGGCTTGTCGTTCATTCCGCTGCTTCCCGGGCTGGCGAGGGTTTGCCCGCGCGGCTCCACTGGTGGGTAGTGTCGGCGAGCGCCGACCGTACGGCTCCCGTGGACATCCACTCGAAGAGAACCAGTGCTTCATCGACGTCGATGACGGGCAGTGAGGCACTGACCGGCCCGGCAACCGTGTGCAGGTCTGCCGACGCGAGGCGTAGGCGCCTTCGCACGGGTCCCTGGCTGATGCGCACGCCCTGCATTCGCGCGAGGGGCACGAGAATGAGGTCGCGGGAAAGCACGCCGCGGCGAATCACGGCGACCTGATCCGAGACTGCCCAGCCGGTGCGCCACCACGAGAATGGGCGCAGCCAGGCGGCACGGGCGGGGGCATTACTGTAGAAATCGGCGAGCGCGGCGTCACGTTTGTGACCGCCGAGCAGTCCGTTCTCGACCAGGGCGCGTTGAGTGTCGGTGTCGAAGCCGGGCAGCGCCAGTTGGAGTACCTTCTCGACGTCGGCAAGGGTGCCGACCGGCAGGATGTTGGCGCTGGTCGCGGGGGCGCTGCTGCGGCCGGCGGCCTGGCCCGCCGTGTTGATGCTGACCTGCCACCAGCCGAACCGACGCCAGAGAATGGGCTGTGACACCTTGATGGCGTGGATGCGGCCGGGCGGCAAGGTCTGACTGCTCGTGGACAGCAGACCGAAGCCGACCCGCACACCGTCGGGGGTGCCCGCGATGCTGAACCGCAACGTCTTGGTGATGCGGGAGAAGTAGTAACCGACACTGCCGAGGAGCCCAGGCAGCACCGCCACGAGCACCCAGCCGCTGCTCCCGGCGACCACGCTGACGATGAGACCGACGCCGGCCAGAAGGAGAAAGACGGTGAAGCCGCTGAGCACAACCGATCCGATCAGGCGCCCCGGCGGAATGCGCACGACCGATTCGGGCGGGGCCGCATCGGGGTCGAGCTCCGGAGCCCGAAATTCGTTGTAGCGCGCGGTCGCGAAGTCACCGAGGGCCGTGTGCGCGGGCGGCGCGGTGGCCGGCACGATCGGGGTGGGTGCGGCTGCCGCCGGCACACCGGGCAGGTCGGCCGGCTGCCGTGCCTGCCACAGACCGGAGGCAAGGTGCAGGATGTCGCGGCGCAGGTCATCCGCTAGTTTCGAGCCGAGATAGGCGAGCTGTACGTTGCCGTCTTGTCCGGCGACCGTGATCTCCAGCCGGGCCGCACCGAACAGGCGGGCGATCAGCGGCCGGGCCAGATTGACACCCTGCACCCGGTCGAGACGGGCCTTGCGGTTGCTGCGAAAGACCACGCCGCTGCGCACTTCGACGATCTCTCCGGTCACCCGAAAGGTGTGCATGCGCCAGGACAGGTAGAACACCCCGATGATGACCAGAAGCACCCCGGCGACGATCAGCAGGGCCCAACCGGCGGCTCCGCGCTCGTAGATCGCGTCGATCGGATCGCCCCGATAGTTCTCCTCACCCAGGAACAGGTCGACGAGTCGTTCGCGCAGGTTGGCGATGATGAAGCCGATGATGGCCACCATAAAAATGCCACCCCGCAAAACCGGCGTCGAGGGGTGCAGGCGGTGCCATTCCCCGTCGGTGAGGTCGGTGCGCGGCGCCGCCAGGGGGGCCGGAATCGGAGCGGCTGGCTCGCTCACAGGCCGGCCCGGCGGCTCTCCGCGAGTTCCACCAGCCGGTCGCGCAGGCTCTCGGCGTCGGCTTCGGCCAGCCCGGGAATCGAGACCCCGGCGGTGGCCGCGGCCGTCACGAACTTGAGGTCGGCCAGCCCGAGCCACCGGGCGATCGGGCCACGGGTGATGTCGATGAGCTGCATCCGCCCGTACGGCACCGCGACGAAACGTTGAAAGAGGATGCCGCGGCGAAACAGCAGGTCATCGCCCCGCAGCAGATACCCGATGGAGCGCACCCGACGCGGCTCGAACACGAGATTGATGATCGACGCGACCAGCACGGCTATGCCGACCCACAGGGCCCAGGTCTGGTCGAGCAACAACCAGAGCAGGCTCGCTCCGCCGCACACGACAACGGCGTTCACGATGGTGCCGACGATCTCGACCAGTACATACTTCGGGGAGACGCGCATCCAGTCGCCCGTCTCGGGCAGTTCGAGCCGCGCCGACGGTTCGGGCCTATCGGCCGATTCGGCCACGTCGTGTGGAACGGGCGGCAGCGCACCAGGCTGGTTTACGTCGGGCAGGTCAGGCACGGGTACCTCCGGAGTCATCGGTATCGCCATTGGTGTCATCGTCGGGCGGCAGGGTACAGAAGTGTTCGGCCACAAGGCCGGCCGTGAGCATGAGCGCTGCGCCGATCGCCGTGCCGATCGCGAGCCACAACGATAGGACTGCCGGTACCACCGAACGGGTGAGAATGTACAGAACGAGGCCCAGAGCGGCTCCCAGCAGCAGCGACGCCGACAACGACGTGGCCTTCGACAGCACGGCCACCCGCATGGCCCAGAACGGGTCGATGCGGCGCAGCGCCCTGCGACGGGTACCCTGGCGCACCTGCCAGGCCAGGCTCACGACGACCGCGCCCAGCAAAATCAGCGTCAACGGCAGGGTCACCGGCGGAACGACGATCGGAGCGCCCGATGCCGCGAAGGCGATCTCGAGCAGAAAGCCGATCACGAGACCGATCAGCACCGCGGCGAGCAGTCCGGTCGCGTGTGAACGCTTCACCGCCCGGCTCCCGGTGCCGGCGCGGATTCAGCGGCTGAGGCATCCGCTACCCGGCGCACCGTGATGCCGGTGGCGGCGAGCAGATCCCGAACCAGCCCACGGCCGGGGATGACGGCCGCCGCGTCGAGGTCGAGCCACGGGGCCAATACGAAGTCACGTTCCGCCGCGCGCGGGTGCGGCAGGATGAGGCGATCATCGTCGATACGCAGCTCGCCGAACACGATGAGGTCGATGTCAAGCGTTCGGTCCCCCCACCGTTCGGCGCGCACCCGGCCGTGCCGGGCCTCGATGAGATTGACGGCGTCGAGCAGGGCGTACGGGTCGCCGCTATAGCCGATGGTCAGCACGGCGTTGAAGTATCGGGGCGCACTCTCGTCGACGCCGCCCGGTTTCACGGCCGCAGATTCATACACGGGCGAGACGGCAACGAGGGTGGCACCGGGGAGTTCGCTGATGTCCGCCGCGGCCCGGGTGAGCGTGGCCGCCCGGTCGCCGAGATTACTGCCGAGGGCCAGGACCACTCGCTCGATGCTCCCGATCATGACCGAGACCGGGTGATCTGCACGGCCACGTCGGTGAACGGCACCGAGATGGGAGCTTGCGGTTTGTGCACCGTGACCTGCACGCGCAACGCCGGCGGGTGCGCCAGCACGACGGCCGCGATGCGCTCGGCGACGGTTTCAATGAGGTCGACCGGGTTGTGCCGGGCCGCGTCGGTGACCTCTTCGGCGAGTTCGCCATAGTGGATGGTCTGGGTCACGTCATCGCTGGCCGCTGCGGCCAGCAAATCCAGCCAGACAGTCACGTCGATGACGAAGTCCTGACCGTTTTCTTTCTCAAAGTCGTAGACGCCGTGGTGGGCGTTCACCCGCAGGCCGGTGAGGGTGATCGAATCAGTCATGGGTCCATTGTGACGGACGCACAGCGCTGTGCGGCAATCCCTGCGCACGGTGCGGCGTCGACCGCTGCACGCTGGCCAGCACGTTCAGTGCGGTGCGGGTCGCCGCGACGTCGTGCACCCGCACCGCCCAGGCGCCGGCCTGAGCGGCGAGCACGCTGACCACGGCGGTGGGCAGGTCGCGGTCAGGCAGAGCAGCACCGTTTGGCAGCACCCCGGCGAGGAAGCGTTTGCGTGAAGCGCCGACCATGACCGGCAGGCCGAGTTCAGCGAAGGCGTCGAGCCGGGCCAGGAGCTGCCAGTTGTGTTCGGTCTTCTTCGAGAATCCGAGTCCGGGGTCGAGCACGATCCGTTCCCTGCCCACTCCGGCGCGGGTCAGCGCGTCGACGCGGGTGCGCAGTTCGGCGATGACGTCGGTGACAACGTCGCCGTAGTCGGCGAGGGTGTCCATCTGCTGCGCGTGTGCGCGCCAGTGCATGGCCACGTAGGTGAGGCCGGTCTCCGCCGCAACGGCCCCCATGCCGGGGTCGGCGAGACCACCGGACACGTCATTGATCACGCTCGCGCCCGCCGTCGCCGCGGCACGGGCGGTGGCAGAGTTGAAGGTGTCGATGCTCAGCCGCAGGCCCTGCCGGGCGAGCTCGGTGACCACCGGAATGATGCGTCGCTGCTCTTGTTCCGGTGAAACACGGGCGGCTCCGGGCCGGGTGGACTCGCCGCCCACGTCGATGAGGTCGGCACCCTGGGCGTGCAGCAGCAGACCGTGCTCGATGGCGGCATCCGTTGACGCCCACCGGCCGCCGTCACTGAAGGAGTCCGGGGTGACATTGAGCACGCCCATGATGAGCGTCATCCGCCGGCAGAAATCAGCGCGATGATCTCGGCGCGGGCCGTCGGATCGGTCAGCGCTCCACGCGTGGCCATGGTCACCGTCGAGCTCGCGGTCTGGCGCGGTCCGCGGGTGCCGACGCAGCCGTGCACGGCGTCGAGCACGACGAGCACGCCGAGCGGGTCGAGGCCTTCGTGCAGGGCATCGGCGATCTCCTCGGTGAGTCGCTCCTGCAGCTGCGGCCGAGCGGCGAGGGTCTCCACGACGGCGGGCAGTCGGCCGAGGCCGACGACCCGGCCCCTGGGCAGGTAGGCCACGTGGGCGATGCCGAGAAACGGCAGCAGGTGGTGTTCGCAGACCGAACGAAAGGCGATATCGCGCAGCAGCACGAGCTCGCCGGTACTGCCGTCGACCGGAACGAAGTCCTTCAGGTGGTCTTGTGGGTTCTGGTCGAGGCCGGCGAAGAACTCGGCGTAGGCATCCGCTACCCGCCGTGGGGTGCTCTCCAGGCCGGCCCGTGTCGGGTCCTCACCGATCGCAGCGAGAATCTCGGCGACGGCCGCCTGAATGCGCGCCCTATCCACTGCCACGGGCGCCTAGGCGGTCGCGGGGCGGGGGTTGCGGGCCGGCGCGCGCTTCGGTTTGGCAGGGACGGCGTCACCGCTGGAGATGCCACCGTCAACGGCGGCACCGTCGATGGGAGCCTTCGGCGCCGGCATGGCGATCGGCGGTACGTCCGAGACGGGGCGCTTGTCACTTGAAAGCCATTGCGGTCGTGGCGGGAGTTTCTCCACGCTGGCGAAGATCTCGGCGAGGGCGGTCTGGTCGAGCGTTTCGTGCTCGAGCAGGGCCGCCGCGAGGCTGTCGAGGATCGCACGGTTCTTGATCAGCACCTCGTAGGCCTCGTCGTGAGCGTCTTCGAGCAGCTGGCGCACCTCGCGGTCGACGCTTTCGGCGACGCGCTCCGAGTAGTCGCGCTGGTGTCCCATGTCACGACCGAGGAAGACTTCGCCCGATCCCTGGCCCAGCTTGAGCGGGCCGACGACCGCGCTCATGCCGAACTCGGTGACCATCTTGCGGGCAGTCGCCGTTGCTTTCTCGATGTCGTTGGACGCGCCGCTGGTCGGGTCGTGAAAGATGATCTCTTCAGCGACGCGGCCGCCCATGGCGTAGGCGAGCTGGTCGAGCAGTTCGTTGCGGGTGACCGAGTAGCGGTCTTCGAGCGGCATGACCATCGTGTAGCCGAGGGCGCGGCCGCGCGGCAGGATGGTGATCTTGGTCACCGGGTCGGTGAAATTCATCGCGGTGGCGACCAGGGCGTGGCCACCCTCGTGGTACGCGGTGATGAGCTTTTCCTTGTCACGCATGACGCGGGTGCGGCGCTGCGGTCCGGCCATGACCCGGTCGACGGCCTCGTCGAGGGCGCGGTTGTCGATGAGCTGGGCGTTGGACCGCGCGGTCAGCAACGCCGCCTCGTTGAGCACGTTCGCCAGATCAGCACCGGTGAAGCCGGGCGTCTTACGCGCGAGCACCTCGAGGTCCACACCGTCGGCCATCGGCTTGCCCTTGGAGTGCACCTCGAGGATGCGTTTGCGACCGAGCATGTCGGGTGCGTCGACGCCGATCTGCCGGTCGAACCGGCCAGGGCGGAGCAGGGCGGGGTCGAGGATGTCCGGGCGGTTGGTGGCGGCGATGAGGATGACGTTGGCCTTGACGTCGAAGCCGTCCATCTCGACCAGCAGCTGGTTGAGGGTCTGCTCACGTTCGTCGTGGCCGCCGCCCATGCCGGCACCACGGTGACGGCCGACGGCATCGATCTCGTCGATGAAGATGATGGCCGGAGCATTTTCCTTGGCCTGGCTGAACAGGTCTCGCACTCGGCTGGCACCGACACCGACAAACATCTCGACGAAGTCGGAGCCGCTGATGGCGTAGAACGGCACGTTGGCCTCGCCGGCGACCGCGCGAGCGAGGAGGGTTTTACCGGTTCCGGGCGGGCCGTACAGCAGTACGCCCTTGGGAATGCGGGCACCGACCGCCTGAAATTTAGCCGGCTCCTTGAGGAAGTCCTTGATCTCTTCGAGCTCTTCGATGGCTTCGTCGGCACCGGCGACGTCGGCAAAGGTGACCTGCGGGCTTTCCTTGGAGACCAGTTTGGCTTTGGACTTGCCGAACTTCATGACCTTGCTGCCGCCGCCCTGCATCGAGATCATGAGCCAGAAGAAGGCACCGATCAGCAGTACGGGCAGCAGAAAACTAAGCACGCCCAGCACCCAGTTGGCCTGTGGCACCTCGTCGGTGAAGCCGTCCTTCGGGTTGGCGGCGGTGACGGCGGTAATGATCTCCTCGCCGCGCGGTGCGACGTAGTAGAACTGCACCTGGGTTCCGAGGTCCCCGCTGGCCTTGGTCAGCGTGAGGTCGACCCGCTGTTCGCCGTCGACGATAGTGGCCTCGGCGACATTGCCGGATTTCAGGTAGCCGAGACCCTCCTGCGTGCTGACCTCGCGAAATCCGCTCATGGTAATGAGGCTTGACCCCACCCAAACGGCGATGACGGCGAGCACAATATAGAGAATCGGGCCGCGGAGTAGCTTCTTGACGTTCATGGTGACCTCAGGCTAGCGCTCGATTACAAAGGAATGCCGTGTGTTCGCCCAAAGGAGAACTCAGGCGCGGGTCGCGGTACGCCTAGAGAGCGGCTGCGGCGACCGTGGAGTAGACGTGCGGGGCCAGAATGCCCACCGAGCGCAGGTTGCGGTACTTCTCGTCGTAGTCGAGGCCGTAGCCCACCACGAATTGGTTCGGAATGTTGAAGCCCACATATTTCACATCGATGTCGACGCGCGCGGCGTCGGGCTTGCGTAGCAGCGCGCAGATTTCAATGGATGCCGGACCACGCGTTTTCAGGTTCGCCAGCAGCCACGACAGGGTCAGGCCGGAGTCGATGATGTCCTCCACGATGAGCACGTTGCGGCCGGACAGGTCGGTGTCGAGGTCCTTGAGAATGCGCACAACGCCGCTCGACTGGGTTCCGGAACCGTAGGAACTGACGGCCATCCAGTCCATGGTGACCGGGTGGTGCAGTTCGCGCGCCAGATCGGCCATGACCATGACCGCGCCCTTGAGCACGCCGACCAGCAACAGATCGGTACCCGCGTAGTCGACCTCGATCTGGCGGGACATTTCGGCCAGGCGAGCTCGAATCTGCTCTTCGCTGATCAGGATCTCGGTGAGGTCGCCGTCAATGTCGCGAGGTTCCATGTGGAGAGAGCAGTCCTTTGTGTCAGGTGGGTCCAGGAACGGAAAAAATCAAACTTCCACCCTGCCGTATAACTCTAATGCCTGGCAGGCTGAGCGCCCCCTGTCCATGCCAATTCGTCACGAGCGCCGCCACGGCGAGGGCCTGCCCCCGATCCAGCCACACCCCGCACACTTCCTCGACGGCGAAGCGAATCACCCGCTGCCGTATTGCGGCAGGGTGCGCTGCGAGCACGGCCGC
The DNA here is from genome assembly GCF_004402315.1 of Cryobacterium sp. TMT1-3. Lineage (NCBI taxonomy): Bacteria > Bacillati > Actinomycetota > Actinomycetes > Micrococcales > Microbacteriaceae > Cryobacterium > Cryobacterium sp. TMT1-3. The sequence continues at coordinate 76,421 of NZ_SOFW01000014.1, forward strand.
CGCTATTCGCCGATCAGCCCAGTGCGCGCGCAGCACAGTGCGCGCAAGCTCGTCGAGCGCGTCGGAATCCTCCCGCAGGGCTTCGGAGGTGCGGGCGAGCGCCAGACCGACGCCGGGGCCGAGCTCACTCTCGAGCATCGGCAGTACCGTTTGCCGTACCCGCACGCGGGAATAGCGCGGGTCGAAATTCTGCGGGTCGCTCCAGGGTTCGAGGCCGGCGTCGGCGCAGAATTGCCGGGTTGCCGCGCGACGGATGCCCAGCAAGGGTCGCAGGATCAGCCCGGTTCGCGCCGCCATCCCCCGCAAACTGGTCGGTCCGGAGCCGCGAGCAAGGCCGAGCAGCACGGTTTCGGCTTGGTCATCGAGGGTATGGCCGAGCAGCACCCCGCTCGCCCCGGTCTGTGTGAGCGCGACATCGAACGCCGCGTAGCGGCTCGTTCGTGCCGCAGCTTCCGGCCCGGTTCCGTCGTCGACGACGCTCACTCCCAGAACGAGCACCGGGTCGAGGCCGAGCTGGCGGGCGGTGTGTGCAGCCCGCGCCGCAACATCCGCTGAACCGGGTTGCAGGTTGTGGTCGACGATCACCGCTCCGGCACGGATGCCCGCCCGCCCCGCTTCGAAGGCTGTCGCGGCGGCGAGGGCGAGCGAATCAGCGCCACCGCTCAGGCCCACCAACACGAGCCCTTGGGCCGGCAGGAGTGCGCGCACGGCCCGACGAATATCGGCGATGGCCGGGGTGAGGCGCGGGCGGCGGGAGGATTCCATCCAGTAACGTTATCCGCAGACTTAGATCAAGGGAGAAACACAGCCATGGCCGAATACGACGCAGTCATCGAAATCCCTCGCGGGAGCCGCAACAAGTATGAGGTAGACCACGAAACCGGTCGGGTGTATCTCGACCGAGTGCTCTACACGAGCTTCATGTACCCCACCGACTACGGCTACTTCGAGAACACGCTCGGCCTCGACGGCGACCCCGTCGACGTTCTCGTACTGCTCGACTATCCGCTCTTTCCGGGCGTCGGAGTCTCCGTGCGTCCCGTCGGAGTGTTCAACATGACCGATGACGGCGGCTCCGACGCCAAGGTCATCGCTGTTCCGGCCGGCGACCCGCGCTGGGACCACATCCAGGATGTCCTCGACATTCCGGAGTACACCCGCAAGGAAATCGAGCACTTCTTCGAGCACTACAAGGACCTCGAACCGAACAAGTGGGTCAAGACGGAGGGCTGGGGCGACGCCGCTGAAGCCAACCAGATCGTCGTCGACGGCATTGCCAAGCTCGCCGAAGAGGGTCACTAACCCTCACATCGACGAAGGCCCCCTGGTCGACCAGAGGGCCTTCGTTCTGCCTGCGGGCCCCTTGCGGGGGCTAATTCAGGAAATCTGCCGGGATGTTCGATGTTGATCGCACTGGTCTGCGGGGCCGCACCTAATCCTGGAACGATCTCCTGAATTAGCCACCAAGTAGCGACGTCAGGGTATGAGCGGCGGGCGTCAGGCGGCCGGACGGCCGACGTAGGGCGCGACGGCCCAGGACGACCAGATGCTGTGCACTCGCACGCGGGAAGACGGGTTCGGGGCTTCGAGGACCTGGCCGTTGCCCACGTAGATCGCCACGTGGTAATAGTTACCCGGGCTGCCCCAGAACACCAGGTCGCCGACCTGCACCTGGGCGAAGGAGACGAGCTTGCCCTGCTTGGCCATGGTGTTGTACTGGTTTGTGGCCGAGTGGGTACCGATGTAGACGCCGGCCGCCGCGTACGCGGCTTTGGTCAGACCGGAGCAGTCCCACGCGTCGGGGCCGGAGCCGCCGAAGACGTAGCGGTCGCCGAGCTGGTTGCGGGCGAACGCGAGTGCCGTGTCGACGATGCTCGCGTTGGGAGCGGCAACCGGAGCGGAGGGCGCTGGCTGCGCAGCGGGCGTGACGGGCGCAGCGGGCGTGACGGGCGCGGCGGGGGTGACCGACCCGGAACCCGATCCCGAACCCGACCCCGAACCGGAACCGGACCCGGACCCGGCGGCGGCATCCCGCACGGCCTGCGCTGCCGCAGCAGCCGCTACCGCTGCAGCGGATGCCTGCGCCTGCGCGAACGCGGAAGCGGCAGCAGCAGCGTCTTCGCCCGCGTGAAAGCTGCGTTCGGCCTCGGCCGTGGTGTCTTTGAGCAGGGCGAGCTGCTCGAACAGCTCGCTCGACTTGCGTTGCTGGGTCTCGTACGCGGCCTCGGCTGCCGTCGAGCTCGCCGTCGCGGCGTCGAAGGTGGTCTTGGACTCTTCGGAGAGGCGTTCGCGTTCCTCGGTGGCCGATACGGCCTGCGCGCCCAGGGACTCGGCCGCGTTCTTGTCCTCCACGGCCTCGGTGTAGATCTGCTCCGACTGCTCGCTGAGCTTGCTGGCCGTGCCGAGCTGGCTGAGCAGGTCATCAGCGCTGTTGCCGTTCAAGAACAAATTGAGTGACAGGCCGCTGGCACCGGACTTGGCGAGGTGAGCGGCGATCAGGCCCGCGCGCATTTTCGACGTCGCGGCGGTGGCCTCAGCCGTTTCAGCCTGGTCCTTGAGGCTGGTTTCTCGCGCGGTGGCGGCATCCAGGGCGTCCTGTGTCACGCGGTAGGCCTCGGCCGCAATCTGGGCGGTCGTAACGGCCTTCGCTGCTTGGGCTGCCAGCCCGTCGAGCAGCGCGCCGAGGGTCGCAATTTCGGCCTGCTTGGTCGACTCGTTTTGCTTGGCCTTCTCGACGTCGTTCCAGCTCGGGTAGTCGGGCGCGGCGAAGGCAGCCCCGCCGGCGGCGGCAACGGATGCTGTCACCGCCGACACCGCCCCGATTGCCACGGCGGAAAGCAACCGTTTTGACGTCGTGCGCACTCGTGCGCGCGCGGTTTTGGTGGTGCTCGGTACGTTAGTGGTGCTCGGTACGGTTGTGGTGCGCTTAGCCAAGTGATGCTCCCCGATCGGCCATGAATGGAACGGGATTGATGCGGTTTCCGCCAATCCAGACTTCGAAGTGCAGGTGGCAGCCGTTGGCGGCCCCAGTATCGCCGGAACTGGCGATCAGCTGGCCGGCGGAGACCGATTGGCCGACGCGCACGTTGTAGCCGCCGTTTCGGATGTGCGCGTACCCCGTTGACACGTTGTCGCCGTGGCTGATCTTCACAAAGTTGCCGTAGGTACCGAGCACTCCCGCCCAAGTCACGACGCCGGCGTGGGCGGCATAGATGGGTGCGCCACAACCGGTGCCGAGGTCGGTGGCGTAGTGGAAGCTTCCGCTGCACTGGCCGCCGCTACCGCAAATTGTCGAGCGAGGGCCGTAGCCGCCGGTGATGCGTCCGCTGGCCGGAACGCCCCAACCGGACATGCTCACCGACCCGCCGGAGCCACCGCCGCCGCTCGCAGCGGCCGCCGCGGCAGCTGCCCGAGCCGCCGCAGCCTCAGCGGCGACGCGGATCGCTTCGAGCCGGGCACGTTCCGCAACGCCGGCTTCATACCCGGCCGACGTCGTCGCTTGGGCGTCGCGCATGAACTGCAGCTGCTGCTCCAGCTCGATGCCCTTGGCTTCGGACTCGGCGAGGGCGTTCGCCGCTGCCTCGGCGGCGGCCTGGGCGGCGGCGAGCGCAGCCTCGGCGGCGACCCGCAGGGTTTCGCGCTCGGTCTGAGCGATCTTGGCCTGGTCCCCGAGCGACTGGGCGTTGTTGGTGGCGGACTGCGCCGATTCGTAGACGTCGGAGCTGCGCTCGACCAGCTTGCTCATGTTGCCCAGTTTCGCGAGCAGCAGGTCGGCGTCGGCGCCGTCACCCTCCCCCTCGAGGAACAGGTTCACGCTCAGGTCGGTGCCGCCGGTGCGGTAGAGCTGGGCGGCGAGCTGCCCGGCCTGCTTGGTGGCGGCATCCGCTGTGGCCTTGCTGGTATCGGCCTGGGTCTGGATGTCTTCGGCGCGGCGGGTGGCGTCATCGAACTCTTGCTGCGCGACCTCGAGTTCGCTCGCGCTTTTCTCCGCGGCGGCCTGGGTCTGCTGCACCTGCACCTGCAGGCCGGCGATGAGGCTCTCGATTGCGGTCACCTGCGCGGCGGCTGAGGCGGTGTTCGCCTTGGCGTTTTGCAGGTCCTGCCAGGACGGGTAGTCGACGGCGCTGGCCGGGGCTGCGGGGCTCACGAGGGTGACCAGCAAGGTTAGCGCCGCCAGGATGCTGGTCAGCGCCAGGGTGTGCCGGGGCCACCGATTGGTCACACGCAAACGGCGGGCGGCCTCGTCAGTTCCGCGGCCGGTCACAGTTCTCATACGAATCATTGTTTCCCAACAGGCTTATAGCAGTCGCCACGTGCGCCGAGGCAGACTCTTCAGAGTAACAAGGCGGGCACGATTCGCCCAGTCTTACCGGCGAATCTAACCCGCGAAATAGCCGCTGGCCCGCCCATTTGCGGGCGCGGTGCGAACTGGGTCGGCAAAATGTTCACCGTTTGAGCGGATGCCGCGCGCGCCGATTTGGCCACAGCCGCACAAGACCGTATGCTTACTCTTCGGCAGCCATGAACTTTGTGGCTCACGGCCCCATCGTTTAGCGGCCTAGGACGGCGCCCTTTCACGGCGTTAACACGGGTTCGAATCCCGTTGGGGCTACGCAAACTGCACGTGCATGAAAAAGTAGCAAAGAAATAGAATAGTCTTATCAAGTGCCTCGCACACAGATTCATATCTTTACATCGAGGCCCTGTAGCGCAGTTGGTTAGCGCGCCGCCCTGTCACGGCGGAGGTCGCCGGTTCAAGTCCGGTCAGGGTCGCAAAGGTAATAGCCCTTTCGAAAGGAAGGGCTTTTTCCTTAGAAGAGGCGTTTTTGACGCAGCTTTGGGGCCCTGTAGCTCAGTTGGTAGAGCGTTCGACTGAAAATCGAAAGGTCACCGGATCGACGCCGGTCGGGGCCACCACCGCCACTCCCTAGAAACTCACTCGTGAGGAACTCGGGGAGTGGCCTTTTTTATGCCCATTTTCGGGCTCCGCGCCGGCCTGCTCTCTCGCGGTGGCCACACTCTGGACACACGTGAAATCAACGTGCGCTGCTTGACGCCTGACGGTGCGGCACATGTGTCGTGTCGCGGGCGCTATTCCGGCTGTTCGAAACGGTGGGTCATACACCTGGTATTCATTGGCCGAGCAGGACTTCCGGCTGGTAGCGTTGGGTTGCCTGCGCAATGCAGCTCTTATGGGGGAGTGTCACATGGCCAACATCAACGTCTCGTACCAGGAACTTAATTCGTCTGCCGACCGCCTTGTTGTCGGTCGCGACGACATCAACTCCAAGCTTGCTGAGTTGCAGAGCCTGATCGCTTCTCTCGTGAGCTCTGGTTTCGTCACCGACAAGTCCTCAGGCGCCTTCAACTCTTCCTACGAGCAGTTCACCAGCGGCGCCCGCGCCACCATCAACGGCCTCGACGGGCTGTCCAATTATCTGCGCACCACGGCGACCACACTGTCCGAGGTCGACGCACAGCTCGCCGCTCGACTCTCCCGCTAACCCCTCGCTGCCTGGCACTCGACGTTTAGCGGCGGCTGCCACTGTTTGGAGGTAACTATGTATGGAGACATGTCTGTCGTCAGGCTTGACTCGACGCGCCTGCGCACCCAAGGTGATGAAATGCGGGCCCGCGCACTGGCTATCAAGGCGCGTGCCGAGTCGATGAACTGGAACTCGGTCGCTGCGACCGCGTTCCGCACTGAAATCGGCGTCGCGGCCGATGCGCTCGGTCGATCTGCTGCCGCACTCGACACGGCAGCGGATGCCCTGACGAACCACGCTAGATCCGTCGACGAGGTCAAGGCGCTCATCCAGCAAGCCCAGGTGTGGGCGGGTGAGCGCCTGAATGAAGCACGCTCGATCGTCGGCAACGCCGTCAAGGTCGTTCACGATGTCGCGGAAAACGCGGTCACCGGCTTCATGACCGTGCTCGCCTCCGTCCCCGATCAAGTCAACAACGTCAAGGTCTCCGTTTTCCAGGTGTTCGGCGTTGACGTCGCACCCGAGACCGTTTCCCGCGCCGAGGACATCGTGCGGGCTGTTCCAAACCAGCCAGTTGACGGTGCCCGGGAGTGGCTCGACGTGCAGCGTTCCCTGGGCGCTTGCCGCTAAACCAGTCGCCGGGTTTCAACTCCCGCCCCGTCAGATGCCGGCGCCCTGCCCGGACTTAACCTGCCGACAGGGTGGGAACCGCACCCGGCCAGGCACCCAAGTATTCCGGACCATTGAAATAGACGCTGTATACCCCGGCAGTGGGCGGGTACGCGAACCCGGCGAGCAGATTCGCCTGCGTTTGCAGGTCGAGGGTTTGGCCGTTGCTGCGCACGGTCAACGTCAGTTCTGCAGGCTGGCGGCCGAAGGACGTCGCCCAGCCAACGCGCAGCACATAGTCAAGGACCCCTTCGGCAGTCATCGCGGCCTCGTCATCGACGTAAACCTCGATGATCGTTGCTGTTGACAAGCCGGAGATTGAGCTTCGAACAGTGGCGTCACTCAGCCCGGGAACAGCGTTCAAGAGCACGACGGCGGCATCGCTGCTGATCCCGGCGGCCGCGTCGGTCGGGGTCGGCGCGACGGTGGACATGCCGGGTTTCAGGATCGAACAGCCGCTCAGCACGCCCACCATAACCAGGACCGCCATCGTGGCGCAGGTCCAACGCTTTCGGATACTCATAGTTGGATCCTTATCGAGTTGCTGCATAGTCATGAACGGTTGCTTCGCCACCAGTGAAAAAGCCCCGCGCGGAAGCGGTGAACGCGTCGGCATTCGGATCGCCCGAACCCTGGAACTCTCCCGCCGTCACCGCGTACTTCACCGCGTTGTGGGGTTCCGTGTTGTCGCCCATCCCCGGGGGATCCGCGTGCACGGTGGCCTGGTTGGTCGTTGCGGGGTTGTCTGACCCGTCCCCTGCCGGGACCAGGTCCCCCGTGTGTTCGAAGGAGAGCACGTTGACGTCGGAGGGAATGTCGAAGTTGCCGATCGACGCACCGGCGGTGACGACATTGGTGATGTTGTAGTGCTGGTTCATCCAGGGGTCGGAGCTCATCAGGCCCGCGGTGATTCCGCCGAGGCTGAAACCGGCGAGCATGACCGGATCGTGGGGTTTCACACCCGCCTGCTCCATGGCTTCCTTGACGGCCGCCATGAGCACGGTCTGATGTTGCGCCATCGACGCCAGGTCGCTCGGCAGGTCGTTCGTGGCGGTGCCGGGTGCCAGAGCCCAGTTCTGGGTGCTGGGGATCTGGACAATCCAGTGCTTCACTCCGTCGACTCCGACTCGCTCCACCAGGCGAATGTCGGAGAAGTCATCCGGAGTACCTTCGGGAGAGCCAGCGGGGGCGTCCCCGTTCGTGTCGATCTCGTTGGCTCCGCGGAACAAGGTATCGAGGTCGGTCGGTACAAGCTGTGGTATCGGGTCCCCCTTGGAATCGGTGAAAGTAACGAAAGCCACGGTCGGCTGGCCGGTAGCGTCGTCGAGGGCGCCGAAGCGGCCGCCGCCGACAATGATGCCTTCCAAAAGCTGGTCATAGTCCAGCGGTGGCCAGGGTGCGCCGGTCAGGGAGGTCGTTCCGACGATGCCCAGCGGGCCGACGGCGAAGGTCGCTCCGGCGAGCAGCCCGGGAGCGAATTTAATGATCGTCTGCACGAAATCGGTGTGCTCGGCCGCCCAAGCCTGGATCGATGGCAAATCGGGGGCGCTGGCGAGCAGGGCCGCGAACTCGTCCGCGAGCTGCTGGTTGGCAGCGGTGGCAGCATCCGCTGGTGAATAGGCTGAGGCAAATGCGCTCGCTCCGGGTGCGAGGAGCGCGCCCGCACCGCCCGTCACCAGCACGGTGGCCAGCAGCCACGGGTTCTGCTGCACCTGATCGCCGATCGCATTCACGGCGGTCCCCGCCGAATCAGCCACCTCGGCGAGCTGATAGCTCACTTCGACGCCGGCCGCGTAGAGCGTTGCCCCACCGGCCACGACGGTCGCCCCGGCAACAACGACAACGCCAACCGCGAACCCGCCCACGAAGTACAGACCATCTGCGGCCGTGGCCAGCGCGGAATCCACCGTCTCATAGGTGACGACGGCGCCGTCGATGAACAGGTGCAGCACCGCAACCCGGGCACTCTGCACGAGATACCCGGCTGCGGCCTGCAGAATCTTCGTCTCGGCATCGGCAAAAGTGGCGGGTGAGAGGATCGCCGATTCAAGCAGGTCACCGCCGACCGCACAGGCCGCGGTGTGGAGGCTCTCCGTCGCGAGGTACTCCTGCACCAGACCGAGTTCGGTTGAGAATGTGCGCATATCCTCGAAGGTCGCAACAAGGGGGGAGGTATTGGTGCCGCCGCTGACCGTGAAGTCACTCATGAGCCATCTCCTCGAGGGTGATTTCGGCACAGAGGGAGGCGACTTCCGCCCGAATAGCGGCGTGCGTCACAGCGGCAATCGTGATGGTTGCAGAATCGACCACCTGCTCTGCCGTCGGCAATCCATCGTCTCCGGCCGGGAGCCGCACGTCCACACTGCGCCAACCGGCGGCGCCACGCACATAATTCAGCATCCGAACGGGAAGGCCGTCCTGCCGCGAGCCGCAGCTCGAACCCCGCGTCAAGATCACCGACGAGGCCCGAAAGCGCCCGCACAGCATCGGGGCCGCCGATTCGGCGAGACAGTTCCTCCAGCAGCAGCGGGTCGTGGGCGCGGAGAACCTCGATGCCGCCTCGGCTGTCCGTGAGCGACATCGTCACGAGCGGCCCGTTGCCGCCGGCTTCTCCACCGGACGGGATGGCCAGGGACAGTTTGTCGGCCAGGCGCGAAAACGGCACGACCGCGAACTCGACGCCAGCCAGGTCACCGGTCGATCCGCGCCCGTCATTGATCTCAACCCTCTGCGCCCGCGCGAGCGTAGACCCGAACCCGCCGCGCGCCGAAGCGACGAGCAGCAGCGTCGACTCTCGGGTCCACGCTGACACCTCGACCACCCAAGCCGGAACCATGTGCAGCGACAAAAAAACCATGAACGACTCAAGAAGCCAGTCGCTCAGATTCGCCGGGATCGGTGCGCGCGGGACATCCGCTGCAACAAGGCCCTTAGCGACCAGTCCGGAAAGCGCCGCCTGCGCCCGATCCGCAGCCTCAGCCAGGCCCAAATCACCGGTCCAGTCCTGACGAAACCGCAGCGGCAACCGCAGGGACGGCACATGATCCTGCACGAGGTGCAACTCGTCAGCGGTCAACAGAATACGCGGCACCGACGTGCCCGCCCCCAACGACTCACTCGTCACCACGCGCTCCCCCATGTGCTCACGCCCAGCCTACCGAGAATGCGTCCCCGAGAGTTTTTATCGCATCGAGGAGCGTGTTCACCCGATAACAACGCCCGCCGGGATTCCCCTCGCGGCTTAAGCGACGAAGGCGCGGTAAGCCGGGTCGTTGGCGCGGAGTACCCGGAGCAGGTTCCGGGAGCCAAGCTTGGCGAGGTCGGTGTCGCTCCAGCCTCGGCCCTGAAGCTCAGCGAACAGGTTCGGGTAGTCCGACGCGTCGGCGAGGCCGATCGGCATGTCGGGGCAGCCGTCGAAGTCACCGCCGAGACCGATGTGATCGATGCCGGCCACGTTTCGGGCGTGTTCCACATGGTCGGCAACCTGCGCAACAGTCACGACCGGCTTGTCACCGACCGAACCGTTTTCTTCCCAGCGCCGATAGTCGGCCGAGATGAACGCCGGAACGAAGGCGATCATCTGCACACCGTCGTTGGCGGCGAGCTGCCGAAGAATCGCATCCGGCACGTTGCGCGGGTGCGGATTGAGGGCGAAGCACGAGGAATGACTGAACAGCAGCGGAAGCGTTGTGGCGTCGAGGGCGTCCTGCATCGTGGCAGCGGAGACATGCGAGAGGTCGACCATCATGCCGATGCGGTTCATCTCTGCGATGACGGCGCGGCCCCGCTCGTTGAGGCCGTTGTGGGTCGCGTCGTCGACGGCCGCGTCAGCCCATTCCGTCGTCGAGTTCCAGGTCAGGGTCATGTAGCGCACACCGAGCCGCGCATACTCGCGGAGCACCGCGAGCGAGTTGTTCATCTGGTTGCCGCCCTCGACTCCCAGGAGCGACGCAATCTTTGCGCCTTGCTGGGCGCGTTCCACGTCGTCGGCGGTCATGGCACGCTCGAAATCGTCGGGGTAGGCCGCTATCAACCGGTGAACGAAGTCGATCTGCTCGAGCGTGGCCTGCACCGAGTCGGTGCCCTCGAGGTCAGTGTGCACCCACACCGACCAGAACTGGCCCTGCACGCCTCCGCGACGCAATTTCGGGACATCGGTTTGCAGCTGGCCGCGCCTCGACTCGTGTTCGTCGTCCAGCCCGGCAACCGAGTAGTTGCGATGCTCGCGGCACGCCCAGGCGAGGTCGTTATGGCCGTCAATAACGGCGAATTTCGGAATTCTTACGGTCATGTGAACTCTTCCCGGCAATCGATGCGCTCAGACCAGCCTAGGACCCCCACCATCGGGCGTTTTGGTTACCCCATCCGCCCAGCCCTGCGGCACCGATTGCCAAATTCCTGCCCGTAAAACCGGGGTTGATCTGCGGCCCGGCCGCGCCGGCGCAGCGCACGCCGTTACAACCTCCCCAATACAAGGGATTTTGACCCCTATTGAGGTTACAGCGCCGCCGACTTGAATCGGGGTAGTCTCTGCCAGTAAGTTGCTGAGAAAGAATCATGTTCCCCCGCCACGCTCCATCAAACGACAAGTGCCAGCATCGTCACTTTGTCACTATGACCGCCTGTTCCTGTAAACCCGACTGCAGGGAATGAAGAAGTGACATTGAATCCAATTTGCCCGACCGCCCCGGCAAGCTCGCGTTCCACCTCACTGCACCGGCCGCACCTGGCACCGCTTTCCCGCTCGACCGCAGGAGGAACGACGCATGAGTGAATCAGATTCGCCCGCATCCTTTGCCCGGTCCACGCCGCTTGGGCGTACCCCGAAACTGCGGCTCGTCGACGAGGCCGTGTCGGCGCGTCCCGACATGGCCGTCGACACCCCCTCCTCCGGCCTGATCTGGGCCCGACGGTACCGCACAAAGCTGCGACTGACCGATGTCGCCGTCATCGTTCTCGCTGTCGGCGTGGCGCTGGTCTTTCGGTTCGGCGTTGCCGGCATTCCAGCCGTGCCGGGATCGTTCAGCGCCAACTACTGGCTCGTTTCCTTGCTCATCGTGGCGACCTGGCTCATAACCCTCGAACTTTTTCACACCAGGGATTCCCGCGTCATTGGCGTCGGAGCGAGTGAATACAAGCAGGTCATCAACGCGAGCGCTGTGACCTTCGGCATACTCGCCATCATTTTTCTGATCTTCAACATCGACATCGCCCGGTTGTACTTCGTTCTGGCGCTCCCCCTCGGCATCGTCGCGCTGGTTCTGGAACGGTGGCTGTGGCGCAAGTGGCTGCTGCACCAGCGCCGATTCGGCCACTACCTCTCTCGGGTAATCGTCGTCGGAAACCGCGACGATGTGGAATATGTCGTCAGCCAAATCGACAACAAGTCCGGCGCTGCCTATTACATCGTCGGCGCAGCCTTGGAAGACGGCATCGGTGACGAGATCTCGGCGGGCGATCGAAGGGTGCCGATCGTGTCCGATTTCGAACACGTCGCCGCTGCGGCGGCGGCTATGGGTGTTGACACGGTCATCGTGGCCGGACAGCCCAGCGGCGGCAGCTCCTACATCCGCAACCTCGGCTGGGACCTCGAAGGAACGTCAGCAGAACTGGTTCTCTCCAGCCGGCTGACGGATGTCGCCGGTCCCCGCATCCACTTTCGCCCGGTTGACGGCCTGCCGCTGATCCACGTTGAAATTCCCCGGTTCGAAGGAGGGCGCCATGCTCTCAAGCGCACCCTCGACATCGTCACTACGGCCTGCGCCCTGCTGCTCCTGCTGCCCGTGCTCGCGGTGATCGCCGTTCTCATCAAGCTGGACAGCCCCGGCCCCGTACTCTTTCGACAAGAACGCTGCGGCCGCAACGGACAAACCTTTCGCATAATCAAATTCCGCTCCATGGTGCAGACCGCGGAAGACGACCTGGCCGGGCTGCTCGACCAGAACGAAGCCTCCGGGGTGCTGTTCAAGATTCGCAACGACCCTCGGATCACCAAGATCGGCCGCGTGCTGCGCAAGTACTCGCTCGACGAGCTGCCCCAGCTGTGGAACATTTTTGTCGGCGAAATGAGCCTGGTGGGACCGCGCCCGCCCCTGCCAGAAGAGGTCCAGGTTTACGAAACGCACGTGCACCGCCGCCTGTACATCAAGCCCGGGCTGACCGGAATGTGGCAGGTCAACGGACGGTCGAATCTCAGCTGGGAAGACAGCGTACGCCTCGACCTGTATTACGTCGAGAACTGGTCGCTCGCCGGCGACCTGATGATCATTTGGCGCACCTTCAAGACCGTCATTCAACCAGTTGGGGCATATTGACATGACCGCGGGGACCGAACACAGTGCGCCCACCAGCCGCCGGCGTCTGAGCATCGCAATGATCGGTACCCGCGGAGTGCCCGCAGCCTACGGCGGCTTCGAAACCGCCGTCGAGGAGATCGGGCGCCGCCTCGTCGACCGGGGCCACGACGTGACCGTCTACTGTCGCCGCACGATTCAGCCGGTGCCGAAGGAATATCTCGGCATGAAGCTCGTCGAGCTGCCGGCACTGCGCCACAAGATACTGGAGACCCTGAGCCACACCGGGCTCTCGGTGCTGCACGCAACCCTGCACCGACCGGCCGATGTCGCTTTCGTGTTCAACGCCGCCAATGCCCCTTTTGTGCCGTGGCTGCGGCTGCGCGGAATTCCCAGCGTCGTGCACGTCGACGGACTCGAATGGAAGCGCGACAAATGGGGCGGCGCCGGTCGCCGCTACTACCGCTGGGCCGAAGAAGTGTCCGTGCGTGAAGCGGATGCCCTCATCGCCGACGCGCAGGGCATCGTCGACTATTACCGGGACGAATTTGCCATTCCGACCGAGCTGATCTCCTACGGCACCCGAATTCTGCACGACACTCCGACCGATCGGCTCTCCGAACTCGGACTCCGACCCGGCGGCTACCATCTGGTCGTCGCCCGATTCGAACCGGAAAACCACGTCGATGTCATCGTGGAGGGATACCGCGCGAGCGGGGCCCGTTTGCCGCTTGTCGTCGTCGGCTCTGCGCCGTACGCGGCCGAACACATCACCCGCATCAGCGACCTGGCGGCATCTGATTCCCGCATTCGCATGGTCGGCAGCGTCTGGGACCAGGACCAGCTCGATCAGCTCTACACGCACGCCAGCACCTACCTGCACGGTCATTCGGTCGGCGGAACGAATCCATCACTCTTGCGGGCCATGGGCGCCGGTACCAAGGTCATCGCCTGGGACGTCGTCTTCAATCGTGAGGTCCTCGGTACCGACGGTGCCTACTTCTCGCGGGCCGAGTCCCTGGGAGCCCTGCTCGAAGACGCCGAGCTCAGCCCCGACCGCGTCGCCGAGGTTGCCGCGGCCCTGCAACGACGTGCCGCTGAGCTCTACAACTGGGACGACGTCACGGCCAGTTACGAACATCTTGCCCGGCGCGTGGCCGTCGGTTACAGCACCCATCGCCAAAGCAGCGGGCGAGCGGGAGAGTCGACCTGGAGCCTTCCCGACAGCATCAACCGGCAACCATCCACTTCACCGTCCAGGGGGATCACACTATGACCAGCACCTCAGCCCAGGCAATCCGGTCGACCGAAACATACTCTGACACCGTGCGCCGTTTGTCGTTGGCGCAGAAGACGGCGGCGCGTGGGGCGCCGCCGTACTCCGTCTACGTCAACCGCCGGGTTGGCCGTTATCTCGCGGCCGGCGCCTATCGGCTGGGCCTCACCCCCAACAACGTCACCGCGATCAGCGCCGGCTTCACGTTCTGCGCCATCGGCCTGCTCGCGATCGGTGAGCCAAGCTGGTGGCTTGGAATCGTCGTCTGGCTGCTCCTGGCCACCGGGTACGCCTTCGACTCGGCCGACGGCCAGGTCGCTCGTTTGCGCGGTGGCGGCTCGCCGTCGGGCGAATGGCTCGACCACGTCGTGGACTCCATCAAGATCTCGACCCTGCACCTGGCGGTGCTCATCACCATGTTCACGCACTTTCCGCTCACGAATTCGGCCTGGTTGCTCGTGCCGATCGGGTTCACGGCCGTAGCCGCTGTGTCGTTCTTCGCGATGATTCTCAACGATCTGCTCAAGGCCAAACATGCTGAGGCCGCCCCGCTCTCCACCGCTCCGCGCACCGTAGTGCGGTCCCTGCTCGGCCTGCCCACCGATTATGGGGTGCTCTGCCTGGCCTTCGTGCTGCTCGGCGCCCCGCTGGCCTTTCTCGGCCTGTACAGCCTGCTCTTCGTCGCCAACACGGTCTATCTCGCACTCGCCCTCGCCAAATGGTTTCGGGACATGAGCTCGCTGGGTCGTGTCAGAGTCGCCCGATCCTGATTCGCGCATCCGCTCGGCTCAAGCCGGGTCCTGCCGTGTGCCCCCTACTGGGGATGCTACCTCAGGAGTTCGGAGGTGAGTTTTGATCAGCTTGATTGTAGTGTGGGCGCAACCGGACGGAGAATGCTGTGGAACCAATCGACTATTTGAGGACCATCACGAGACGGTGGCTGCTCATCATCATCGTGGGCCTCCTCGGCGGCGCTGTGGCCTGGGGCTACGCGGCCACCCTCCCGGCCCAATACCAGGCCACCAACAGCGTTTTCGTCACGAGCGACCGCGGGGAAACCACCAGTGAGCTGCTGCAAACATCGACGTTCACGCAGAACCTGGTTGAGTCCTATGCCCAACTCGCCACGACGCCGACGGTGCTGGGCCCGGTGATTAGCCGGCTCGGACTGGACATCTCCACTCCGGCCCTCGCTTCCCGAGTGTCCGCAGTCACTCCTCTCAATACGGTGTTCATCGAGATCACCGTCACCAGCCGATCGGCGGTGCAGGCCGTGGAACTCGCCGACGCCGTCTCCGATTCGCTCGCGACAGCGGTGGAAAACCTGGCGCCCAAGGGGCCGGACAACCTGCCATCGATCACCGTCAAGACCGTATCGCCAGCCCAACTTCCCGGCAGCCCCTTTGCACCGAACACGCAGCTCATCGTGCTCACCGGGTTGCTGGTGGGGCTCGTGCTCGGTGTGCTGTACGCCCTGGCCCGCGAGATGTTCGACACCCGGGTGAGTTCCGAGAAGGATCTCGATCGTGTGTCCTCTGATCCCCTGCTCGGCAAGGTCGGTCGCAAGAAACGCACCGATCCGGCCGGCCTGGTCATGCGGGTCATGCCGCACAGCGCTATGGCCGAGTCGTACCGCCGAGTGCGGGCCAACCTGGAATTCATCGACGTTGACAGCCCACCGCGCAGCGCCGTGGTCACGTCGGCGGTCACGCGCGACGGCAAATCGACGACCGCGATCAACCTGGCCCTAGCCATGGCGGAACGGTCCTCCCGAGTACTCCTGATCGACGCCGACCTGCGACGCCCATCGATCGCCGAACTGTGCGACCTCGAAGGTGACGTGGGCCTCACCACGGTGCTGCTCGGCGACGTCGGTCCCGACGATGCCATCGTGCGCTGGTCAGACGGGCTCGACGTGCTGCCGTCCGGTGCCGTGCCGCCCAACCCCGGACAACTGCTCGGTTCGGACGCGATGAAGACTCTTATGCACCGCCTGCTGCAAGATTACGACTTCATCGTGGTCGATTCCCCGCCGCTGCTGCCGGCCACCGACGCCCTCGGCCTGTCGCACCTCACCGACGGTGCCATCGTCGTCGCCCGTTACAAGTCGACCACCCGCCAGCAGCTCGCCACCACCCTGGAGTCGCTCGAAGCGGTCAACGCCCGCATCCTGGGCATCGTGCTTAACCAGGTGCGCGAACGGCGAGCCGAGGTGTACTACGGTCCTCTCGCTCCGGTGACCGGCACCGCGCCGCGCCCACCGGGAACCACCAACCGCGTCACGGCAACCCGGGTGCCGCGCACCACCTTCGATGAGACCGGTCGACGCAGTTCCCGCACGTCGGAACCTACGCGGTCGTCGTAGTGCGGGTCCTCCAGTCGTTTCCGGAGGGTCGTGCCACGACGAATCCCTACCTGCTGCAGTTGAGCCGGGCCCTCGCCCCGAGCGTCGAGGTGTTCGGCTTCACCTGGCGCCGGGCGCTCACCGGCCGGTACGACGTCTTTCACGTGCACTGGCCCGAGATCCTGTTGCAGGGGCGCACACCGGGGCGGGCACTCGCCAAACGGATGCTGTTCCGCCTGCTCCTGGCGCGGCTGCGGCTGCGCCGTACCGCGGTGGTGCGCACCCTGCACAACGTGCGCAGCCACGAAGCCGCGCCGCGGCGTGACCGACGGTTGCTGCACGCATTCGACCACCGCACGACGTTGTGGATTCGGCTCAACCCGTTCACCCCGGTGCCGGAGGGCGCGCTGGAGCGCACCATCCCGCACGGCGATTACCGGGACTGGTACTCGAACCGAACGTCCGCGGCGCCGATTTCAGGCCGCCTGCTGTACTTCGGCCTTATCCGTGCCTATAAGGGGGTCGACGGCCTCGTCGAGACCTTCCGCCAGTTCCCCGGCGAAGTCGAATCGTCGCTGCGGATCGTGGGTGCTCCCCAATCAAACGAACGGGCCCAACGACTGCTGCGAGCGGCGGCCGGTGACCGCCGCATCGAATTACTGCTGCGCCACGCGAGCGATGCCGAGCTCGCCGACGCCATCGGCGCCGCCGAACTGGTCGTGCTGCCCTACGCCGAGATGCACAATTCGGGTGCCGCCCTGCTGGCCCTCTCGCTCGACCGTCCGGTGCTGGTACCGACGAACGCGGTGACCGCAGCGTTGGCCGGCGAGGTCGGTCCCGACTGGGTACTCACCTACGACGGGCCGCTGTCGGCCAAGGTTTTGGCTGACGCACTCGATCGGGTTCGGCGGCCGCGCAGCGCCCCCGATCTCACGCACCGCCGCTGGAGTGTCAGCGCCTCCGACCATGTTGAAGCGTATGGCCGGGCCGTGCAGGCCGTGCGAGCGCGCTGACCGCAGAGCCAGCCCGGCGGCCGTTGAGCTGCATCGAGCTCAGGCGCCCGCGAACAGCCAGGCGTCGGCGGCGAGCCGCCCGTCGACGGGCGGGAGATCGCTGGCGGGCGGGCGTGGCGCCAGCAGGGCGTGCGCCACGGCATCCGCTAGCTGCTGTTCGGTACAGCCGGGCGCGACCACGTTGTGACCGTGTTCATCGAGCCAGGTTGCGAGCCCGGTTTCGGTCGTGGTCACGATGGTGCAGCCGTGCGCGAGGCCCTCAACGATCGGCAAGCCGACCTGTTCGCGCCAGGTGGGGGCCGGCTGGCTGGGCAGGGCCAGTACCCGGGCCCGGCGCAACTGCCGGTGAATTTCGCTGCGTGGCGGGTCAAGGACCAGTTCAATGGTCGGGTCGAGGGCGGCGGCCTGCCGCACCTGGTTCTCCAGCGCCCCCTTGCCGATGAGTGTGAGGCGGGCCTGGGGCAGCACCGCGGTCACGAGCGGCCACGCCGCCAGAATGTTCGGCAGCCCCTTGCGCGGCACGAACGCTCCGAGAAAAACCACCCGGTGAGCATCGAAAGCGTCCGAGCCGGTGCACGTGCACGGGGCTGGCAGGGCCGGGATGACGGCTGAGACCAGATTCCGAGCGGGTTCGGGCAGCGCTTTGCGGTAGGTGACCCGGGCGGCATCCGTTCCGAAGGCGATACGGTCGGTCTGCTGCCAGACAAACCGAGCCGCGAGACCGTTGAGACCGCGGCGTAGTCGTGGGCGAGCGCTGAGCGGGCGGTCAAACGGGTCGGCGTTCTCCAGTGCGTAGCTCACGATGGTCGATCGGCGACCACCGAGCAGCGTTCGCAGGCGCAGGGCACCGATCGCCAGCGCACTGGCCCACACACTGGACAGCATGAGCGGTTCGCCGATCTCGAGGGTCGTGACCGGGGAACGGGCCAGCAACCAGGCAGCGTGCAGGGGGTGAGCCTGCACCACCACGAGCCCCTTGGTGAGTTCTTCGTGAAAGTCATACCTTTTGACGCGGAACAAAATGGCTGCCGGTGGCAGCTCGTGCGCTCGTTCGAGGTGGGCGCTGCGCAGGGTGCGGTAGAGCCGTGCCCGGTCGGTGGCAATTCGGCGGCTAGCCACGCTTGTACTCGTGGTACACCGACCCAACCGAACCGGCCAGCATCCCCGCTCCGCGGGCGGCGGTGCGCAGTCCGCGGGCACGCAACGGCACTTGCCCCACGAGCGATCCGGCGAGGTAGCGCATAATTCCGCCGCAGACCCGGGCGGCCCCACGCGCCTGCAGCTTCATCCGCACCAGAACGCGTTGTCCGTTTTCGGTCTCGTCGAGGTTGATCCGACTCCAGGTGTTGCCCATGCGAAATGCACGTTGCAACACCCATTCCCTGGTGAGGCGGTCCGCCGGCACGATGTCGATGACGATGGCTTCATCGCACCAGATCATCTGCCCGCCGCGCTGGTGCAGCTGCCGCGTGAACAGCGAGTCCGAGCCGCCGGAGAGCCCGAAGCGTTCATCAAAGCTGAGCCCCAGACGGCGAACCTGAGCGAGATCGAGCAGCAGATTGTTCGTGGCCGCGAGAGACACGGGTGTGCCGGTGGTGAACCGGCGACGCTCGAAGAAGCCGCCGGCCCGAATCCACTGATCGGGTTCAATGTCGTACTGCGAGAGCACCGGACCGACGACGGCTGCGGGTCGGTAGGTCGAATAGGTGTCGAGCAGTTGCACCAGCCAGTGGCTGCTGGGCCGTTCGTCATCGTCGATGAAGATGAGCAGGTCGGCGCCCTGTCCTTCCTGCAGCGCGCGATTTCGCGCCGAAGCGATTCCCGGGGTCGGTTCGTGCACGTAGCGAACGGGTGCGTGTCGCTGCGATGCCGATGGCCGCGCCTCCAACCAGCTGGTTTCGGTCACCAGAGCACGCGCGCCGGCCTCGGGATCGTTGTCGACGACGACAATCTCAACCGGCGCGTGCACCATGTCTGCCTGGTCGAGCAGCTCCGGCAGGAGCTCCTCGAGGTCGGCCGGTCGGCGAAAGGTCAGCACGGCAATCACGACGCGCGGGTCACTCGTGGCTCGGTTGAACATGACCAGCCCCTCTCTTGTGGTGCGAAAATTGCAGCTGCTGCGGGAACGAAGGGATGGGCTCGTGGAGGCGGCCAGGATCAACCGGCTCGCTTCACGATGAGGTCGTCAAAGGTGGCGGTGACGGGCGTCACCGTGGCCGTCGACCCCAGATAGAAGGCCAGGCCGACGGCACCGGCCGTCTGCAGGGCGGCGGTGGAGTCCGTCGCCGTGGTCTGCCACGCCGCCGGTTCCACAGACCCGAGGGCCCAGATCTTGGCGCGAATGGTGGTCGGTGCCGACCCGGTTACCTGCAGGCGGAGTTGCATCGCGCTGCCGGTTGTGTAGGTCAGGCCGGCGACGTTCTGCGCTTTCAGGCTCGTGGCGCCGCGCATGAGCTGCAGCTGCAGCACCCCGGTCGATAGATTCTTTATGCGTACCCGGTAGTCGTCGGTGCCGACCCGGCGACCGATCAGCGAGGTGTATGCACCGGATCCGGTCGCATCCTGCTGAAGGGTCGTGGTGACGAGCAGGTCGGTGTCGAGCAGGGAGACGCCGGAGAGATAGGCGTTGACGGTGGCGCCGGCCGAGGCCTTGAGTCGGCCGACACCGCCGCTCACCGAGTAGTTCGCTGCGGTACCGGTGGTGGTCCAGGTTCCCCCGGTATCGGCGGCGCCCAGCCCGGTCGCCACGGTGCGGGTGAACGCGTCAGTAGCGAGTGGGGTGTTCGGATCCACGTTCGGCACCACGACCGTCTGCACGATCTGCCCGGTCGCGGTCGAGTTGTCGGTGACCGTGAGAGTCACGTCGTAGCTGCCAGCGGCCGCGTAGGAGTGAGTCGCGCTTGCGCCGGTACCGGTGCTCCCATCGCCGAAGTCCCAGCTGTACCCGGTGACGGTCCCGTCGCTGTCAACGGAGGCGGAGGCATCCGTCGTCACTGTCAACGGTGATGCCTGGTAGCTGAACGCGGCGGTCGGCGCTACGTTGGCTGCCGGGTCTGAAGCCTGCACCGTACGGGTCGTGACCGTGCTGGCTCCCGAGTTGTCGGTGACCGTGAGGGTGACCGGGTAACTGCCGGCGGTCGCGTAGGAGTGTGTTGCGGTGACGCCGGTCGCGGTGCTGTCATCGCCGAAATTCCAGGCGTAACTCGTGATGGTGCCGTCGGAATCGGTGGATCCGGTGGCGTCGACGCTCAGGTCACGATTGGCGATGGCGCTGCTGAACGAAGCCGTCGGTGCCACGTTGGCGGGGGGGCCGGATCGGCCGACCGAATTGTGCCTGGCGATGGCGCCGGCGCTGAGGGCTGTGTTGTAGACGGCGACCTCGTCGATGTCGGCGGCGATGTAGTCACTGGCCGGCCGGCTGGTCCACCCGCTGAGATTGTCGCCCCCGATGCGCCAGTAGCCCTGGATCGGGGCTGCCGAAGTCGTGTCGGCACGTTGTGCCACGAGAGCGCCATCGACGTACAGGGACATGCCGGCGGCCCCGACCGATGCCACAACGTGATGCCACTGGCCGTCGTTGTAGGACGCGGTCGTGTTGACGGTGCGGAGCACTCCGGGCTTCACCCCGAACCAGAGGCGGCCGGCGTTGTCCATGTAGACCTGGCGGTCGTAGGCGGTGGATGCTCCGCTCGCCGCACTCCCGAGTCCGATGATCTTTCCGCCACGGGTCGTGGTGGTCTTCACCCAGGCTTCCACGGCAAAGGCGCCCCGCGGGGTTTCGAACGCTGATGAGGCGGCGGTTCCGGCGGAAGTGCCACTGAATCGCGAGGCCGTTCCCGAGTCGGCGGCGAGCGCGCCCTCGACGTTTCGAGTGACTCCGGTTCCTGTTGTCGCGTTGGAGCCGGCAGCCCAGTCATAGGCGGTCGTGCCGGTTGGTTCGCCGAGCGGCCAGTACGACGAGGGCGAGTCGCTCTGCACGGTCTGGGCATAGGCGTTGTACTCGCCGGAGCCAGAAACGGTCACGCTCGCGGGATTGCCGGTTTTCACATTGCCGAAGGAATCCTGCACCCGCACGCGGTAGTCGTAGGTCTGGCCCGGCGTCAGCCCACTGTCGGTGAATCCCATGGCCGGTCGAGACCAATCGGTCGAGAGGCCCTTCACCGTGCCCACGGCGACACCATCACGCAGTACCTCGTAGGTGAGCTGTTCGTTGTCCCGGTCGAAAGCGGCTTTCCAGCCGATGCGGGCGGTGCCGGCCGACAGCGAGTCGGCGGTGGGTACGAAAGCGGATGCGGCGAAGGCCGCGTTCGCCACGCGCGGACCTTCCTTGTTCGGGGCAATAGCCTTGTTCGCGAAGCGCACGAGGCCCTGTTGTCCCTTGTTGTTGACGTTGGTGAACTCGCCACCATAGAGCAGGTATTGACTGTTGGCGGTGACGTTCCACGGCCCCTGGCCCTGGCCGGTGAACTTTCCGGAATTGATCTCGGGGTAGAAGGTCAACAGGCTCGGGCTCGGCTGGCCGGTGAAGCTGACGTAGCTGCCAACCGCGTTGGGGGTGAGCGTGCTCGTGGCCGCCATCGAAAAAGTCAGGGTGCGGTGGTAGGAACGCGGGCTGGTCTCGACCGGGCCGCCGAGGTTGCCGAGATTGCCGCAGTAGTGCGGGTGACCCGTCGTGTAAACGGCACCCGCGACCGGAACGGCGGAATAGGTATCTCCGTGGCAGTCTTCCAGCCAGATGATCGAACCGTCGCTCCAGTTTGCCCGAAAGGTGCCCTCGAAGTTCGCCCCGCTGCCATAGTCGTAACCGGTGCCGAAGGCGCCCTCGGCCGAGGAGCTGAGGCTGGTGATGCCCCCGTTGACGCCACCGTTGCGAACCACGGTGTTCACGGCCCAGGGCAGCGACGCACCGGTGATCGAATCTGTCGCGGCCATTCCGTAGCCGGGAGCGTTACCGCCATTGTAGGAGGTGAAGGAGCCACCGATGAGGACCTTCGCACCGTCGGGCGAAACCGCCAAGGCGTTGACCGATCCGCCGGCCGGGGTGCCGGTCCAATCGCGAATGGCCCCGTTGGAGGCGGCGAACGCGGCCATTTGATTGCGGGAGGCCCCACTCGCCGAGGTGAACACGCCCCCCACATAGACGGTGTCAGCGAAAGTGGCCAGCGATTTCACCGAGGCGTTGACGGTCGGCGCCCAGGACGAAATGAGCGACCCGCTAGCAGTGTCGAAGGCGGCGAGGCGGTACCGGGCCACCCCGCCGACGGTGGTGAAAGCCCCGCCGGCATAGAGCCGGGAGCCGTCGGGGGAAGCCACGAGCGACCGAACGGCGCCGTTGAGGTCAGGATTGAAGCTCGCGACCAGCACACCGGTGCTGAGGTTGTAGGCGAGCAGGTTGTTGCGCACGACCTCGTTGACTCCGGCGGCCGAGCCGGCCGGCCGCGCCCTGGTGAACTCGCCGCCGGCGTACACGGTGTTACCCACGATGACCTGAGACCAGACGACGCCGTTGATCTGGGCCGTGGGGAGCGCGTCGGCCGCGAAGGTCACGGGAGTGCCGGCATCCACTGGGGCCGTGTCAGCCTGCGCGGCGAACGGTACCGTCAGAACCCCGGCGATGACGGCCAGGATGGTCAGCAGGCTGAGCCAGCCTGCACGCAGCGACCGAGCAGCCCGCGATCGGGTCGGCTCTCGAAATGACGCCGTGGGCGGGGTGATGTGCAGGCGGAACACGGGGAGAAGTCGCACGGAGATTCCTTACTCGGGACGAGGCGGAAGGGCGTCGGGTAGCCACCGCATTCTTCGGAGTATAGTGAGAATCTTTCACTGATGGATGCCCCCTGTCCGGGGTACACCGTCGTGGCGGTTTTCGGCTGGCCCGCGTCACCGCGGTGCAGCACCCTCGAACAGCACGATTGGCACACCGACCGAGTAATCCACGGCGATGCGCACCCGGTCGCGCTGGTCAGTGGGAACAGCGAAAACGAACATCCCTTGCTGGGTTGCGCCCGGCGCGACGGCCTCCGGGAAGGGCGCGCCGCCCGAAGCGGTCAATTCAGTCGCCGGGCTCTGGTCGGCACCGAAGAACAGGTTGACGACGGTTGCGGTGAGGTTGACGGTATCGGCCGTGTCGTTGCGCACCGTCACGGTGAAACGCAGCGAGGGCCCGCCCACCTCTCCCGGTCCGCGGGCCACCCCGTTGACCGCTTCCACCGCACCGACACCGAAGACCACGCCCGGCACAGCCGCGGCGGGTTCGGTGAGCGGCACTGGAGCCTGTGCGGCAGGCGGGGCCAGCTCGCCCGCGGCGGATTCGGGCGGCGCCGGCGGAGCGACCGGCGCGGGCGTGGTGGCCGTCGGAGGAGCCGAGGGTTCCGCGCCTGGCGTGGCGGGCGTTGCTCCGGTTGACCGTGGGCTCGACGTGGAAGTCTCGCTGGTTCCTGCCGCGTCCGGGGATGTGCCGTTGGAGGCCGCGACCCCCGCGACGACGAGAACGACCACGACCACGGCGAGGGCAGCGGATGCGAGGATCCCCCAGAAGCGCCGCCGACTGGGAACTCCCTGACCCGCGGTTGGGCCGGTGGCGTCCGGGGCGGGGTGGCGCACTGACATGGTAAAACTCCAGGTTGCTTGGCTGGTCGGGATCGGGAAAGAATCGTGCTTCGGAAAAAATTGGTGCGCTATAAATACCGTGCAGCCATTAATACACGGGGTTCACCCTCATTCCTAGGGGGCAGGCGAACCCCGTACGGGGCATCCGCTCACGCTGTACAGTGTGCAAAACCGACACCGACACCGAGCGGCATTCAATCACGATGCGATCAACGAGGCGAGACAGATGAAGATTGCCATCCTGCACGGCAGCAACGATGCCTACGGTGCCTCCAAGGTGCTCTGTCAGGAAGTGGAATGCCTGGTCGGCCTGGGGCACGAAGTACTGGTCGTGGTTCCGCACACCGGCCCGTTAGCCACCGACCTGGCCCAATTCGGGAGAGCAGTGTCGGTGGTCGTCGACCCGACATTGGTGGTATTGCGCCGGAGCAAATTGACCGATCTGCTGCACCCGCTCACCCTGCGCCACGACGTGGCCCGTGCTGACGTCGTCGTGTTGTGGACCCTGGCCCTGAGCGCGTACATTCCCCTGCTGCGGTTGCGACGCCGCCGGTTCTACGTCTCCGTACACGAACTACTGCTCGGTCGCGTCGGCGGGCTGCTGGTTCGAACCTTGCTGGCATCCGGCGACTTCCCGGTGTGTGCGTGCAGTGAAGCCACCGCCGCCTGGTTGCGCGACCATGGCGTTGGTCGGGATCGACTGACGGTCACGTCTCCGGTGTTCGCTGCCGTCGAGGCGGTGCCTGATCGTTTTGTGCATGACCCGCTGACGTTGGCCGTCGTCGGGCGGGTCAATGGAAACAAGGGGCACCTGGAAGTCGCCACGGCCTTGCAATCGCCGGCCCTGTCCGGTGCGGGGTGGCGGCTCCTGCTGTTCGGCGCACCCTACCCCGGCCAGGACGAAGCTTTGCGGGCCGTGCAGGCGCTGGTGCACAGCGATCCCCGCATCGAATACCGCGGGGAAGCCGCTTCGGTGGCGGCCATTGCCGAGGAGATCGATGCCGTGGCTTGTTTTCCGTCGACACCGGAACCGTTCGGGCTGGTGCCGATCGAGGCCTGGCGGGTCGGCGTGCGTTCGGTCGGCTTCGCGGACGGGGGCGCGGGGGAAGTTCTTCCCGTCGTCGGGGGTCTCGGAGTGCGCCGCACCGACCGCCCCGACCGCGACATCACCGCCGCGCTCCTCGGCCTCGCTGTGGCACTGAAGGCACGCTCCCCCCTGCCGAAGCCGGCAGAGGTCAACCCGCTGTTCTCCCAGGGTCGCCGCCGCAACCTCATCACGCAGGTCATCGCTCGCAGCTGACCCAGCCACCAACGCGAATCTGAGGCAACTACCCGGGTGTCGGATGGTTGCCTCAGATTTGAGCCTGCGCGGGCGATCGCCGCGAGTGCTGACCGCCCTAGTCGGCCGGCACCTCGGGGATCGGCGCCGGGGCGTCATCCGGCAGCGGCTTGAGGCCCGGGTCCGGATTCACCTCCGGCACCGGTGGTGCCTCCGGGGCTGGCGCGATATCCGGCGTCAACGGCGTCTCGGGGGCCTCCGCCGGGGCGTTCGGGGTGACATTTTCGGTGGGAGCCTCCTTGGCCACCGCACCGGTCGCTCTAATGCTGGCCGATGACCCGGTCACGGCATTGCCAAAGGGATCAGTGGCCCGCACCTGGTAGGTGTAGGTTGTGCCGCCGGATCGCCCGGTGTCGGTCCAGCTGATGGTGGGCCTCTTCCAGTCCGTCGACAGCCCGGTTTGCGTGCGCACCACGACACCGTTGCGCAGCACCTGATAGGTGAGCTGCTCGTTGTCGCGGTCGTAGTTCGACTTCCAGGTGACTTTAACGGCGTTCGCACTCGGGGTGCTGAGTGTGGGCTGAAAGCCGGTGCCCGTTGCCTTGGGCCCCTCCTTGTCGGGAGCGATAGACGACACGGCGAACCTGGTGAGTCCCTGCTGCCGTTTGTTGTTCACGATCGTGAACTCACCCCCGTAGAGCACATACTGCGAGTTGGCTGCCACATTCCACGGCCCTTGGCCCTGACCGGTGTACGTGCCGGTGTTAATGTCGGGATAGAAGGCCAATAGCGTGGGGCAGGGCCGGCCTGCAAAGTTGAAGTAGCTGCCGCCCGTGACGTTTCGCGTGATGGTGCAGGTGGCGGCCTTGCTGAAGGTCAGCGTTCGGTGATAGCTGCGCGGGTTCGTCTCCGGGAATCCGCCGATGTTGCCGCAGAAGTGAGCATGAGCGGTGGTATACACGACGTCACCGACCGGAACTGCTGAGTAGGTGTCGCCGTGACAGTCTTCGATCCAGACGGTGTTGCCGCTGCTCCAACTGGCCCGGAAGGTGCCTTCGAACATGGCGCCCGAGCCAAAGTCATAGCCGGTGCCGTACACACCGTCGGCGTCGGAGGTGAGCGAAAGAATGGCCCCGTTGGGGCCGGCGTTCTTGATCAGTTTGCCGATATTCCAGGTCACTGCGCCGCCGGTGCTCGAGTTGGTGGCGGCCATACCGTAGCCGGGGGTGGTGGCCCCGTTGTAGGAGGTGAACGAACCGCCGATGACGACCCGGTCGCCGTTCGGTGAGATCGTCAGCGCATTGACGGCGCCGTCAGGAATGGTGCCCTTCCACGCTCCCACGGTGCCGGTGGAAGCACTAAACGACGCTGCCTTCTGACGGCTCTGCCCGCTTGTCGACGTGAAGCTTCCGCCGGCGTACACCGTACTTCCGTACGCCCCCAAGGCGCGGACCGTGCCGTTCGCGGTCGGCGTCCAGTCGGTTAGCAGAGCCCCGGTCGACGTGCTGAACGCAGCGAGTCGGGTGCGGGTAACTCCGCCGACGCTGCTGAAGCCACCCCCGACATATATGCGCGATCCGTCCGGAGATGCTGTTATTGCTCGTACGACCCCGTTCAGGCTGGGGTTGAACGATGTCATCACCCCGGTTGACAGGTTGTAGGCCATGAGGTTGTTGCGTGACACCTCGCTGGTTCCCGCAGACGCCCCCGCTGGCCGAGCCCTGGTGAATTCGCCACCGACGTAGACGGTGTCTCCGACGATCAGCTGCGACCACACGACGCCGTTGATTTGAGCCGTGGGCAAGGCATCCGCTGCAACGGTGGTGGGAGTGGATGAGCTGGGAGGCGACGTGTCAGCCTGGGCCGCTCCCGTCCCGATGAATAAAGCACCGGCAAGTGCAGCCGCGGCGACAATGGCTGTCACGGGAGAACGGAAACGCCACAACATAGAAGGGCCCTATCTCTGGGGCGGTGACCTCGGACAGCCCACGCAGTTGTGGAATTATACTCAGTTTACCGTTTGCCCCAACCCTCGGCAGCGAAGTCGCCGCGATGCGATTGACGGCGGTCGAACGTCGTTCGCTGCACTCCTAGCCACCGTGCCGAATAAACGTTAGGATTCCTCACTACCTCCCCCACCCTCTCCCACCCGAATTCTGCCGTGCTCGCGTGGCAGCCTGAGAGAAAAGAAAATTGAGCACCCGATGGCCACAGAGCAGCCCGTCCCCCCTTTTGGCACCGACGGAGCCAGCCCCCTGCGCATCGGCTACGCCGCCGGCGGGTTCGATCTCTTTCACGTGGGGCACCTGAATATTCTCAAGCACGCCAAAAGCCAGTGTGATTACCTGATCGCCGGCGTCGTCTCCGATGAGATGCTCGAATTGACCAAGGGTGTCACGCCGGTGGTCCCGCTGTTCGAACGCCTCGAGATCGTGCGGCACATCTCCTTCGTGGATGAGGCCGTCGCCGAAGTCGTCGAAGACAAGATGGAGACCTGGCGCCAGCTGCGGTTCGACGTGTTTTTCAAGGGCGACGACTGGCGCGGAACACCCCGAGGCACCCGTCTGGAGCGTGAGTTTGCCGGAGTCGGGGTGGACGTCGTCTATTTTCCGTACACCGTCAACACCTCCAGCACGATGCTGCGCCGCGCGCTTGACGCGCTGACGCGACCGGATGCCGCCTCACGCTGGCAGTCCCAGGCGATCGAGGGCACGTCGTAGCCTGCCCTGTGTCGTTTCAGCACAATTAGGGGCGGATTCTCGTGCACGAGAATCCGCCCCTCTGCCGTTAGGTCCGAGTCTGCTACCCGGGGTGCACCTCCACGAGGGTGTCGTCGGGCGTGTAATAGTTGTGCGACATCTTCACCTTGGTTGACGAGGGGGCAATCACCGCGCAATCGTCGACCCGAGTATTGCGGCCAAAGGTGTTGTCACTGATGACCACACCCTGCAGGGGACCGTATGCTTTCTCGGCGAGGTTGATCGAGCATCCGCCGCCGTCGGCGATGTTGTTCGTAATGGTGAGATTGGACACGTCACCGCGGTCCTGGGTGACCTGCACGGAGGCATTCCACGCATCGGTCAGACGGTTGCCGTCGATGCGAATGTTCGACCCTTCCTGAATCTGAATGGAATCGTCGTGGCTCGGCGTTCCGCCCTGATTCGGGTCCCGGTCGTAGTGGAGGTTGTCGTGCACCCACGAGTCCAGGATCGTAACATTTCCACCGGTCAGATGGATGCCGTCGATCACACCGTGAATATTCAGGCGGGTGGCCTCGAAGTTGTAGCCGTAGATTCCCTGGACGTCTGGTGACGACTTCGAGGGAGACAACTCCGTGTCAATGATGCGCAAATTGTCGTAGCCGCCGAGATTGCCGATGAGGGCCATCGGACCGCTGAGGTCCCGGCCGCGCACAATCGAGTTCTTGATGGTGACGTTGTCGGCCTCGATCTTGACCATGCCGCGAATGTCGAGGCCGTCGATGACGGTTCCGGCCCGGGTGATCGTCAGGTCGCCGTTGTGCACCGTCAATGCCGTGCCTGCCGGTACTCCTGTGTTGCTGGCGTTCGGCGTGCCTCCCGTCGAGGGCGGCGTGGGAACGGGTGCCGGTGCGGGTGCCGGCTTCGGGGCTGGTGCCGGCGCGGGAGCCGGAGCCGGGGCGGGTGCCGGAG
The DNA here is from genome assembly GCF_004402315.1 of Cryobacterium sp. TMT1-3. Classification (NCBI taxonomy): domain Bacteria; kingdom Bacillati; phylum Actinomycetota; class Actinomycetes; order Micrococcales; family Microbacteriaceae; genus Cryobacterium; species Cryobacterium sp. TMT1-3. The sequence goes on from NZ_SOFW01000014.1 coordinate 105,061, forward strand.
CCGGCGCCGGCGCCGGGACGGGGGCGGGGACCGGCACTGGAGCCGGCTGCGGTGCGGGTACCACAATCGGTTCCGGGGCGGGAGTCACCGGCGGAAATAGTTGCGCCAGGAGCCAACGTAGTTGGGCCGAGGTCAGGCCCGTTCCCGGGGTGGTTTCTGACGCGGGGGGCCCGGCGGGCTCGGCACCCCACGGAGTGATCGTGGAGTTCTCCGCTGCTTGTTGTGCGGCCTCGGCGGGGGCGATTCCGATGAATGCGCCGGTCAGTCCGAGCGCTACAGCGGCAACGGCCGTCGTGCGTCCGCGACGGAATGTGGACCGAGCTTTGTGGGGGGCGGGTAAGCCGGTCGTCTGAATCGGGTTGAGTTTCATGTATGTAATTTCGTGTCCTGCACACGTTTCGGGACGTGTTGGGCGGGGCAGCTGAAGGGAGCCGCCGGTCGTGGGTAAAGCATTCCGTATCGCCAGGAGCGGGTCAAACGGAAGGTTATGAATACCTTGAAGAACGCGCTGACGCGCGAGGCGCCAACTCGAATCAGGGGCACCGAGGGCCCCTCGCGCAGGCGCCAACGAGATGCACTGCGCGAAGGACTGGGGGCTGCCTAACCGGTGCGAACGGCGACGGTCTTGCTGTCCGGCGTGTAATAGTTACGTGCCGTGGAGATCTTCGTGGTGGTCGGCGAAATCACGGCGCAATTGAGCAGTCGGGTGTTACGGCCGAATTTGTTGTCCTGGATGACCGTACCGTGGATGGGGCCGTAAGATTTCTGGGCCACATTGATGGTGCAGGCGCCGCCGTCGGCGAAGTTGTTGGTGAAGGAGAAGTTCGAAACATCGCCGGTGTCCTGCGTGATCTGCACCCCGGCGTTGTGGGAACCGCTCAGCGTGCTGCCGTACACCTTGATGTTGCTGCCCTTCTGAATCTGAATGGAGTCATCATGGCTGGGTTTTCCGCCCTGGTTCGGGTCGCTCACGTAGTGCAGGTTGCCGTGCAGCCAGGAGTTCGCAATCGTGACATTGCTGCCGGTAATGTGAGCAGCATCAATGACGCCGTGGATATCGACCCGGGTCAGCGTGAAGTTATAGCCGTTGATCCCGTTGATGTCGGGAGACGGCTTCGACGGATACAACTCCGAGTCGATGACCTTCAGGTCGGAACGTCCGCCGAGGTTGTTGATCAGCGCAGCGGGTGCGCTGACGCTTCGTCCGCGGATGATCGAGTTCTTGATGGTCACGTTGATCGCGTTGATCTTGACCAGACCGCGAATATCCAGGCCGCTGATGACGGTTCCGGCCCGGGTGATATTGAGATCGCCGTTGTGGACCTTCAGGGTCGTACCGGCGGGGACTCCGGTCGTGCCGGCGCCCGCGGTCGCAGCGCGAGCGATGCCAGCGATTGCGGCCTGGGCTGGAGCGGCCAGACCCGCCAGTGGAATGAGAACGGCGAGGGTAGCAGCGGCCACCAACGCTGGGGTTCGTGTGGTCGCGGTGAATCGGGCCCGCTTGCGCCCCAGACGCACGGCACCGGGCAGATCGGGGCGGTTAAGGTCGGGACGAGGCGGTTCGAGGCGATGCGCGGCAGGGCCGCGCTGGGAAGCGCCATTGTGATGCGTCGGGGTGAGAGTCAGGGGTCGGCGATAGGAACGTGAGATATGGTCGGTCATGAATTCTTTTCGGGTGGTGCACGTTCGGGTATGCGGCTGAGGCAACCGCAGGGAGTCACCGATAGTTATTCGAGTGTTACCCAAAAATGAAATTACGTCAAATTAACTTTCTGAGTCGACGAGATCACGGTCACGCTTCGGACTGCCGACCCAGGATTTGACCGGCACGGTGAAGACCCCCGGAATGGCGTGAAATTGCCGGTGCAGTGCCAGAGCGAGCATGATGGCACCGGCGCAGAGCAGTGGCGGCAAGAGGGTGGCCACTGCGGGCCCAATTTGCACGTCGAAAGCGACCAGGACGGCCGCGAGCGCTGTCATCGGAAGGGTATGCACGAGGTAGATCGGTAGGGTGCGTGATCCAAGCGCACGCACGAAGTCGAAGGCTGGCAGGCGGGCGAGTACCACGGCGACGGTGATGCCGACGACGACGGCGAGCGTGCTCAGTACCAGCAGGACGAACGGAACCCTCGTGAGAGCCAACTTTGTGGTGACGACCACCAAGCCGGCATATCCAACGCAGAAGAACACAACGTGCCACCACCGCACGAAGGGAACGAGGCGACGAACCATGGGCCCCAGATAGATCGCGGCGATGAAGAACACCAGGTACTTGCCCATCTTGTCCCACGGCGAGCCGGTGTGCAGCAGCTGACTTCCAAACAATACCGCGACGGCCGCGGTGAGCCCGATTTGCAGCAGCGGAGGCCACCGACGCATCAGCCAGGCCAGGGTGAAGAACAACGGCAGCGCGTAGATGAACCACAGGTTGGAGCTGGGTCGCACGAACAGTGTGACGAGGCTCGCCCAGGTGGCGTTGGGCGTGCCGGTCGGGCTGATCGGCGGCAGAGCGAGTATAAACAGCGTCTGCAGGGTGACCCACGCGATATAGAGATACAGGAGCAGCGATATCCGCTTACGAAACAACTGCCGGTACGCCAAGCGGATGGCCGACGCCGCCAGGATTCCCGACATGAAGAAGAACAGGGGCATGCGAAACGTGTCGAACAGCGGGTTGAGTGGGGCGAGCGCGCCCGCCAGACCGACCTCGTCGAGGTACATGATGGCGTGATAGAGCACCACCAGGGTGATCGCGATGCCCTTGGCGACGTCGATCCAGGCCTCACGGGGCGCTGTCGACGCTGCTGCCGCTGTCATGTCGGTTCCTCGCCCGGTCGGACCGGGCGAATCGAGCGCTTCCGGCGGTGATCGAACGCGGTGACGAACGGCGGCGGCTCATAGGCGTAGCGCAGAACGCTGCGTGAGGCGAACCGGTGGAGCGCGAGGGCCAGCAGCACGGCCGTGAGCGCGAGTAGGGGTGGCAGGACGGGCGCGATGACGGCGACCGGGGCGAAGAGAATCGGCAGAGAGAGTGCGAAGGAAATCAGGATGACGATGGGGGTGTGTGCCAGGTAGATCGGCAGGGTGTTCCGCCCGACCGCACCGAACCAGTGCGCACCGCGCAGGGTTCGGCTGAACGCTATGCCGCCGACGACACCGACCAGGCAGTTGAGAAAATACACGCCGAAGACGTCGCGCAGGCCCAGCAGCGTGACGGCGGCGGTGACGGCCATCCACATCAGCATGGCGGTACCGATGAGCAGCCGGTTGTCCACCGCACCGATGCGAATGATCCAGGTGCGCAGGTAGATGCCGGCCAGAAAGAAGAAGTAGTACTTGAGGGAACCCGACCAGCCAACGTTGGCCGTCTCGAGTCCGCTCAGCGCCACGATCGATACTGCACCGGACATGACGAGTTGCAGACCGGGGTTCAGCCGCCGGCTGAGTTTGGCCACCACGAAGAAGATCGACAACGCCCAGATGAACCAGAGTTCAAACCGCGGCAGGATCGGGGAGACGACGAGGCCCAGAATGGCCTGGCGCAGGCCAAAACCCTCGCCCTTCATGGTCTGCCCAAGAAGAAAGACGACTGACCCGATGACCTCCCAGAGCAGAAAAACCCAGAGGTAGAGGCGCACCTTGACCGTCCACAGGTCGCGCCACGGCTTGAGCAGCCATTTAGGGGCGAACAGCCCGGACAAAACGAAGAACAGGGGCATACGCATCGACGACAGGGCGTCGTTGATTTCTCGCCAGTAGGGAATGTCGAAACCGGCCCCGAGCAGCCAATTCGCCGAGTGGAACATGGCCACGAGCAGGATGGCGATTCCCCGACCGGTGTCTACCCAACCGATTCGTTCGATCGCCGGCCTGGTGGCGCTCATGGCCGGAACCGAGCCGGTGGGGCGCCGGGGAGCGTGGGCCGTAGCAGCGCAGCATCCGTTTCGGTCGGCACCCTGCGGGTGATGAGCAGTCCGAGAACGAGCACCAGCAGCACCGAGGAGCTGAAGAACGGGCCGAAGAACATAAACCAAACGGCCTTGACCCCGAGGTAGAGCAGCACAGCACTCGCCGTGTTGGCTGACACGTGCACGCCGACGCTGCGCACGATGAGCACGAGAATGATCACGGCGAGCAGCAGTCCGGGAATGCCGAAACTCGCCCAGAAATCGCCGATGATGGAGTGCAACTCGACGTGCCCGCCGAACATGTAATTCTCAACGTAGCCATTGTTCGGGTCGTAGTTGATCGCGGCCATTCCCGTCTTGGCCGCGAGGATGTCCTCGGGATTGGGCGCGGTACCCACGCCGAAACCCCACGGCTGATGCTGCATCAGGGCAATGGTCGCGGCGACTTCGGGACGGCCACCGAGGATGAGGGACCCGGCCTCCTCGAGCTGGGCGAGGGTGCGCTTCTGGGTTGCCTCGCCGAGGGCCCCGTCGAGGATGAGTGCCTGGATCACGTTGAAGACGATCAGGGCGAGGGCGCCGAGTCCCAACAGGGCGCGCAGCGCGGACTTGCCACGCGTGGGCCGGGTGGGGCGCATCTGCCAGACGACCAGCAGAACCGTGAGAAGCATGAACGCGAAGGTGGAGCGGGCGTCCGTGAGGGTAGCGACGACCGTCAGCAGCAACGCGACGGCCAGTTCCAGCCAGCGGCGGCGAAGCTGCAGGGTGATTCCGAGCAGCAAAATGGTCAAGGCTACGGAGTAGCCGAATCGCCACGGGTTCGCCGCGTACAATTCGCTGCTCGGCGACACGCCGAGCAGGATTCCGGCACCGTACCAGATGGCGATCTGGGAGTCAGGCAGAACCGTGCGCGCCCAGAGCACGAAGCCGACGCCGGAGAGCAGCCCGACCAGGCCGGCGATCGCGCCGAAGGCCTGGCCGAGGCTCGTGTCGTGCGTGGGTGCCGACAGCGCGGTGAGCCACAGCCCGGAGCCGATCGCGATCACTCCGGCGAGCACGAACAGTCGGGCGCCCCAATACTGGCGCAGCACCGGGAACCACACCGGAAACAGCGCGACACAGGCCAGCACTCCCACGGTCACGCCCTGATCGATCTCGAGGCGCATGGCTACGATGACCAGAACGATCACGGCGATGAATTTGTTGACGACGGGTGGAGCCTGCGCAATAAAATGGCCGGCGCGGGTGCGCGGGGGCGGCATCGGGGCGCGGCGCGCCGCGGTGCCGTCGGTGGAGCGCACCTGAAAGGACAATAGCCACCACCAACCGGGCCGCACAGGAACGATTCGGGCACCGATTCCTGTTGCGCAGCCGCATCGTGCCTAACAATAGACGGCCCTGACCAGAAGCGACAAGGGCAACACTGCTCAAAGTGAGTGATTTTCATCCCCCCAAGAAGGGGGCGCGGGCATGGGTGGTGCGGCCTGTATAGTGGCGATTTCGTGAGAGATATTCATCGTGCGACCGGAAGCAGCCTGTGGTCATGTATAGATTCGATCGGCTCGTCGCCGACCTGCGCCACGACCCGGCCGCCCTCGTGCAGCGCGCAGTGGTCCGGCTGCGGCTTGCCGCCCTGCGGTTGAGCAACCGGCTCAGCCGACGATCGGTAACCGGGTCGGGCGCCGTCGTGGTGAATTTGACCTCGTACGGCCATCGGATCGACCTGGTGTTTTATGCCCTCGAGACAATCGCCGCCGGACGAATTCGCCCCCGACGGCTTATCCTGTGGCTCGACGACGCCGCGACACTCGCGAACCCGCCGGCCACCCTCCGTCGCTTGCAGCGACGGGGTTTGGAAATTCGATCCTGCCCCAACTTCGGTCCGCACAAAAAACAGTATCCCTACGCGCTGACCGGGCCGACACTCCCCCTGGTGGCCGCCGACGACGACGTACTGTACCCGCGCAGGTGGCTGGCCGAGCTGCTCGAGGCGGCCGCGCAACATCCGCTCGACGTGACCGGTCAACGCGCCCACACGATCACCTTCGAAGGCGACCGGGTGGCACCGTATGCCCGGTGGGTCGCCGCCCGCGGCACCACCTTCAGCTTTCGAACACTCTGCACCGGCGTCTCCGGCATCTACTACCCGCTCGGACTGCTGCAGGCCCTGCGCGCCGAGGGGGACCACTTTCTGCGCGTCGCTCCGCGAGCCGACGACCTGTGGGTCTACGCGGTCGCTGTGCGGCACGGCATTCGTGCGGGCCAGGTCGGCGAGCAGCAGGCGGAGTATCCGGCGATTCCGGGTTCGCAACGCGGCACCCTCTATCGGCAGAACGTGACGGAAGGCGGCAACGACGCGCAGTTCGCGGCGTGCGTGGGCGAGCGGGAACGCGAGCGGATGCTGCGCGACGACCCCCACGATTCGGGCCCGCTGCCGGGGGTACCGCTGGGCCAGGTGGTGAGCGGCGATGGCGCTTAGGCGGCCTCGCGGGCCGGTGCCACGGCCCGCCCCGCCGATCGTCGCCCCGGCCACCACGCGCCCGGCGGCTACGAACTCCGTGTCGCGCAATATGACGATCGCGCTGATCGGAAACGCTTTTCCCCCGCTCGTCGCGCTCTTTTCCGGTCCAATCCTGGCCCAGGCCCTCGGTGTCGACGGTCGTGGTGCGGTGGCCGCTGCCACGGCGCCGCTCGCCCTCGTGGTCACCGTGGCGACCTTCGGTGTTCCCGAAGCCGTCACCTGGGCGATTGCCCGCAACCCCGCGCTGGCCCGCAACGCCTCGAACCGGGGCATGCTCATCATCGTTGTCGCCGGGCTACTCGCCATGGGCGCCGTCGCCCTGTCAGCGGCCTGGCTCAGCGGCGGCGATCCCACGGTGCAGCAGCTCATCCTGGTGGCCTGCCTCGCCATCGTGCCCAACCTGCTGGTCGGCGTGTTCCGGGGGGTGGCATCCGCTACCCAAAGCTGGCGGCTGGTCGCGCTGGAACGCATCGTCACGTCATCGCTGCGGCTCGCCGTGCTGATCCCGTTCTGGCTTACCGGCACCCTGACTCCGCTCGTGGCGACGATCGCGGTAGCGGCGATGCCGGTGACCGGGCTGTTCGTCTACATCGGTCGCATGCGCACCCTCGACCCGCGTGCCTTCGACGTGCCGCGGGAGGCCCGCACGGCCGGGTTGCTCAGCTATGGCCTGCGAATCTGGGTCGGATCGCTGTCGGGAATTCTGCTGTCGCGGCTCGACCAGGTACTCATGACGCCGTTCGCCGGCACCTACCAGCTTGGGCTGTACGTGGTCGCGGTGAGCGTGAGTGAGCTTCCGCTGATCATCAACCAGGCGGTGCGTGACGTGACCTTCGTGACGGATGCCGCCGATTCCGTCGACGCGCGCCTCGCGTCGTCCGCCCGCATCAGCACACTGCTGAGCGGCTTGGCGGCCCTGTTCTTGGGGATCACCATGCTGTGGTGGCTGCCGTTTTTGTTCGGCGAGGATTTTCGACCGGCCCTGCCGGTGGCCGCCGTTCTGCTCGCTGCGGTGGTCTTCGGCACTCCTGGGTCGATCGGCGGTTCCGGCCTGAGCGCGCGCGGTCGCCCTGGGCTGCGCAGCGTGTCTCTGCTGATCGCCTGCCTGGTGAACATCGCCCTGCTGATCGTGTTGGCGCCGATGCTCGGGGCGATGGGGGCTGCGCTGGCCACACTGGCCGGTAATTTGATCTCCAGCAACCTGAATCTGCTGTTCCTGTATCGCCGGTTCGGCATCAACCCGCTGAAGTTCTACGGTGTGCGGCGGGTGGACTTCGTGACCCTGCGTGAGTACGCGAAACGGTTCACCCGGCGGCGCAAGCGCTAGATCGTGCGGGTCGGTGCCGCTGTGGGCCCGGCCGCCGGATCCGGTCGGTAGGCGAGGCCGTCACGAAGCCCCCGGGCCGCTGCGATCAGCGGCCGCACCGAGGTCAACAGCTGACGTCGGCCGCCGCGGGCGATGACCTCCCAGGCCGCCGGCACGCTGCGACGACGCCAGCGTCGCCGGTCGGGGGCGTCGAGGTTGCGGGCCGCGTAAACCAGGCGGTTGCGCACGTTGTAGTAGTAGTAGGAGTACGACTTGGCCTGTCCGGCGCTGTGCTGGCCACCGCCCTGGGTACCGCCCTGCGCGTGGGTCGCCTGGGCGTCGGCACAGACCGCGACAGTTCCCCCCACCTGCAGCGCCCGCTGCGACAGCTCGACATCTTCCCAGTACAGAAAATAGTCGTCGCTGAACCCACCGATCCGACACCACAGCTCGTCACTGACCAGCAGGCAGGCCCCGCTCAGCCACGGCGTGGTACGCGCGCCCGGGTGGTCAGTGCGTCGACGCGTCGCGCGCACCCGACCGTCATCGAGGTACAGGTCGCTGCCGTCGAACCACACCGTGCCGTCGGGCCGCAGGATGCGGGGCGAGACCAGGGTGAGCGGATGCTCGCTGACCACATCGAGCAGGCGGGCGACCTGGTCGGCGACGATGGCGGCATCCGGATTCAACAACAGGAAGTGCGCACACCCATTCTGTTGCGCCCGAGCGACACCGACGTTCATGCCTCCGCCGAAGCCGAGGTTGGTCGGCGACAGCACGTGTTGCCAGCCTTCCCGTTCAGCGAGCGCGCTCACCCGGTTCTGCTCGGCCACGTCGGTGAAGTTGTCGACGACGACGACCGCGAGCCCCGGCGCCGATCGGGAGAGCGGTTGCAGGTTCTCTTCGAGCAGGGCCGACGACCCGAAGTTCACCACCACGACGGTGAGGGAGGTGAGGTTCGTGTCGGTCATGCGGTCAGTATTGCAGATCGACGCACACAACCTGACAACTTCTCAACGCACCGCGCTGTTCTCCGAGCTTCACCCCGCGAAGCGGTCGGTCGCCTCGATGAGGGCGTCGAGGATGCCGGGCTGGTCGAAAGCATGGCCGGCGTCGGGAATCAGGTGGAATTCGGCTTCCGGCCAGCTCTTGTGCAGGTCCCAGGCGGTGAAGGCCGGGGTGCACATGTCGTAGCGGCCCTGCACGATGACGCCGGGAATGTCGGCGAGGCGGGTGGCGTTGTCGATGAGCTGGTTGGGCGTGAACCAGCCCTTGTTGGTGAAGAAATGGTTCTCGATCCGCGCGAAGGCCACCGCGAAGGCCGGATCGGAGAAGTGCGCGATCTTGTCGGGTTCTTGCAGCAGGGTGATCGTCGACGATTCCCAGGTTGCCCACGCCACGCCGGCGCGTTCCCGCACGAACTGGTCGGGATCGTGCAGCAGTCGGCCGTAGGCCTCGATCAGATGACCGCGTTCGGTTGGCGGAACCGGCGCGAGGAACGATTCCCACAGGTCGGGGTAGATGGCCGCGGCGCCGCCTTCATAAAACCAGTCCAGCTCGACCGGGCGCAGGGTGAAGATGCCGCGCAGAACGAGTTCGGTGACCTTCGCGGGGTGGGTCTCGGCGTAGGCGAGAGCGAGGGTGCTGCCCCAGGATCCGCCGCAGACCAGCCAGCGGTCGATTCCGAGGTGCTCCCGCAGCATTTCCAGGTCGGCCACCAGTGTCCACGTGGTGTTCACGCTCAGGTCGGCGTCGGGCTCGCTCGCGTGCGGCGTACTCAGGCCGCAACCGCGTTGGTCGAACAGGATGATGCGGTACTTCGCCGGGTCGAAGACGCGACGCTGGTTCGGGCTCGACGCGCCGCCCGGGCCGCCGTGCAGGTACACCGCCGGCTTACCGTCTGGATTGCCGGAGGCTTCCCAGTAGATGGTCTGGTTGACGCCGACATCGAGCATGCCGGTTTCGTAGGGTTCGAGCTCGGGGTAGAAGGTACGCATTGCTCGAGCCTATGCCCCCGGGTGGGAGGCCACGAGTTGACCAGGTCTGGTCAGCGGCCGACCAGGCCTTGTTCGTAAGCCAGGATGACCGCCTGCACTCGGTCACGCAGGCCGAGCTTGTGCAGGATGCGGCCGACGTGGGTCTTGACCGTCGATTCGGAGAGAAAGAACCGCTCGGCCAGTTCGGTGTTGGAGAGACCCTCGGCGATGGCGAGGAAGACCTCGGTCTCACGATCGGTGAGTGCCGCGAGGGCCGTGCCGGTGCCCGCGTCGGGCGCGTCGACCTGGGGCAGTTGGGTACCGAACAGGTCGAGCAGACGTCGCGTGACGCGCGGTGAAACGGATGCCTCGCCGGAGACCACGGTACGGATCGCGGTGATCAGCTCCCCCGGTTCGGCGTTCTTGAGCAGGAAGCCACTCGCCCCGGCACGCAACCCGCCGAACGCGTACTCGTCGAGGTCGAAGGTCGTCAGGATGATGATGCGGGTGTTCGGCTGGGCCGCCATGATCTGCCGGGTGGCCTCGATGCCGTCGAGCCCCGGCATGCGCACATCCATCAGGATGACCTGCGGGCACACGCTTGCGGCGAGCGCGATCGCCTGCGCGCCGTCGCTCGCCTCGGCGACGACGCGCAAGTCGTCTTCGGCTTCCAGCACCATGCGAAAACCCACGCGCAGCAACGCCTGGTCGTCGACGAGCATGATCCGGATCGGATCCGGCCGCGCGGTCTCAAAAACCGTCATGTCTCATCCTCATACGTCATCGACGCGTGCACCCGCCAGCCGTCGTGGAGTCCGGCGCCGGCTTCAAAGGTTCCTCCATAAATAGCCACCCGTTCCTGCATGCCGATCAGGCCACGACCGAAACTCCGAGCGCTCGGTTCGCGGCGCTGCCGGCCATTGTCACTGACCGTGACCTCGGCCATGCCTGGCGCCGAGTTCAGGCGAACCACGACGCGGGTCGGAGTATCGGCGTAGCGCAGCACGTTGGTGAGCGACTCCTGCACCAGCCGAAAGATGGTCAGCTGCACGCTCGGATTAGCCGGCTCGCGCCCACTCCGTTCCAACACGACCGGAAGCCCGGTCGAGCGAAAGGATTCGACCAGGTCGGCGAGTTGATCGATGCCCGGCTGCGGCTCGCGCGGGGCCGGCTCCGAGCCGACATCGAGCACCCCGAGCAGGCGCCGCATCTCAATCATCGAGCGGCGCCCGGTGACCGCGACGTCGAGCATCGCCGCACGGGATCGCTCCACATCCTTGGGGGCGATGGCGTGGGCACCGTCAGCAAGAGCCACCATGACCGAGAGGCTGTGGGCGACCACATCGTGCATTTCACCGGCAATGCGCGCCCGTTCGGAGATGCGCGAAAGCTGGGCCTGCTGGTCACGTTCCCGGGTCAGTTGCGCGGCCAGGTCAAGTAGGGAGGCCACATAACGTTTACTGTTTCCCATGTTGACCCCGACCAGGGTCGCGGCGAGCATCATGATCGCCACCTGAATGACGACCGGAATCCAGGGCGCCTCGGCCGGGTCGTCGGTCAGCCAGGCTGCCAGACCCGCCAGGAGCGTCGAGGTTCCGAACCCGATCCAGGCGCTGCGCACGTCGGAGTACACCGCGACCGCGTAGAGCGCGAGCAGCTGGGCGATCAGGTGAACCTCGCCGTAGTCGGCGAAGGTGAGCAGGCCGATCCAGGTCACGGCCAAAACGAGCCGCGGCATCCGTCGGCGAAGGAACAAGGCCGCGGCCAGAAGTACCACGATAGCGGCGTTCAGAAGAACGTCGGCGAGTGGTGCGGGGTCGGCATCGAGCAGGTTGAGCACCAGGGTGAGCGCCGTCGGCACGACGTAGATCGCCGCGATGAGGGCGTCGGCCAGGTGCGGATGCCTGGTCCAGAACCTCCGTACGATGCCGGGCGGGGTCGGCAGACGCAGTTCTCCCCCCGGCGTCAGTGCGCGCCCGGGGGGAGAACTGTTGCGGCTCATTCTTCGATGGTACGGGTCAGGCGTCGCGGCGCTTGAGCAGCAGCGCGGCCGCACCGAGACTCACAACGACCCAGGCGAGCACGACGAGGAAGGCCTGCCAGGACTCCATAGTGGTCGGGGTGATCATCTCGGAGCCGGCCACGGTGAACATGAACGGCACGATGTCGGCGACCCACTCGACGAGCAGCGAGAACAGGGCCACCACCGTGGGCAGCAGCAGGATGATTCCGAGCACCGTGGCGATTCCGCCTGCGCTGCTGCGCACAATGGTTCCGATGCCGATGGCGAACACAGCGATGAGGCCGAGGAACAGCGCATTGCCGAGCAGCGGCAGGATCACCCCAACATCGAACAGGTTCGCGGTCATGCCCTTGGCTCCCAGGATGGGCGTGGCCACGAGGAACGAGCCGACGACGCTGAACAGGCCCACCGCAAAGGTGAATCCGAACAGCACAAAGACCTTGGCCCACAGTGCAGGCAGACGGTTGGGCACCGCGGTGAGCGTCGACCTGATCATGCCGCTGGAGTACTCCCCGCTGATCGAGAGCACACCGAGGACGGCGACGATCAGCTGGCCGAGGCTCAACCCCGATGTGGCGACCATGACGAACAATTGGTCGTTGTCGATGCCCATGGCACCGGCGGAGTCAACCCCGGAGGTCATGGCGAACGCCATGAGCACCGCGATGCCGAGCGAGGCGAGGACGACGAGGGAGAAGCTCCAGTAGGTGGAGCGCAGGCTCCACACCTTGATCGACTCGGAGCGGAGCAGGCCGATGAAGCTGAGCCCGGACCCGGTCGGGACGAACGATGCGCGGGCTGCGGCCGGCTGGGTTGAGTTGATTACGGCGCTCATCGAGCGACCTCCGCTTCGGTGTGCGTATCGCCGGTGCGGTACTCCACTTCGTTCTGGGTCAGTTTCATGTAGGCGTCTTCGAGTGAGGCGCTCACCGCCGTGAGCTCGTGCAGGGAGATCTGCGCGGCCGCAGCGCGGTCACCGATCTCGTTGACGGTCAGTCCGCTGATCTCGAGCACGTCCTGCTCCAGGTTGGTGATGGTGACATCCGCCTGCGCGAGCAGGCTGGCCAGGGCTGCGGTGTGCGGCGTGCGCACGCGAACCGTGTTCTGCGCGGCCGAGGCGATGATGTCGGCGACCGAGGCATCCGCTATCACGCGGCCGCGCCCGAGCACGATGATGTGGTCGGCGGTGAGTGCCATCTCGCTCATGAGGTGCGAGGAGAGCAGAACGGTACGCCCCTCGGCCGCGAGCTGCTTGGTGAGCTTGCGTACCCACTGCACGCCCTCCGGATCGAGGCCGTTGACCGGCTCGTCGAGGATGAGGGTGGCCGGGTCGCCGAGCAGCGCAGCGGCAATGCCGAGGCGCTGCCCCATGCCGAGGGAGAATCCGCCGACGCGCTTGCGGGCGACGGACTCGAGACCGGTGAGGTTGATGACCTCGTGCACCCGGCTGGTGGGGATGCTGTGGGTTGCGGCCATGGCGCGCAGGTGGTTGTAGGCGCTGCGACCGGTGTGTACCGCCTTGGCATCGAGGAGCACGCCGACCTCGCGCAGCGGCGCCTTGTGCTCGTGGTACGGCTTGCCGTTGACGATGACCGAGCCGGCGCTGGGGCGATCCAGACCGACGATCATGCGCATCGTGGTGGACTTGCCTGCACCGTTCGGCCCGAGAAAACCGGTGACCTTGCCGGGCTGCACGGTGAAGTCGACCGCGTCGACCGCCGTCTTGCTTCCGTAGTGCTTGGTCAGGGACTGTGCCTGGATCACGACTGCCTCATTCCGTTGATGGGTGAGGCCCCGTTTCGTGCCGCGAAGCCCCCATACCCCAAGATACGGAATGAGATCTTTGTGGCGCATCAACCGAGGGGATGGTTGTGCGCCACCGGTGTCGTACCTGAGTACGACGTTTGCGAGCTACTTTCTGGCCGGCTTCACGGCCGGTTTCTCTGCGGCGGGCGCACTGCCGGAGGCCCGCTGCTCGGCATAGTAGTCGCGGGCTTCGGCCTGGCGCTCGGCTTCGATGCCGCTTGCGATCGTGGCCCGCAGGTGGTCGGGCGAGTAGCCGAACGCGTCGACCAGGTCGAGGGCATATGGGCGGATGCGGGCGATCAGCCGGTCGATGTAGGCCGTGACGGCTTGGGCGCGCTGGGCGGACAGCCGACCGTGGATGAGGTACCAGGCCAGGTTCTTCTCGACCAGTCCGAGGCCGAACAGGTCGCGCAGCCAGGTGAGCACCTGCCTGGTGCCGGAATCCATCGGAGCGTCGAGGGCGCGGGTGAACGATTCCCATTGCAGCAGTTCGCCGTGGGCGCGTGCCGCTTCGATGAGCTCGTTCTGGTGCGCGTTGAACAGGTCGGCGGCTTGCTTCTTGGGCAGCTTTGTGGCACCGCGCAGCTTGCCGGCGACTTCGCCGATCATGCTCTCCACCCGATCGGTGAGCAACTCGCGCTGCACGTCGGCATCACGGAGGGCGCCGACGGAACGGGCCGTGGACCCGCGGTCGAAGACGGTCTGACCGAGGGTGCGCAGCCCGGTGCCGTGGTAGGCGCGACCGGCGGCGTGCTGGACGACGTAGCGGGCGAGGGCACCGGCATCCGCTGTGGCGAACTTGCGGCTGTAATCGGTCAGCAGGCGCTTGGCGACGAGCTGCAGCAGTACGTTGTTGTCGCCTTCGAAGGTGGCGAAGATGTCGAGGTCGGCGCGCAGGCCGACGAGGCGGTTCTCGGCGAGGAAGCCAGCACCCCCACAGGCTTCGCGGGCTTCCTGCAGGGTGTCGAGCGCGTGCCAGGTGGAGAGCGGCTTGAGAGCGGCGGCGAGAGTTTCGAGATCTTGCCGGTCGTCGTCGGTGTCGGCCTTGCCGCTGAACACCTCGTCGAACTTCACCAGAAACTCGTCGTGCGCGAAGGTTTGTGCGTAGGTCGTGGCGAGCCGGGGGAACAATCGGCGCTGGTGCCGCTGGTAGTCGAGGATCACCTCTTCGTCGGTGTCGCTGCCGGCGGTGAACTGGCGGCGCTGGCTTCCGTAGGTGATGGCGATGGTCAGGGCCAGAGCGGATGCCGCGGTGGCGGCCCCGTCGAGCGACACGCGCCCCTGCACCAGGGTGCCGAGCATGGTGAAGAAGCGGCGGCCGGGGCTGGATATCGGGCTCGTGTAGGTGCCGTCTTCGGCGACATCACCGTAGCGGTTGAGCAGGTTTTCGCGGGGAATGCGCACGTCATCGAAGTGCAGCCGGCCGTTGTCGATGCCGTTGAGGCCGCCCTTGAGGCCGTCGTCTTCGCCGCCGATACCGGGCAGGAAGGTGCCGTCGGCGCCCCGAATCGGCAGGTAGAAGGCGTGCACGCCGTGGTTGACGCCCTGGGTGATGAGCTGCGCGAACAGCACGGCGGCGATGCCGTCTTTTGCCGCATTGCCGAGGTAGTCCTTCCAGGCGGCGCGGAACGGGGTGTTGATGACAAACTCGCCGGTTTCGGCGTCGAAGGTGGCTGTGGTGCCGATGCTGGCGACGTCGGAGCCGTGGCCGATCTCGGTCATGGCGAATGCGCCGGGAACGGAGAGGTCCATGATGCCGGGCAGGTACTTGTCGTGGTGGTTCTTGGTGCCCAGGTGCAGCACGGCGGCGCCGAACAGGCCCCACTGCACGCCGCCCTTGATCTGCAGGCTCGGGTCGGCGATGACGAGTTCTTCGAAGCCGGCGATGTTTCCACCGTGGTCGTCGTGCCCGCCGAGGTGTTTGGGGAATGCACGCAGCACGTGACCGTTGGCAGCGAGCACCTTGAGCTGCTCGAGCACGCGCAGCCGGTGGTCGGCCATGGAGAGGCCCTCGATGCGCTGCATGTCGGGGCGCGCGGTGACCTCCCGGGCGGCGAGGCGCACGTCGGCCCAGGTGCCGAGCAACTGGCGGCCCAGCTGTTCAACGTTGACCGTGGGGGCGGTCGGGTCACCGACCGTCTTGATGGGGCCGGTGTCGATGCTGGCATCGAGGATGGGGTCGATCGTCGTCGATCGGGTGCTGGAGCGCTGTTTCGTGTCAACCATGGTTGGTCCTAACTGTTCGCGCGAAAGTGGTGTTCGCAACGTTAGGACCGCGTGGTCGCGGTCGTGAAACGCGCGGTGCGGGGGCGACAACGTTATACGCCACCCACGGCATTCGTTTTGTAGATTACACACAACTCTTGGCACTGCTGACCTGCGCTCACCCACAACTAACGCGGTCAGGCGGAACCGGCCACGACTTCGAGCAGGGCTGCTCCGTAGGCCTCGAGCTTCTTGGCGCCGATACCGGTGATGCCGTCGAGCCCGGCAAGGGTCGTCGGGCCCGCCGCGGCGACCGCGATGAGGGTCGCATCGCCAAAGACGATGTAGGCCGGAACACCCTGCTCCTTCGACTCGGCGGACCGCCAGACACGCAGCGCCTCGAACAGAGTCTCTTGCTCGGTGCTGAGGTCGGCGGCGGCGACCTTCGCGGCGCTGGGGCGACGGGCGGCACTCGACCGCGCCGGGCGGTCGGGTTCCCGCCGCAGCTGCACGTCGCGACGGCCGCCGAGAACGTCCGCCGCGGCATCCGTCAGCACCAGGGTGCCGTATTCGCCGGAGGTGGCGAGCAGACCCTGGGCCAGCATCTGACGCACAACGCCGCGCCAGGATTGGTCGCTCAGGTCGGCGCCCAGACCCCAGGTACTGAGTTCGGTATGTCGGTACTGGGTGGCTCGGGGGGTCTCCTTGCCCCGGAGAATATCGATGAGGTGCCCGGCGCCGAACTTCTGGTTGCGTTCGCGGTGCAGGCGCACGATGGTGGAGAGCAGTTTCTGGGCGGGGATGGTGCCGTCCCAGGCTTCGGGCGGTTCGAGGCAGGTGTCGCAGTTGCCGCAGGGTTCGCTGCTCTGGCCGAAGTAGCGCAGCAGGTTGACCCGGCGACAGTGCACGGTTTCACACAGGGCGAGCATGGCGTCGAGGTGGGCGGAGAGCTTGCGCCGGTGGCCGAGATCGCCCGGTGACTCGTCGATCATGCGGCGCTGTTGCACCACGTCTTGCAGGCCGTAAGCGAGCCAGGCCGTGGCCGGGGCACCGTCGCGGCCGGCGCGACCAGTCTCCTGGTAGTAGCCCTCGACCGATTTGGGCAGGTCGATGTGGGCGACGAAGCGCACGTCGGGCTTGTCGATGCCCATGCCAAACGCGATCGTGGCCACGATGACGACGCCCTCCTCGCGGAGGAACCGACTCTGGGTGCGGGCGCGCAGACCCGCGTCGAGGCCGGCGTGGTACGGCAGCGCGTTCACGCCGTTCTGGCGCAAAAATTCGGCGGTCGCATCGACGGTCTTGCGGCTGAGTGCGTAGACGATTCCGGCGTCGCCCGGGTGCTCGGACTTCAGGAAGGACAGAAGTTGTTTGCGCACCTCGGATTTGCCGACGATGCGGTACTGGATGTTGGGCCGGTCGAAGCTCGCCACGAAATGCTTGGCGTCGCCCATTTGCAGGCGGGTGGTGATCTCTTGGTGTGTGGCGTCGGTGGCCGTGGCGGTGAGCGCGATGCGCGGTACGTCGGGCCAGCGGTCGGCCAGTTCACCCAGCGCGAGGTAGTCCGGCCGAAAATCGTGCCCCCACTGCGACACGCAGTGCGCTTCGTCGATGGCGAACAGGGCGATGGTGCCGCGTTCGAGGAGCCGCTTGGTGGCCTCATTGGAGAGCCGCTCCGGAGCGACGTAGAGCAGGTCGAGGTCGCCGCCCAGGTAGTCGCGTTCAACCTGATTGCGGGTGGCGGAATCCTGGCTGGAGTTGAGGAACTCGGCGCGCACACCGACGGCGGTGAGGGCATCCACCTGGTCTTGCATGAGGGCGATGAGCGGCGAGACGACGATGCCGGTGCCGGCTCGCACGAGCGCCGGAATCTGGTAGCAGAGGCTCTTGCCGCCGCCGGTGGGCATGAGGACGACGGCATCTTTGCCGTCGACGACCTGCGCGATGATCTCAGCCTGATCGCCACGGAAGGAGTCGTAGCCGAAGACGGTGTGCAGGGCTTCGGCCGCGGAGGTGAACTTGCGAGTCGCCGCGCGAATGGGAGCGGTGGCGCGGGCGGGCGGTTGCTGTGAAGCGGATGCGGCACCCGAGTAAGCCGGCTGTTGGCTGTACTGCCGATCCCCGAGGTCCCGGTCGAACTCGGGCGGTGGTGCGTCGTAGTCGTCCGGGGCGTCGAAATCGCTCGGGCCGTCGACGGAACGGGGCGGTTCGACATCGTCGGGGTTCTGGGGCAGCTCAGCGTTCCAACTCACCTGTACAACTTTACCCGGGCCCCCTGACACGTTGCCCCTGCCCCGTTTCCAGCCACAGGAGCGGGCTCAGGATCGGGGGGTGCGGCGCAGCAGGAGCAGGGTCACGGTGACCGCCAGAAGCACTGCGCCCAGGGTCCCGCCGATCCAGGCGAGAGCAGAGAGGGAACTGTCAGCTGCAGTGTCTGCGGGGGGCGAGGTGGCGGCATCCGTGGCTGCGGCATCCGCTTCGGTGCCGCAGGTCGGAGCCGTGGCCGCGCCCCCGGCGAGCGTCTGACCCGCCGCCGGCTGCCAGTCGAAACGGAATTCGTCGGAGATGGCATGGCCGTCGGTGGAGACCGTCTGCCAGATCACCGTGTACTCCCCCGCAGCGCCGAGCTGCGCCGCAGTCTCGACCGTGGCACCCGACACGCTCGCGCAGCCGTCACCGTAGAACAGCGGCGCGCTGGCCGGCCCGGTGACGACCATCGCGCTGCCAGACCCGGTTCCGCCGAGATCGAGCAGAAGGTCACTGGTGGTGACCGAGAACAGGCCGGGTTGCTCGGTCACCACGGCGTCGGCGGCCGGCGACGAGCCGACGACATAGTTGTGAGCGGAGGCAGGGGTAGAGCCCCAGCCGAGGGCCGCGGCAGCAACGACGATCGCGAAGACGGCGCTGGCCGTTCGGCGAACCGTCCGGCCGGGCGATCTACTCGCACCGGCAGCTGCCCGGCTGGCCGGCCGGCCAGCCGATGTACCGACCTCGCCGCGAGCCGTCGTGTTGCCGCGCATGCCGCTAGACCGACTGCTTGCGGCGCGCGGTGACGGCCAGCACGATGCCGACGGCACCGACGACGAGTCCGCCGGCACCCAGCACGCGGGCCAGAATGTCATCGGCGGATGCGGCCGTGGCCGGTGCGGCCGTGGCGTCATCGTGCGTGGCGACCGTTTCGGCGTCGGTGTCGGCATCGCTGTGTCCGTGCGCGTCACCGGTGGCTGCGGTGACCGTTATGAACGGAGCCGGGAGGGCCGGTTCGTCCTCGCCAGAGACCGTGGCTTCGTTCCAGTTGGTCTCTCCCACTTCGCAGGTTTGCAGCACGGGAAATGCAAGCGTCTCACCCTCGGAATCAGCGGGCAGCTGCAGGCTCAACGCAAACGTGTCGCGAAAACCGTCGGGAAGAGGGGTCACGGCGGTGTATCTGACCTGGCCGACCCGGGTAGTGATGTCGTTGCCCTGGCCGTCGTCGATCGGCGTAGCGAGATCGACAGCGACTTTTTCGACGGTCCAGCCCGGGTTCACTGTTGGGGAGACGCTCGCGATGCTCTCGGGAATGTCAATGGTCATCGTCGTCGTCGACGAGCCTGCGCAGCCGTGCGCGGTCGAGAACGTGAGCACGGTATATGCTCCGGCGCCGGTCGCGTCGGGGGTCACGGACACGTGGGCGCTGGCCGCGAGCGGCGCCGCGAGGGCAAGCATCATTCCCGCAGCGAGCGCGGAGGCTGCGATGAGGGGGGTCGTGAACTTCATGATCATCCTTAAACTGTGGGGTGCTCGAAACGACGACCGCCAGCAGTCCGGGCGCTGAGGTGCCGCCCGGCGCGTGCGACAGAGCCGCGACAAAGGTCGAGAGAATGGCAACGATCCAGCCGCGCGCAAAGCTGGCCCAGCGTGTGTGCATGTAACCCCTCTCCGGCTCACACCACAGTAGCCGACCGACCCGGCAAGAAGACTGGCCCGAGCGGCTGGCCCGAGCGGCTGGCGGGCTGGCCGGCATCCGCTTATCAAGGTACCGGGCAACGCTAGGCTGGTGGCCTATGTTGACCGCGTTTTTTGGACTCACCGGGGCCGTGATCTTCGGCTCCGCAGACTTTCTCGGCGGGCTCGCCGCCAAGCGCATCAGCGCCGTGCTCGTGACCGCCGTCGCGGCGACCTCCGGGCTGGTGGTTTTGCTGCTCCTGCTGCCCTTCGTCGCCGGCGAGTGGTCGGCGTCTGCCGTGATCTGGGGTGCTCTGTCCGGGATCACCGGTGCGCTGGCCATCTCACTGCTGTACGCCTGCCTCGCAATCGGGCCCATGAGCATCCTCTCCCCGTTGACCGCGGTGGTCTCGGCGATCGTGCCGATGACCGCCGGTCTGCTCGGCGGGGAGCGATTTCTGCCCATCGGCTATTGGGCGCTCGTACTGGCCCTGGTCGCGGTCGTGTTGGTCGGATTCGTGCCGGAGCGCGGTGCCGTTCGACCACGTCTGCTGGGCATTGCCATGGCGATCGGCTCTGGCACGATGATCGGTGCCTTCATGATTCTGATCGACCAGACACCGTCCGACAGCGGGCTGGTTCCGCTCGTTATGAACCGCGCCGTGAACGGCGGCATCATGTTCACCGTCGTCGGGCTGATCGCCCTGCGCACGCTGCACCGGCGACGCGCGAGGGCAGCCGCGCCTGTCCTGGTCGCGGCTGGCCGATCAGTCGGTGCAGCAGAGCTGAGCGAACCCGTTGCAACATCCGACCGCCTGGCTCTGCGAACCGGCCTGAAACTGGCGGTGGCCTGCGGGGTGATCGACGTGACCGCGAACTTTCTGCTGTTGCTCGGTTTGCGCTTCGGCGACCTGAGCGCCGTCAGCGTGCTCACGGCCATGTATCCGGCCGGTACGATTCTGCTCGCCGCCGTCGTTCTCAAGGAACGCATCGCGCCGGTGCAGTGGTTCGGGCTGGCCCTCGCGCTCGGTGCGGCCGGAATGCTCGCGATCGCCTGATTGCGGGTCGCACCCCGTGGCGTATTCAGGAAAAACTGCCAGCCCCCACCACTCACCCGCGTGGATCAGGGCAGCTGCAGTCCCGTCAGCGAGGAATTTCCTGAATTGGCCACGCGAGGGGGTGACGATTCGGCTCGCGGTTGGGCCAGCGCCCGTGCGCGTCAGGCGCGACCGGTAAAAACGGGCTTGCGCTTCTCCTGGAACGCCGCAAAGCCCTCGCGGTAGTCGCCGGTGGCGCACAGCGCGGCCTGGGCTGCGGTCTCGTCGCTCATGCTCTGCCAGAGTCCGAGTCGTTCATCGCGCAGCGACTGCACGAGTGCCTTGCTCGCCAGAAAAGCCTGCGTTGCACCGGATGCCGCGCGCGCGGCCGCCTGCACGGTTCGGTCGGTCAGGTCTGCGGCGGGAAAAACCTGGCTGAACAGGCCGCCGGCGACGGCTTCGGCCCCGGACATGAGGCGACCGCTGTAGATGAGGTCGAGGGTGCGGTGAGCGCCGAGGCGTTCCACGAACAGGGCGTGCCCGCCCGAATCCAGGGTGGCGCCGAGGTTCGCGAACGGGGAGCCGATCTTGGCGGTGTCGGCGACGTAAACGACGTCGGTGGCGATGAGCAGGCCGAGCCCCACACCGAGGCAGGCGCCGTGAGCGGCCGCGAAGGTCGGCGCCGGAAACCGGCTCATGCGCTGCAGCAGCGGGGTGACAAGGTCGCCGAGGTAGCCGAGCACATCGTCGGTGCGCGGATCGACCGCGGAAATGTCTCGTCCGGCGCAGAAGGCACGGCCCTCACCGCGCAGGACGAGCGCGCGCACGCCGGCCCGCTCTGCGGTTTGGTAGGCCGCGTCGAGTTCGACGATCGCCCCCTCATCGAGGGCATTGAGCTTGTCGGGTGCGTTCAGCACCACGTAGGCGACGTCGTTGTCTATCGAGAGGTCAATCACGGCATCCGCTTTCTTGAGTTCCAGGCGACCTAGACGTCGTAGTCGACGACGACGGTGTCGGTGGTCGGGTGCGACTGACAGGTCAGCACATATCCGCGGGCGATTTCTTCGGGTTCGAGGGCATAGTTCTCGGTCATGGTGACGTCTCCGCTGACCAGCTTGGCGCGGCAGGTTCCGCAGACGCCTCCGGCGCAGGCGAACGGCACGTCGGGGCGCACCCGCAGAGCGGCGTTGAGGATGCTCTCGTTCGCGTTGACCGGGGTGGTCACCGTGTTGCTCTGACCGTCGAGGGTGAACTCGATCTGGAAGGTTTTGTCGCCCTGGCCGATGATGACCGGCCGGCCGCGATCCCCGCTGGCCGCGGCGGGCTCACCGGTCGTGAACAGTTCGAAGCGCACGTGGGAGCGCTCCACGCCGGTGCTTTCGAGGGTGTCGCGGCACAGCTGCACGAGTTCGAACGGGCCGCAGAGGAACCATTCGTCGACCGAGGCCGGGCGCAGGATGGTGTCGAGCATGCGCCGAAACTTCTCTTCGTCGATGCGTCCGGAGAGTAGCGAGGAGGAGCGCTGCTCCCGGGAGAGCACGTGGTAGAGCGCGAGGCGGGCCGGGTAGCGGTCCTTGAGCTCGGCGAGGTCGTCGAGGAACATCACGTCGAGCGCTGTGCGGTTGGTGTAGACGAGGGTGAAGCTCGAGGTTTCCGAGGCGGCGAGCACGGTGTGCGCGAGCGCCATCAGCGGCGTGATGCCGGAGCCTGCGGCGACGCCGACGATGTGCTTATGATCGAGGTTGCGCAGGGTCGAGGTGAAGCTGCCCTGCGGGCTCATCACGTCGATTTCGTCGCCGGGATGCAGCTCGCTGTTGGCCCAGGTGGAGAAGGCGCCGCCGAGGTCGCGTTTAATGGCGACACTGATCTGTCCGCCGTTGCTGGTTTTAACACCGGCCGGCCGGCAGATCGAGTAGCTGCGCCGCAGTTCCTGGCCGTCGATCGTGGCGCGCAGGGCGAGGTGCTGGCCGGGAAGGTAGTCGAACGCACCCTGCAGTTTGGGCGGAACGGTGAAGGTGACCTCAACGCTGTCGGCCGTGAGTGGCCGCACCTCGGCCACGGTGAGGGTGTGGAAGCGCGCGCGATGCTTGACCGGCGCCAGCGTGGTCGCGCCCTGGATGGTGGATTCGAGACGTGTTGCAGCCATTAGAGCACCTTGAAGTAGTCGAACGGCTCGAGGCAGTCTCGGCATTCGTAGAGGGACTTGCAGGAGGTGGAACCGAAATGCGCGAGCTCACGGGTGTTGAGCGAGGAACAACGCGGGCACTTCACGGCCATTTTCAGACTGATCGGGCCGGCCGGTCCGGAGGCACGGGCCGTCGCATGCCCTGTGGGGGCGGCGATACCGTATTCCCGAAGCTTTGCTTTGCCGATCTCGCTCATCCAGTCGGTGGTCCAGGCGGGGCTGAGCACGAGGCGAACCGCGACGTTCTCATACCCGGCGCTCGTGAGCACCTCGAGCACATCGTCGCGCATGGCGTCCATCGCGGGGCATCCGCTGTAGGTCGGGGTGAGCGTGACGGCGACGGCATCATCGGTGACGGTAACTGAACGCAACACACCGAGGTCTTCGATCGTGAGCACCGGGATCTCCGGATCGACAACCTGAGCGGCGATTCTCCACGCGGCGAGGGACGCTGCGTCGGTGGGACGCGGCCGGGCTTCAGCTTCAATCCGTGCTGCGGTGGTGCCGGCGGTGGTCACCATGATGCTCCGGGGTGAGCGCGGGTGAGCACCTGCATCTCGGCGAGAAGAAAGGCGAGGTGCTCGGAGTGCTTGCCGGTGCGCCCGCCGCCGGAAGCGACGAATCCGCTGGGAATGTCGAGTTCGGCTTCGGCGAGCACCGGTGCGATGGCTGCGTCAAAGGCCGGTAGCAGGCTCGACGGGCGAACCGCGATTCCTTCGAGCCGGTCGATGAGCGGGTCGTCGCGAAAGATCTCTTCAACGTAGGGCCACAGGTCGGAGAACGCGGTGATCATGCGGCGGCGCGACTCGTCGGTGCCCTGCGCGAGGCGCAGCACCCACTGGGTGGAGTGGTCGCGGTGGTAGTCGACCTCTTTCACCGCCTTGGCGGCGATCGCGGCGAGCGTCGCATCAGCGGATGCCCGCAGCCGGCTGTACAGCTCGAACAGGTAATGGGCCACGATGAACTGACGCGCGATCGTGTGGGCGAAATCACCGTTGGGCTGCTCGACGATGTGCAGTGACCGAAAATCGGGCTCGGTACGCCAGTAGGCGAGATCGTCTTCGGTACGGTTCGACGCGGTGCCGGCGTAGTGCAGCAGGGACCGGGCGTGCCCGATCAGGTCGAGGGCGACGTTGCCGAGGGCGACGTCTTCCTCGAGCTCGGGCGCGCGGGAGATCCAGGCGCCGAGTTGCTGGGCGAGGACGAGTGCGTCGTCTCCGAGCCACAGGGCGTATTCCGCAACGTCGGCCGTTGCGACGGACGCGCCTTCGATGAGCTCGGCGTCGAGGGTGGTGACGTCGACCGCGACGTGGCCGTGAATGTCTTCGGGAGTTTCGGCGGGGGCATCCGCTTCGATGTGTTCACTCACAGGTGTTTCACTCCCTCGCTCTTGGAGTAGTAGCTCGCGTGGCGGTAGTTCTTGCCGGCGGGAGATTCGAAGAAGGCACCCTTGGCGTCGGGATCACTCGTCGTGATGGCGGCGGCGGGGACTACCCAGACCGAGACGCCCTCGCTGCGGCGGGTATACAGGTCACGGGCATTGCGCACCGCGAGGGTTTCGTCGGGGGCGTGCAGGGATCCGACGTGCACGTGGCTGAGGCCGCGGTTGGAACGCACGAACACCTCCCAGAGGGGCCAGATTTCTGCTGCGGAATCGCCGGGAGTGGTCATGAGGCTGCCTTTTCAGATCGTTCGGACTGTTTGCGTGCATACGCTGCGGCTGCTTCGCGCACCCACTGGCCATCTTCGTGGGCGTCGCGGCGGCGCTGCAGCCGCTGGGCGTTATTCGGACCGCGACCGGCGAGCACCTCGTGAAACTCGGTCCAGTCGATCTCGCCGAGGTCCCACTGCTGGGTTTCTTCATTGAAGTGCAGGTCGGGGTCGGGCAGGGTGACGCCGAGCACGGCTGCCTGGGGAACGAGCATGTTCACGAAGCGCTGGCGCAGCTCGTCGTTGGAGTGGCGCTTGATCTTCCAGGCCATGGACTGCGCGGAGTTGGGAGAGTCGTCGTCGGGCGGGCCGAACATCATGAGCGCGGGCCAGTACCAGCGGTTGACCGAGTCCTGAGCCATCTGGCGCTGCTCCTCGGTGCCAGCCATGAGCTCGAGCAGAATCTCGAAACCCTGACGCTGGTGGAAGGATTCTTCCTTGCAGATGCGCACCATGGCGCGGCCGTAAGGACCGTAGGAGGCACGGCAGAGCGGCACCTGGTTGCAGATGGCGGCACCGTCGACGAGCCAGCCGATCGAGCCCATGTCGGCCCAGCTCGGGGTGGGGTAGTTGAAGATCGAGGAGTAGCGCGCCTTGCCGGCGATGAGGGCGTCCGTCATGTCGTCGCGGGTGGCGCCGAGGGTCTGCGCCGCCGAGTACAGGTAGAGTCCGTGGCCGGCTTCGTCCTGCACCTTGGCGATGAGGATGGCCTTGCGCTTGAGGCTCGGTGCGCGCGTGATCCAGTTCGACTCGGGCTGCATGCCGATGATCTCGGAGTGCGCGTGCTGCGAAATCTGGCGCACGAGCGACTTGCGGTAGCCCTCCGGCATCCAGTCGCGCGGTTCAATGCGCGAATCGGCTTCGATCAAGTCGTTGAACTGCTGCTCTTCGACGCTGATAACGGCGGTTGCGCTCGTATCGGGCGTGATGGTGCTTGTCATCATCGGCTCCTGGTCTGCGTTGACTGTGGTGGTCGGATCGTTTTCGTGCACAAGCGGGTGACGCTAGGGTGATGCAGGTCGGCAATTGTGCGCACGGATACGAAATCTATTACCGACCGACCGTTCAGTTAGTATATAGTCACATTATCGGCCGGGCAACCCCGTCCGCCACGGCAACTCAACGAGGAGATCCGAATGACGCAAGCTCGCTCTGTCGGCAGTCAAGCCATGATGCAGCGCGATCGGGCATCCGCTTCTCTCGGAATGATCGTGCATCGGAACGAGCCGGGCCACTCGGTCGTCTCCATGATCGTGCGCGACGACATGCTCAACGGTTTTGATGTGACCCACGGCGGTTTCATCTTCGCCCTCGCCGACACGGCTTTCGCCATTGCCTGCAATGATTCACACCACGTCACCCTCGCCGCCGGCGCCGACATCACCTTTCTGAAACCAACCACGAGCGGCCAGACCCTGACGGCGACAGCGTTACTACGCGTGAAAAGCGGTCGCAGCGGCATCTACGATGTGCGCGTCACGGTAGATGACGATGTCACCGTTGCCGAATTTCGCGGCCGCAGCCGCACCACCAATCTGCCCGTCCCTGCCCGCAACCACCTCTAACTCCTTTCGGAAGGCCTCATGTCAACGCTGACCAAGACCCGTCTGCACGCACCAGCACTCGAAGAACTCGACGCTGCCGAGCGGATGTCCCAGGGTGAGATCCGCGCGCTGCAGCTCACCCGCCTGCAGCACACTGTGCGGCACGCCTACGAAAACGTACCTCTTTATACGCGAAAGTTCGATGCGGCCGGCGTGCACCCCGACGATATTCGCAGTCTCGAAGACGTGTCCTTGCTGCCGTTCACGACCAAGGAAGACCTGCGGGTGTCCTACCCGTTCGGCATGTTCGCTGTTCCGATGGACCAGGTTGCACGCATCCATACATCATCGGGCACCACCGGACTTCCGACAGTGGTCGGGTACACGAAGAACGATCTCGCCATGTGGGCGGGCCTGGTGGCTCGCAGCCTGCGTGCTTCTGGCGTGCGCCCCGGCATGAAGGTTCACAACGCCTACGGATACGGCCTGTTCACGGGTGGCCTTGGCGCCCACGCCGGAATCGAAGCGCTCGGTGCCTGCGCCATCCCCATGTCGGGTGGTCAAACCAACAAGCAGGTGCAGATGATCACCGACTTCGAGCCCGACGTCATCCTGTCGACGCCGAGCTACCTGCTCACAATCACCGACGCCATGGTCGCCGCCGGCCTCGACCCGCGCCGCTCGAGCCTCAAAGTCGGAGTGCTCGGCGCCGAGCCGTGGACCAACCAGATGCGCCGTGAACTCGAAGACCGGCTGGACTTCGACGCCCTCGATATCTATGGTCTGAGCGAGGTCATGGGGCCGGGTGTCGGCAACGAGTGCATCGAGTCCAAAGATGGCCCGCACCTCTGGGAGGACCACTTTTTGCCCGAGATCATCAACGGTGACACCGGGGTCACCCTGCCCGATGGTGAAACCGGTGAACTCGTCTTCACCTCGCTCACCAAGGAGGCTTTTCCGGTCATTCGTTACCGTACTCGCGACCTGACCCGTCTGCTTCCCGGCACGGCCCGTCCCGGCATGCGCCGCATGGAGAAGATCACCGGCCGCAACGACGACATGATCATTCTGCGCGGGGTCAACCTGTTCCCCACTCAGATCGAAGAGATCGTGCTCGGCATCGAGCACCTCTCTCCGCATTTCGTGCTCGAACTGACCAGGCCGTCGCGCATGGACGAGCTCACCGTGCGCATCGAGCGACACGAGCACACCGACGATGCGGCCTCAGCGGCCGCTCGTGCGCTGCTCATCGACCTGATCAAGGACCGGATCGGCTCCAGCGTCAATGTGCTCATCGTCGAACCGGGCACCCTCGAGCGCAGCACCGGCAAGCACAAGCGCGTCTACGACCTGCGCTGAACGGTCGTCGTCGGTACGCCCGCGTGAGAGACTCAAGACCTATGTCTGACGTACACACTCCTAAACGCGGGCGCCCCGGCTATGACCAGCGGGCCATTCTCGAGATCGCCGTCGCCGCGTTCAACGAATTCGGATATGACGCAACCTCCATGGGAGTGCTCGCGGCACGTCTGGCTCTCTCGAAGGCGGCAATTTACCACCACTTCTCGTCCAAGGATGAAGTTCTCCAGCTTGCCCTCGACGAGGCCCTCAATGGCCTGGAGGGTGTGCTCGTGGAGTGCGGTGCCGTGACCGGGACCGCTATCGATCGTTTGGCCTACGTGCTTCGCGGCGCCGTGCAGGTTCTCACCTCACGCCTGCCCTACGTGACGCTCCTCCTGCGGGTTCGGGGGAACACCGATGTTGAGCGCCTCGCGCTGACCCGGCGTCGCGCCTTCGACCGCGCCGTTTCCGTTCTGGTTATCGAGGCACGCGATGAGGGTTCGTTGCGCAGCGACATCGATCCGCGGGTCGTGACTCGTCTGCTCTTCGGCATGGTTAATTCAATCGCCGAATGGTACCGCCCGGAGGGACCGGAAGATGCCGCGCAGCTCGCCAACGACGTGCTGGCCGTTGCCCTGGACGGCTTGCGGCGCCGCTAGGACGCGCCAGGACAAGGAAGGGCCACGCACAGTGTGCGTGGCCCTTCCTTGCTTTGTCGGCTACGCACGTTAAACGCAGAAAGGCCACCCGGGGGTGGCCTTTCTGGTCGTTCTAAGTTAAGTCCGGCGGTGTCCTACTCTCCCACAGGGTCCCCCCTGCAGTACCATCGG
>NZ_SOFW01000034.1:0-163071 GCF_004402315.1 Cryobacterium sp. TMT1-3
GGCGGTGGCTGGTCAACCTGGCCACCCACACGCCAATCGTCGCCGGGATCGATGACTATGCCCTAGTCGATATCGACGACACCATCAAGGAAGTCCACGACTACCAGAAGCAAGGATCCGGCTACGGCTACTCCGGAGTGCGCGGCCTGAACGCCTTGATCGGCATCGTCTCAACACCGAAGGCCGCACCGATCATCATCGGATCCCGGCTACGGAAAGGATCGACGGGCTCTCCCCGCGGCGCGGGCAAATTTGTCGGCGACGTGCTCGCCACAGTGAAACGCCTGCGCAGTACAGCGGCGACCGGCGTTATGCTGCTGCGCGCTGATAGCGCGTTCTATGGCCACGCTGTCGTCGCCGCCGCGCACCGTGCTGGGGTGAAAGTGTCCATTACCGCGCGGATGGACCCCGCCGTCAAGCGCGCGATCGCCACGATCACCGCCGACCAGTGGACCACGATTAACTACACCGACGCGATCCGAGACGAGGAAACTGGCGCCTGGATTTCGTCTGCCGAGGTCGCCGAAGTGACCTTCACCGCGTTCAGTTCACGCAAGAAATCCGAACGCATCAAGGGCCGACCGGTCGTACGGCGGATCCCGGAACTGAACCAGAAAGCGAGCGAAGGACAACCGACCCTCTTCGACACGCACCGCTTTCACGCGTTCTTCACGACCAGCGCGCTGGACACCGTCACGGCCGATCAGACCCATCGCCAGCATGCCATCATCGAGCAAATCAATGCCGACCTCAAGGACAGCGCGTTGGCCCATCTGCCCTCCGGTGTCTTCACGGCCAACGCGGCCTGGCTCGTGCTGGCCACGATCGCGTTCAACCTCTCCCGCGCCGTTGGTTCACTCGCCAGCGCCGATCTTGGCAAAGCGCGCAGCGGCACCATCCGCCGCAAACTCATCAACATTCCCGCCCGAATCTCCACCTCAGCCCGGAAAATTCGTCTGCATCTGCCGGCCAGCTGGCCATGGGAAACCGGCTGGACAGCCGCATTCGCAGCGGCCTGCGGCCCGCCGCAGACCGTCCCCACCTGACCACCAGCCACACGGCACCGAAGATCACGGAACACCATCGGCAGCAAGGCCGACAACTTCGCCGCGCCCACCACCACAACACCGCTCAGAATTCAGCGACCACGCTCACTCAAGGCGGACCGGTGGATCGAGGCTAAGCGACCTGTCCAGTCGCGCTGCCTGCGTGCTGCAGCGGCGACAGGTGATGAGGTCGCTGGGAAAAGGAAGCGCGGACGCTTGGGAGAACATCGGTGCCAGCCAGCGTAGATAAGAGGGCAGGCTGGCGACGCTGTTGACCACGGCGGCGACTATGAGCCAGGCTACGCTTCCGTCCCCGGCTGAGGTGAGTGCGGCGAGTTCATCGGATATGAACGCAAGCTTGTGGCGACCCTGCAGAAGAAATCTTTCCGTTTAAGCCAAGGCTCCGAACCGCAGGGTTACGAGATGCTGTGTTCGGCAGGTCTGCAACGCCAAAAATTCGATTGAGTGTGAGCCCGAATAGATCAAGAACTGGGCCAAAAGCGGCTCGGATTACTCGCCAGGCAACACCGGAACCGCCGGTAACACCGTCTGCGTGAAGTCGGTTCGGACTTTGCGCAGCGCTGTCCCCAATAACGGTGATTGGTAGGTGCTGCATGTGCTGGCAACGGCATGCGGCCATGGCATGCGGTCAGGGGTGGGGGCTATGTTAGGTGGAGATGCAAGCGGCATCGGAGTTGGTTGAGGTACCGCCGGTCCGGGCTGCTCATCACGAAGGAGATTCAATGTCGAATCAGGGTCATGAACCGTGCGCAACGGGAGATCTCGAGGTCCGAAGCCTGTCCGATCATGAATGGCGGGTGGGCGATCGCCGCTGCAACGAAAGGTCACCCGAGAAGGTGCTCGGTTACATCGAGAAACGTGGTTCTGCTTTTGAAGTCATGAATATAGAGGCGCCGCGACGGCACGTCATGTTCGATCATTTCGAGTCGGCGGTCGCCTCGTTTGCGTCAGTGTCCCCGACTTAGATCTTGTTTACGGCGTTGGCGTCCACTTGCCGATTCACTCAGCTCCGGACGCGAAACCCTGACGTGTTCATGCTGCGGGGTCCCGATGAAGCCGGAGCGGCTCGGTCCAAGCTATCCCTGGCGCCAAGCAGCATAGATATCAAAAAATGAGGCTGCCTTAACTTAGATGAGACAGGACATGAGGGGAGCCCTATTCGGCAGATTCTGCAATAGCTATTCTACCTGCTGACATAACCGTCCTAATCGGGCGGCGCATGCGGAACAACCTTGGCACGGGACTTGAGCGAACACAGAACAGGTGTCACCCTCAAGGAGGACGCCCACCTGCCCTTGCGCCTTGTCCCGTAGGAATTAGGAGGCCGTGAGAGGTCGGTGTGGTGGCAGTGCCCTCTATGTGGCCTGCTGGGACTTGAGGAATTCCATCCCAGCGGGCGTAAACATCGTGAGCCACGCACCGAGGCGACGATTGTAGTTCTCGAAATCCTTACCCGACAGTGCCCACTCGGCCGCGCTGTCACCGGCGGCCCGGAACCCAGATAGCGTGGGTTCGTCCAAAGTTTTGACATTCGTGGACTTGAGGATGGTATCGATGAGATCGGCCACCATCCATCGGTTGTAGGAACTACCCAAGAGGCAGAGGCTCGTGATGACGATCTGTCGAATACTCGGGCTCTGCGCCACGCTGTCCGCCCAGTAGATTACGCGGGCGGGCGCATCTACCCCGGCGAACCCAAGATCGCCGTCGTCGAGCACCACTTTGCAGAATGCTCTGATGATGTACTCGAACGCACCGGGATCCACCGCCCACATGGTCTTGAGTGCTTCCCAAGTGAACGCGGAGCCAACGTTCAGAATATGCTCTGCGTTCCGCGAAGCGGACGGGTCGAGGAGACGCATCCAATCCATGATCTCTTTTGCTTCGGGCCGCGAGATGGCTCCTGCGCGCAGGCCTCTGATATAGCGTTCAGCGACATCCATAGGAGTCTCAGGGCCCGCAGGCGGTTTGCCCAGCTCAATCTCGACAGCTGCGAGGAAGTCTCCGACGTTCTGGTGTCGATCGTCGGGATCATGCTGGGTAGCCCGTTGAATAATTCCATGAAGCGCATTGTTGGCGAGAACCGGAGATGTAGGCCAGTTGCCTGTAGTCATGTACTGCGTCAGTTTTCCCAATGAGTAGATATCGGTCACGTGCGTCACGTCTTTGAAGGATGTCGCCTGCTCGGGAGAAATGAAGCCCCCGGTGCCCATCCCAAAAACGGACGTTGTCTGGAAGCCCGTGGCCCACTCCTCTGCCACAGAAAGCCCGAAATCAGAGACCATCCACGTTCCATCTACGAGGAGGACGTTGCCCGGGGTCAGGTCCCTGTGGATTGTGTCGCGGGTGTGCAAATGTTGAATCCCCGCTGCCACCTGTCGAAGCACTTCGAGGACCTCAGCGGTATCCAGTCCAATTCCATCAGGCACAAGGTCCTTGAGGCTCCCACCATCAGCAATTGGCATGGCATACCAATCGCCGTCGGCATCGTCCTGACCTGAATCGAGGATTGGCAGCACGTTGGGGTGGCTTAGACCAGAAATAATTTTGATCTCACGACGGAACCGACGTGCAGCGTCAGCATTCGACAGCGCTTGTGGGAGAAGTTTCTTCACAGCGACTCGCTTAGGGTCTCCAAACCTGGCGAAAGTATCTGTGGCAAAGAAGACAGCGCCGAACCCTCCCTCACCAACAGGGTTCAGGTCCAACAAATACCGGCGACCCATCAAAGGTGTCGTTTCTACGGCCGCTGCGGGGGTGTGATTCAAGCGCGGTGCGGGTTCGGAGGGTCGGATCTGTTGAAGTGAGGTCATTGTCCAACCGTCGCGGGCAAGGATGACCATCGTTGCTTGCAATTCTGGCGACCCCACCTCTGGAAGCACCTGCTCGTACACCCGAGCTACACGCTCGAGGTGAGCGGGATCTGTCCAGTCAACTGACATCTCGTATTCAGCCCACCGAGTCCGGCGTTCGCCTTGCTCGACGGTAACAGGACCAGCACGGGTGAAACCCTCGTCACTCCAAAAGGCGTCTATTTCTCTCAGGACGAAACTGACTCCCAACTCACGGAAGTGTCTGCGTACTCTGGGACTGAACTCCTGTGGCATTGATTTCCAAACTCTGTAGTCGGCATGCCAAATCTAGAGCGACTCGCCAGCAGCACCTATTCGACCCTTCCTCAATCAGGTGCGCGCCGAACGATGCAGCCTGGCGCTGAAGATAATCCACTTAGGGTGCTTGGCTCTCAGGAAGCGACTGGAAAGTCATTTGAGGCCGTTCGGCGAACCGCGCCTGGTCGCCGTCACCCAACGCCAGGGTTAGTGCCGGCGGTTCATGCCGACCGCCATCGTGATCGATGCGATCACTACGCGGCGCGGGCTGAAGTGGGGCGTGCCGGCTATGCTGCTCGCGGTTCCGTATGCGTTTGCTGCTCTATATTGCCGAGCGCAGATCGATGCAGGCGGGCCTGGTTGGCTGAA
Source organism: Cryobacterium sp. TMT1-3 (assembly GCF_004402315.1). Lineage (NCBI taxonomy): Bacteria > Bacillati > Actinomycetota > Actinomycetes > Micrococcales > Microbacteriaceae > Cryobacterium > Cryobacterium sp. TMT1-3. The sequence goes on from NZ_SOFW01000034.1 coordinate 4,547, forward strand.
CCTGCTCGTGATTCTGCGTCTATGGAATACCTTGAGGTTCTTCTGATCGGGCCGATCAGCCTGCTGAAGTTGATGGCGGTACGCGTTCGTGAAGCCGTGGCACGCCGTCGCATGACCTGGACGCAGCTCGCCGACGACGTCGAGCACTTCGACGATCCCATACCTGTTTCGAGGCACGGCTAACGGCGCGTCTAGGCCGGTGTACCTCTTGATAGCGGCATGATTGGCTCACACATAGGTCCGCCGACAGGAGGCTTCACTATGACGATCCCGCAGGAGCAGTTCGACGACCTACTCAGTCGCACCGCGCTGGCCTCGCTGTTCTACTATCCGGAGGTCGCCGTCGACGATGACGGCCCCAACCTGCGGAACGACATCGCGTATTGCCTAGAGCCCGTGGCCGGGATCGCGGACGAGGACGCCAAACGGCTCCGTGTCGCGATCGGGCGAGTGATCACAAATCCGACCGCACATCGCTCGGACCTGCTTGCCCTGGTCATCGAGCTGGCCCCGCCGCCTGCCGAGTAGCAGCGATCATGAACGACCCATCTGAGGAAGGCGGCGCGGCTCGGAAGGCGCTGACGGAGCATCCGTCTGGTGATGATGAGGCGGAGAAGCGGCGTCAGTATGTGGCGGCGAACCGTGACCGGATCCGTGAGTTGAATCGTCTCTGGCGGTCGGAACATCTCGACCGGGCCCGTGAGCTCAATCGTGATTCGATGCGTCGGGCCGCGGCTCGCCGGCACCGCGAGGCGGAGCTGCGGGCACGGGGGAGGGAGCGGGCGAAGCGGTGGCGGGAGGAGCATCCGGAGCGCAGGCGTGAGTATCAGCAGCGGTGGGTGACGGAGAATCGCGAGAAGGTGCGCGAGTATTACAACCGCTACTACGCGGCCCATCGCGACGAGGTGAACGCCCGGGCCGTGGCCAGGCGGGATGCGGACCCGGAGCGCACGAAGCAGATCACGCTGCAGTGGGCCGAGCGAAACAAGGAGCGCCGAGCCGAGCTGCAGCGCAATCGTCGCAGCGATCCGGAGGTCTACCAGTCCGAGCTGGAGGCCAACGCGGCTGCGCGGCGTCTGAAGCGCAGCCTGAGTCGGGCCGGCCTGCCACCGAAACATATCCACGTGGCGACCGCGGCAGAGCGCCGTGCCAACGAGCGTGAGGCCGACGCCTACTTCAATGACCCGTCGCGGCCCGAGCATCTGCGGCAGTTCACCGTGTTCGCCGAATCGCTCACCGAACACATGCTCAAGAACAGCGCCCGGATGCGCGAGTTCGCCGAGGCCTATGAGGAGACCAGGGCGCGCATGGGCCTCTCGCCGGTGCCAGATGAGACCATCGTCTACGCCAGAGCCGTCGAGATCGTCGCAGAGCGGATGCGCCGGGTCGACCTCCTGACCGGCCGCGACGTGGCCGCGGCCGTGCGAAGCACGAAGGCCGAAGTCCGGTGCGAGGAACGGCAGCGTCAGTTCGACGGACTTGTGAAGGCGCTCGTCGCACACGCCCACCGCCACTTCTGCCGATTCATCGAAGTCGCAGCCATGGAGAATTTGGCCCGAACCCAGCGTGCGAAACCACGTGTTGCAGTCGAGTCGCTGATCGTGCACCTTGCGATGCCGGAAGTGATTCATCATTTGCCCATGAACCGACTCGCGAGTGCGGATGTGCAAAATGCAATTCACGCGGCAGCGCTCAGAGTGGATGTGCGGGCCGACAGCGACGCGCTGATCCACGGTCGTGCATATGGTCGCAGTTCGAGGGCTCTGGGCGTGGACAGGCCCTGAATTTTAGAACTATCGAGTGGTGCTTCACGTGGAAAGTAGTAGGGTCACTTCCAAATAGAAGGCTCACATCCACCGAGTGGGAGAGTTTCAGATGGGCTTCAGGGATTCGATTTCGATGCGGCAACTCGTGGCGTGGTACGCATCGCATTCAAAGTCGCTTACGTATTCATTCGTGGATGCAAAGCCGTCGCCGCTTCTGATACTCAGTACGGGCGCCTATTACCAGATATTCATATATGTAAAAGATCACCAGTTCGTTCTGGCTATGGATGACAAAGACCCGGGCAGTATTCCTGCTCAACAAATCCTCGGCGGAGTTGGAACGCCTCCTGAAACCCTGATGGATCACGCAATTGACACCCTCCATTGGTTCGTGAAACGGCAGCGCTCAGCGGGAGCCTCCGCTCGAGCTGATTGGTATGAGGGCGTGCTCAAACATTTAGTCGTAACGCTTGGGCGTGGGAACACGAAATTTGGAACTCAACTTGAGCTCGATGGATTTGAACGCGCCATAAACGAGTCCCTGAGCGAGCCCGAACTCTTTGTGGCGCGACTTGGTGAGACAGCTCAAGCTTTTCTCCAGAGGGGGGATATGGACAACGCAGTGCGGGCTCGCTACTGGGCCGGTCGCGCCGCTGAACTAGCAACGAGCCGGGGCGACACACGCTTCCTCGACTACGTCGTTGCTAATTACGAACTCGCATTAGACGTTCTTGAAGAAGGTGCCCACAGCGAATTTGAGTCAGACATCCGACAAAGACTTATACGGCTTCGGTCGCGATAGGCACGCATCCATCAGCCTACGAGTTCGATACATCGATGTTGCCATTTCGATTGGAAACTCGGGATTGCCCTGTGAGAACACATCCAACTTGAGCGGCGGCACAGCATAGGAGTAAGCATGATGTGGCAGGAAGAAATCTTCGGCGGCGACCGTGTCGAGGTCCACATTCGGGACAGCGATGAGGCAGCGACATTCACCGTGCGGGAAGCCCACTTTCCATGGGGGCGAACGTCAGGAAAATACCTAGTCGCGCCCTCCGGCCAGATCTATTCAGAAAACAACACGAATGCTGATGTCGTGGAATCTGCTTTGATCCCATGGGAACCCGGCGTGACTATTCGAGCTAGCATCGATTTCGAGTCTGTCATCCTTCCTGACGATTCGGAACTTCTGGAAGACAAGACCTTCCTCGACTGCCTACTCGGGTACCACACGCTCGGACCAGTCGGGCGTAGACCTAATCGATGGGGCACCACAATTGAGACGAGTACCGGTTCGAGAGTCCCCTGGGACTTCGATGTGCGCGAGATCGTTCAATGGAGGTTTCTCACTTTGACGGATCGGGTTGCAAAAAGACTCGCCAAGGAAGCAGCGTTCCGGGCATCTGAAGGGAACCTAATGCTGCCGCGCTACATAGAAGACACCATCCCGAACCGGGTCTCCTTTGCATTGATATCAATGTTCGGGGGACGACGCGACGGCGCGGAGTTTGACCCGTATTTTCAGTAGGACCGAGGGCGGCGCTCATGTCTGAGTCCGGCCGAAGGGTGTGGTTAGTTTGACGGCAGTGTTGCAGGCCCGAAACTTTCCTGCCCATCTGCTTCGGTGTTTTATTTGCCTCGCGCGTTGCTCCGGAGCCCGCGGTTCGAGGTAGTCGGTCGATTCGTGCGTCTAGCCCGATTTGTCCACTCGGCGAAAACTCGGCGCGACCGCGTCCCAAACGGGTCTAGGTAGGTCGAACGATCACCTTGAGCGAGTTAACCTGATATTCCTGACTCGGCCTTTTTTGAAGGATGACCGCCCGAAAGTGGGCAGCGGCGTGGGGTCATAACCCACAGGTTCCGGGTTCCATTCCCGGGTATCGGAGGGGACGCGTTCGACATCGCTGGCGAGGCCGACGCCAGCTTGCACCCGGCTACGTATTGGTATTGCCGTGACCAGAAACGCACCATGAACCCCTAAATGTGGCCAGATTCAGGCCGTATCCCGCCGTACAGCGCGTACACTAAACCCTATGAGAACCGCGGAATTACGCGGAAGTCTGCCCCATCTGCAGGTGCGCACCACTACCCCGACTCCTATCATTTGTTCTTGGTTCGAGTCCAGGTACCCCAGCCAGATGAACGTTACTCAAACTAAGGCCAAATGAACTGGCTTTAGAATTGATAGAATTTTGAACTCCCCGCTCTCGAGCGGGGAGTTCTTGTTTTCCCGGACGTATCTTGTGCGTGCGCCAGCTCGTGTTGGTCCTGGAGCTCTCGGATAGCGCTATTGGTGTTGTTCCGTTCGCTTTCTACGCGGACGTTGTCTTCCTCGGCTTCCAGCAGCTCAGCGAGTTCGTCGGACACCCCGGCGTCCGCATCCTCGGCGTCATGCCGGATGACTCTGCGATCGACACAATATTCGCGGGCGCTGTGGCGACGGCATCTGCCGACCCTGCCCGCGCCGCCGAGGTCCTGACGTTCCTCTCGTCGGCTGCCGCCGCGCCCACCAAAAGCGCCCACGCCTTCGGCGTTCCCTCGCTCTGAGAGATCCACTGCACGTTCGCTTCATCTCCTCGTCATCGTCCGTGTGCTGTGGGTTCATTCGTGCTTCGTATTCTGCCGAGCATGCGAGAAACAGGAACCACAATGCTTCGCCGTGTTCTTGTCGTCGTTCTCGTCGCGCTGGCAGTGCTGATTCCGGCGGCACCGGCCATGGCTCATAACTATGCGGCGACCGTGTTTGTGGAGGTGACCGAACCCGAGCCCGGACTTGTGCGCACGGTGCTGGACCTGGAGTACGTGCTGCTGGCCGTCGATGGCGCTGAAGCTATGGGTGATGCGGCCTTCGAGCGCGATGCGTACGCAGATGTGCAGTCATCCGGTCAAGACCCGGGCAAGCTCACCCCCCGCATTCTCGAGCAGTACAGCGACACCGTCAGCGGTTATGTGCTTTCGCGGTGGTCGGTTGCACCCGAGGTCGGCCATGGCGAGCCGCCGACTGACGCATGCACGAACACCCTCGCTGCGCCGTACGAGATCGTCCTGATCGAGAACGTGCCGCACGCGCGCATCGTGGTGGACTCCGACTGTCGAGCTCTCGTGGGTGTGCAGTCCCCGGTCTACCGCATCTCCACCGAGCTGTTCCCCGGAACCGAGCCAGGGGGAAAGACCACGACGGTCGTCAGCTACGACCTGCGCTCTGGATCGGGCGTCGCGAATCTCGACACCGACACGAACTCGACGATGACGACGAACCAGGACTGGGGCTCTCGCATGTGGGAGTTCTTCGTGCTCGGCGGCGAGCACCTTCTGTTCGGACTTGACCACTTTCTGTTCCTGTTGGCGCTCATCGTCGGTTCGCGCCGACTGCGTGACATCCTGCTCGCCGCGACGGCGTTCACGGTCGCGCACTCAGTCACCTTCATCTTTGCCGCACTCGGCATCGTCAGCGTGCCTGCATTCATCGTCGAGCCGATAATCGCCCTGTCGATCGCGGTGGTCGCGATCTGGTATCTGTGGGGAGTTTGGCGCCGCGGGCGCACGGATGCTTGGCCTGCAGCGCGAGGGGTGCCCGCAGCGGCGATGCCCCGCTCCACGCCGGGTGACGTTCCTCGCACGGGGGCTGGCGCGGTGCTCGAGCGAGCGGCGGTCGTGGAGACCGACGAGCCGGCACGCAGACGGGCGCTGGGGATGACCAGCGCGGACTGGCTGCGAGTGGCGGTGGTGTTCGCGTTCGGCCTCATCCACGGCGTCGGATTTGCTGGTGCACTCGGGATCGATGAGCCGCTTTCGTGGGGGTTGCTGGGAGCTCTGCTGGTGTTCAACGTCGGCATCGAGGTCGTGCAGATCGCCATCATCGTCGTTCTCTTCCCACTGTTGGTGCTGCTGCGCAAGCGCATTCCCGCGGTCGGACTCTGGGTGGGGATCGCAGTGTGCACCGTGGTGGCGGTCGTGGGACTGTACTGGTTCGTCGAACGTGTCCTCGCCGGCGGATAACGTGCTCGCGAGGTCGTCGGCGCGTGATATCGGCGATGACCTCCGCCGGCGCATCCTCGATGGAGAGTTCGTCACCGGTGCACGACTGCCGAGCGAGCATGCGCTTGCCGACGAGTACAAGACATCGCGTGCGACTATCCGCACGGCGCTGGCCGCCGTGGCGCGACGCGGATTGATCGAATCGCACCGTAACGCCGGCTGGTTCGTGAGTCTGGTCGACCAGGTGCAGGGGTTTGACCGGTTGCGTTCGTTCTCGCAATGGGCCGAGAGCCGTGGCATCCGCCCCGGTGGACGGATTATCGAATGCGAGCGGGTGCATGCCACGGTGCGCGAAGCACGGCTATTGCGTGTGGCGCTCGGTGCGCAGCTGCTGCGCTTCACACGGTTGCGCCTGCTCGACGGGCGCGTGGTGATGATCGAGCGCTCGACTTGGGCGCCCTGGGTGATGCCCGTCATTGCGGCCATGCCGCATGATGTTGCCTCTACGACGCGCGTGCTCGAAGCCGCTGGAATTCAGGCCGTGCGTGGGACGCATCGGATTTCGGCCGTGCCCGCTTCGAGCCACGATGCGAGGATGCTCGGCGTGCGGCGGTCGAGTCCGCTGCTCGCCATCGAGCGCTCGACGTTCGCCCGAGATGGTCGCGTGGTGGAGTTCGGGGAGGACCGGTATCTGCCAGGCGAGTTCGCGTTCGAAATGACAGTCGACCAACGATGACGCGCCCATTGTGCACAGTGGGCTGGAGGATACGGGTGATTCCGCGTTCCAGGGGAGCAAGCGTCAGCAGCTGTTCATGTGATGGCAACTTCGCGGTGGTGGCCTGAGGCCGACCCCTAATCCATCGATTTTTTTGGAGATCATCGTGTCACGACACTTCCGTTCATCCAGGGCGGGTACCTGGGCCGGCCGCGTGCTGGCGATCACTGCGGCATCCGCCCTGATCGGATCCCTGACCGCGCTGCCCGCGCAGGCTGCTGCGGATCCCCAGGTGCCCACCCCGACACCCACAACTGAAGCCGCCGCGCCTGACGCGCCGGCGCCCGACACTACGGCGCCGACGCTGGCCGATGTTGAGATCCCCAACTCCACGAAGCTGAACGAAGAGCTCGTGCTTCCGGCGGCGGCAGTGACAGACGACTCGGGTGAGGACATCTCGCTCGTCGTGACCGCGACCGGCCCCGACGGCGTCGACGTGCGCCTGTATGAGAACACGGACGGCGGCTTTCCTCTGACGCCCGAGGTGGCAGGAACATACGTCGTGACGTACGCCGCGATGGATTCGGCCGACAACCTGGCGCAGGAGACGTACGAGTTCACGGTCGACTCGCCAGCGCCGCTTGCGCCCCAGGCGACCGATACCGTGATCGAACTACCCAGCGACACCCCGGGCTCGATCTCGTTCGCCTCCATCGGTGACATCCACAACAGCTGGTCAGAGCTGGACATGGCCTTCGACTTCTGGCATGAACAGAACGTCGACGCATCGCTCTTCGTCGGCGACCTCACCAACAACGCGACCGCAGCGGAGTATCAAGGATTGCGCGACACGCTCGACCGCAGCCAGGGCGACCTGCCCGTCATCGCTTCCCTCGGCAACCACGATGTCGGCTCGAACCTCTCCGGCTACAACCTGTTCCAGTCCACTCTCGGACAGGCGCCGAACGCCGACTACGTGATGAACGGATACCACTTCATCTCGGTCAGCCCTGGTTCCGGTCAACTAAACGAGGACACGATGTTCCCCTCAAGCGGGAGCGGCAATGATTACGCCTACGCGGCTGACTGGCTGGAGACACGCCTGGCCGCTGCCGTCGCTGCGGATCCTGAGCAGCCGGTCTTCGTCCTCGTGCACGCGCCACTGCGCTGCACGCACTATGTGTCGAACGAATGGTACGGCTCAGGACTCGCAACCGGATGTGGTGATGACTTCGACTCCCTGTTCGAGGTCTACCCGCAGGCAGTGGTGTGGGGTGGCCACATCCACACGCCGAACCACATCTCAACGTCGATCTGGCAGGGTGCAGAGGGTGCGGGCGGATTCACGACCGTGAACGCACCGCCGCTCGCGTACTACGAGTTCGAGCGAGGCGTCGTCAACACCGACCCGTACAGCAAGGTCACCAACGACAGCACGCCCGATGACGGCGGAGACAACCGCGAGACAGCGATCGTCGAGGTTGAAGGATCAGTGGTCACGATCAAGACCTACGACCTGCGTGCGAACGCGTGGGAGGACCAGGTCTGGACGTGGGACGTCGCAGAAAGCATCGATGATGCCCTGCCGTTTGAGGAGCGCTTCCCGCTCGGGGATGCTCGCGCTGACAAGACCGAGGCACCAATGTGGCCCGAGGGCTCGGCGGTCGAGGTCTCCGAGATTGAGCCGACCGAGGCGATGGTGACGTTCAACCAGGCAGCCGTCGCGCCGAACGAGGTGGGCGATATTGTGCACAAGTACCGCTACCAGGTGATCGACACCGCGACCGAGCAGGTCGTGAACACGTTCACCCAGTGGTCAGGCTTCTACTTCATGCCGATGCCGGAGACACTCAATCACATTGTGTGGAACACGGCGCCGGGGCGCGAGTACGAGGCGCGCATTTCGCCGATCAATACCTGGGGCAAGGAGGGCGACTACATCTCGACGACCTTCAGCACGAAGGGTTACGACGTCGGGATCACTCTGGCGGGTGCGGGCACCGCTTCCGCGGATCTCGCAGACGCGATGCCCGGCGACACCGTGACTCTCACGGCGACGCCCGCGGAAGGCGAGATCTTCCTGGGCTGGGATGTCATCGAGGGAGACGTCGAGATCGTCGAAGGCGCCTTCACGATGCCAAGCGGCCACGTCTCGATCGAGGCGGTCTTTACCGGCTCCTCGGGTTCCGTCGACGCGCACGCCGTCACAACGACGGTGCGCGGCAACGGGGTCGTCTCCGCTGACCCGGCTGCCGCCATCGGCGGTACGACGGTGACACTCAGTGGCGAGCCGGCCGACGGCAACGAATTGTGGGCCTGGGAGCTCGGAGTCGACGGTCTGGATGTGCCGGTCGGGACGATCCAGGTGGATGGCAGCAGCACCTTCGTGATGCCGGAGCGCGACGTCACGGTGACCGGCGTGTTCGGTCTGCCGGACCACTACGGGATCGTCTACGACGGCAACGGTGCGACAGGCGGCGAGACTGCGTCGGGCGAGCTGCCGGTAGACGGCTCGGGGACGCTGGCCTTGAACGGCTTCGAGCGGGATTACCACCGCTTCATCGGTTGGGGCACTGAACCTGATGGCACTGGCGAGCGCTTCGGTGCTGGTGTCGACGTGCGTGCGCTTGCTGAGGCGCGTTCGACCGTGACGCTGTACGCGCAGTGGCAGAACCTCGCCAGCGAGATCGCTGTCGAATCATTCGACTCGCTTGCCGGGACGTTGAAGCCTGGCGTTCAGCACAACCCAGATGTCGTGGGGTGGACCCACGAGGGGCCGGACGGCTGGTCGGTGACCAATGCAGATGCCATGGGCGCAGACGGCATGAAGGATCTTCGCGGCTGGACCTTCGCGACTCCGGACTTCTGGCTGGCTGATATTCAGGGCCGCGACAGTTTCACCAAGGGAACCGGCGTGATCGCGGTCGCCGACGGTGACGAGTGGAACGACGCGGCAGGCGCGGGAGTGATGGACACCACGCTGAACGCGCCGGCGTTGACGCTGCCCGAGGGTGCCACCGAAGTGCGCGTCCGATGGGACAACAGCTACCGCCACGAGGCCGGTCAGTCAGCTGAAGCCTTTCTCGAGTTTGACAACGGAGATCACGTCACCCTCGCGGCCTGGGGTGACGGTTCACCCGAGATGGATGACATCAACAGTCACCGTGATGGGGTCGTGACGGTGCCTGTGGGTGCGAAGTCGGCGACGGTGAAGTTCCACTACACGGCGGGGAACAATTGGTGGTGGGCGATCGACAACGTGCAGATCGACGCGATCCTCGGCAACGCGCCAGCGGAGTTCGCCTCGACCGGCATTGCGGTGACAGGATCCGCGAAGGTCGGCGAGACGCTCACTGCAGACATCAGCGGCTGGGCACCCCAGCCCGAGCAGGTGTCGTACCAGTGGCTGCGTGAAGGAAAGGTGATCCGCGGCGCCGACGAAGCGACGTACGATCTCACCAACCGTGATCAGAACAAGCGGGTTCAGGTCGTGGTCACCGGTGTGTTAGAGGGCTTCGTGCCAGTCACTGTCACCTCGGAGAAGACCGACAAGGTGACGAAGCCAGACCGTCGCCACTGATTGCGGCAGGTCTAGGGGGCAGGGGTTCAACAGAACCTCTGCCCCTTCGCCCATCCCGCCGGGCCGACCCCGACTCTGCCCCGCAACATCGCCGAGACTGCGTCTCCGTTCCGAGACTGCGTCGGAATCGCGCTGTTTCGGAACGGGGATGCTGCTTCGCGGTCGAGTCCATGCGCGGTAGCGTCGCTCGGGGAGCAGACTGAACCGAGAGGATCGACATGAGCGGCACCTACATCTACGACGCGGTGCGGACGCCGTTCGGGCGTGCAAGCGGGGCACTCGCCGGCATCCGTCCGGATGATCTGGCCGGGACAGTGCTGCGTGCGAGCGTCGAGCGCATGGGGCTTGACGCGGTGCGCGGAAGATGTCAACCTTTATGAGTCAGTTCTTTTAGCCGGTCATTGATTTCGTTCCTTCCTCCTCGGGTTCGTTGATCCAGGCCGTCGTCGGGAACGTGGGTGGCTGCGGGTGCTGCCGAACGAAGCGTTCAGGGTGCTCGGTATAAGCCGTCGTGAGAACGCGGGCAAGGGCGTGCTGAATGGCGGGTGCGCGGCCGTGGTGAACGTTGAACGGGGTGTGCATTCCGATACCCAAATGACGGCGTTTCTCTGGGGGGACTGGCGGCAAGACGAGCGTTCACCCGAGAAGGTACTCGGGTACATCCACCACTACGGTTCGACTTTCGAAGTCCTCAATATTGAGGTGCCGGACCAGAACCTCACGTTCGACCGTTTGGAATCAGCGGTCGCGTCCTTCGCCGCTTAGCAGAACTCAAGCAATTAGAGCACACGCCACTCAAATTTAGGCGCCGCGATCGGGATGAGGTGACCGAAAACTTTTCCGGTGCGTCCCCGAGATGTATGGTGAACCAGTAGAAGCGCAGTGGAGGAGGGAGAGTAGAACGATGAACATCCTATTTGTAGTTGTGGCCATTATTGCGATTGTGCTCTTGATCACCGGTGGTTTTGTGCAGTCCCTTAACTTTCTGCTATGGGTCGGCGTGGTGTTGTTGGTTCTCGCCGTGATCGCATTCCTGGTTCGAATGGTTTCAGGACGTCGAAACGTGTAACGACCAACGAGACAGATCTGGGCTATTGTACGCAACAGCCGATCGTGCCGAAGCTGTGTCACTGGGGAACCCTAACCGCACACGCCCACACCGCCAAGGGGCTGCGGCGCTCCTGCTCGGCGAACCGTCACGTTGCCCCACGTGAGCTTTGCGCTCAGGGCCGACGAATGGCGGGCCACCTGGGCGGCTCCAGTGTCGAAAGCCTGCGAAGCGCACGTCTCTACAGTATTAGGCGTCGGGTTCGTTGTCGAGCAGTTTGAGCAGTTCTCGAGGGAATGCACTACTTGCTCATACCCGTGTTCGTAGAAGAGTGGTGCAGGCTGGTGCCGTCGAGTTCGTGGAGCATGTCACCTGTTTCGAGGATGAACGCCTCGACTTCAGCGGGCGGCTTCCCGGACCAATCTGCGCCGCCGTGCATAGTCATCGTGTTCAAGTTCAGCTTTCTTCGCCGGTGGGATTCGCGCCCAGCTCCAACAGAATGTCCGTCGCCAGGATGGATACGGCCAGCGCTACAGTAGCAGTATCGCCGATACCTTCCTCTGCACGGCCGGCCATCGTAGATCCGAGCGATCCTGGATCGTGCGCGAAGAGCACGCCCGGGTGCCTGAGCCGCCAGCTCAGTCGAGTACGGCATACGCCTCGAGTTCGACGAGCACGTCGGCTTCGAACAAGATCTCGACTCCGATGAGCGACGCCGGTGGCATCGGCTGAGGCAGGCCGAGTTCCCGGGCCACGAGTTCGACGCCTGCCATAAAGTCGCCCATCTTCTCTGGCGACCACTGGGTGACGAAGAAGCGCAGGCGCACGACGTCGGCGAACGTCGCACCCGCGCCAGCGAGCCCGCGAGCGGTATTGCGCAGCGCCTGAGCGACCTGCCCGGCCAGGTCGTCGGCCATGTGGTCGGTGTCGGGATCGCGGCCGACCTGCCCAGCGATGTGCACGTGGCGGCTGCCCGTCGCGACGGAGACGTGGGCGTAGGGCACGGGCTGGATCATGCCCTCGGGGGATAGCAGCTGCACGGTCATAGGTTTTCCTCAGTTCGAGCGAGTAGGTACCCTATGTCTACCTAGTGCACGAAGGGAACTTCAAGGAGACTAGGTGTCATGAACGAAACCTCCCACCCCGACGCTGCCCTGCTGCAGGTCGATGCACCGCACCGCGAACTGCTCGACCAGATTCTCGACAAGTGGTCACTGCAGGTACTCGATGTGCTGTGCGGCCGCCCCATGCGTTTCAACGAGCTGCGCCGCGAGATCCCGGTCGTCGGGCAGAAGTCACTCACCGCTACGCTGCGTCGGCTCGAGCGCAACGGCATGGTCGAGCGCGTCGTGATCACCACGCGCCCCCTCGCCATCGAGTACCGAATCGCCCCGATTGGCGACACGCTCAACGAGCTCATCGACGCGCTACTGCGCTGGACGACGGCGAACATGCCCGAGGTGGAGCGGGCGCGGGCACGGTTCGACGACGAGGAGTAATCGTCACACCGAATCAGTCTCAATGCTGAATCACCGGCAGCAAACGGCTGAAGGGCTGTCTTGAAAAGCTAAGGTTTACGAGACACGAGACCTGCCCAAATCGAGCGGTGGGCAAAGTGGCTCTTCGCGGTTGAGCGTGGAGGGGTGCTGATTTGAGTGTTCACACGGCTCTTTTGGCTGCGCTGCTCAGGAGGATACGGGCGCGGTAGTTGTCGGCGTTCCGGAAGCCGCGCCCGGTGCGTTTGATGTTCTTGATTGAGGTGTTCGCGGCCTCGGTTCTGGTGTTCGTGACGCCGGTGACGATGAGCACCTCGATCTCGGTCCACCAGGCGTAGATCGTGTTCCACAGGCGGTCGGTCTCGGGCGTGTTCGCGACCATGACGTAGTGCCCGAGGAGCATCTTCGCCTCGTGCGCGTCGGCGAGCGTGGCGGTCTTGCGACGGGCTGGTCATGGTCGCCAATCAGAGCACGCGCTGCCACCGGCCCAGGCCGTAGGGGACGTGCTCACATCTGTGGCCCGCGGGGCTGGGGACCGGGGGTGGGTGCGTCGGGGCGCCGGCCGGGTGCGGGTTGTTCGCTCAGTCGGTGCACCCGCTCGGTGAGCGTCTCGGTCTGGTCGGGCCCGGTGAGGTGGCGGGCGCGACGCAGGACGTCGTCAACCCGGTCTCGAACTCCCCGGGCATCGGCCGGAGCGCTATCGCCTCGATCGCGAAGTCGTCGCCGACACTGTGGGCCCCTTTCTCGATCCGTGGTCGTCGTCGCGGCCGTCGTAGCGCACGAGCAGCTAGTTGAGCTCGGCCGATGAGTTGACGGTCCGCATCGGGACCAGGTGACGACCGTGAACCGATGATTCGTTGGCAATACTCGCCGAGTGGCGCGAGGGTCTGTTCTAAGGTCTTGAGCCGCAGAGTTTCGCCAGGCCGTTGACGATCCGCCGCGGGACGTCGTCGGGCCAGCGGAACTCCGGGGTGGCGGGGCGGACGGAGGCGTAACCGTGCATGCCGGCCCAGAGGGCGGCCGCGTCGGCGTAGGTGTCGGTGCTGGTCGAGGATCCCTCGGTCACGCACCGGTCGAGCGCCGAGACGAAAATCCCGAAAACATCTTGCCCAAGGGTCTGTACCTCGTCACCGACGGACGGCGATGACTTCGCCCGAGACGCATCCCACACACCGCCGAAGAGGATGCGGTAGCGGCGGGGCCGCTCCAGTGCAAATGACAAGTACGCGTCGCACAGCGCCGACAGGCTGTCGACCGCCGACACTTCAACCGTTGAGCCCTCGGCCGCGAGGGTCGCTCGGCTGAGGTGGGTGCCGAGTTCGGCGAAAGCGTTCTTCACGACCTCGAGCAGGATCGCGTCGCGGTCAGGGAAGTGCGCGTAGATCGACTGGGCGGCAATGCCAACCCGACGGGCGACAGCGCGAAGGCTGATGCTGTCTTCATTGACGCCCTCATCCAGCATGTCGGCGGCGACCTGCACGATCTCGGTGCGTAGGCGGCTTCCCTCGCCGCGACGGTTGCGAGTTCGCTGTTCGACGCTCTGTGACGGCATGCACAGAAGTTACCATACGACTTGACAGGTCGTGGGGTGACGCCTGTAAGGTTACAGACGACAGCCTAATTGGGGTCGGTGAAACGACACGACTCCTCGGGAACATCGACTCGAAAGAAGCGTCCTCATGACCAGTAGCACCACCACGTCACCCCCCATCTCGCGACGCGCCGACCTCGTCGGACGGAGCCTGATGGGCTTCAACGTGCTCCTCACCCTCGTGGCGTTTGTCAACGGCATCGCGCTGACCGTCAGTGCCGCCGCTGATGACGTCGTCGTGCAGGCTTGGCAGATGTTCGGGTTCGCGATCTTCGCGGGCATGTGGACCTTGGTGGCCCTCTGGCCGCGGCGCATCCCGGGCATCTGGGAGTTCCTCATCGCTCACAAGCTAGCCATCACAATCTTCTGCCTCGTCAACATCTCACAGCCCGACGCAGTCCTGACCGGGGCTATCGACGGCTTCATCATGATCACCACGGTCATCGCCTACCTCCTGTGCCGAGGCTGGCGCTCGTGGAACGGCTTCGTCCCCAGGCGTGCCCTGGCCGCCTGATCCTCGACTCGCTTTCGTGTGAATCAAACCCGCGTACCACCAGCAATCGAGCGACACCGCGCTTTCCCCTCGAAAGGACGACGAACATGATCTTCCACATCAACCGCCTGACCTTCAAAGCAGGCGTGAGCGAGGACGACAAGCATCGCGGCATCGCACTGCTTCGCCGACAAGGTGAATCCATTCCCGGGGTGAAGTCATTCGTGGTCGGCCCCGAACTCGGCGGGGACTTCGAGGGCGGCGCCGTCTTCGTGATCGACGACCTCGACGGCTATTCGGTACAAACGCCCGACTTCTGGCCCCCAAGAAAGCTAGGGGATACTGAGGGCATGACTCAACTGCCTTCAGTCGGAAACCAGACATTCACTGAGCGTGAGGGCATCATCCACATAGCCAGGGAAGTGAATCGTGCTAGGTGCGTCTGGCGAGAAACAGTCAGCGTCGACGTTGGTATCGATGGGCAGATCGAATACGTAAATGATGATGGCCAGGCGACCGGTCGAATGGTGTTCGTCCAGGTGAAGTCTGGTGTTTCCTACTTCAAAGGTGCTACAACAGATTCGGTTCCCTTCTATCCGTCCGCCAAGCATAAAAGCTACTGGGAACGTGCGCCCCTCCCGGTAATCCTCGTGTTGCACGACGAAATGGCTGCCGAGACCTTCTGGGTAGACGCCAGAGATGCGCTCCGGCGGGGCGAAGAAATCATTCAGGTGCCGAAGGTCAACGTGTTCAATGCCGGGAGCGTGCGTAGCGTGCTGAGCACTAACGAACCTCTGCCTGTCCAACCCATGCCGATGTCATCGCTTGCCCAAACAACCATGGGCCGCACAAGCCCTTCTGCAGGTCTGCCAGTCGACTTCCTTGACCTCTTCTTGCATGGACTCATGAACCTTGGTCGAAGCGTGTACTTCGGCATGGACCTCGTCGTTGATGTTGCGAGGGCCAAGCTTGATTACGCTGACTCTGAGTTTGGACTTGGGCTGGGCGCACCGGAGTACGACTTCATCCGCGACTACGTGTTGTTCTTGGCGGAGCAGGATTTGGCTCGCGTGGACTTTGATGAGTTCAATCGTGAATGGGACAGAGGGCTTGTCGGACGGTTCATGGCACCACTCACGATTCGTGGGCGGTCTTTCACCGTTTTTCTGAATGCGGTGGATGACTCCGATCAGGTCCGAGCTGTGCAGGACAAAGCTTTCAGCGGGATCGAGGCGTTTGAATCCTTGCGACGTGTCCCGGTAGTCGAGAAGTTGAAGGCCAGACTGGCCAGTTCATGACTTTCACGAGCGAACTGTCTCCCGATTGTGAGGGAATCATCACAAATGCGGCGGTCTGGTGACGCTCCTGAAGGTCGACTGGTTAAAGCAACCTGGACCGAGCCGGCCCGGCGTACTGTCTCGTGCACGGTATGCCAAGAGATTTTGGTCATCACAAACGTCGACTAGCACTGCGCAACTCGGAGGAGGACACAATAACCGGTCCAGCGAATAGCACTGTCGCTGAAGCCTTTCCTGTCGGGGAATACCTGCGCGACGAGATCGAGGCGCGCGACTGGAGCGTCAGCGAGTTCGAGCATCAGGAGCGCTGTCCCTCCGCCACGACACGGTCGACATCGCTTCAACGCGGAATCGCAGCTGCAACTGCTGATCGGGTTGGGCCGCGACCCGGTCACTGGCGACTTTACGTTTTCGATTCCGAAGTCGGCGAGCATCCTGTGGGGTGTGGGCGACGCGACCACGCAGGAGCGCATCGGGCAGGCGCACCATGCGGCGGTGGCCGAGGTGCTGGCGTACATGGAGCGGGAGGTTGCGGCGACGCGCACCG
Organism: Cryobacterium sp. TMT1-3; assembly: GCF_004402315.1. Lineage (NCBI taxonomy): Bacteria > Bacillati > Actinomycetota > Actinomycetes > Micrococcales > Microbacteriaceae > Cryobacterium > Cryobacterium sp. TMT1-3. Next base: position 21,062 of record NZ_SOFW01000034.1, read on the forward strand.
GTACCACGGCGCGGGGTGGCGCTGTGGCGCAAGTGGATGTGACCGGCCTGATTGCGACGGCGTTCGATCATTTCGACAGCCGCGCCGGTGACCCGCACCTGCACACGCACGTCGTGATCAGCAACAAGTCGCTGTCGACGATGACGGCCACAACCTGCAGAACGACATCGCCGACTGCCTGGAGCCCGTCGCCGGGATCGCAGACGAGGACGCTGAACGGCTCCAAATCGTGGTCGGGCGTGTCATCACGAATCCGACGGCGTATCGCTCTGCACGGCTCGCTTTGGTCATCGAGCTGGCCCCGCCGCCGGCCAAGTAGCCGCGATCATGAACGATCCATCTGATGAAATCGGAGTGCCGATGGACCAGCCGTCTGACCGCGAGGGGGAGAAGCGGCGCCAGTATGTGGCATCTCGGCGCTCTGGGCTCCCAAGGACCGACCTCTGATGCGTTGCTTCCTCGTTCACGGGGTTCGCCCGGCCGTGAACAGATACGCAATCATGGGTACGCTCGATAAGGTGCGTTTGCAGATCTTGTTGACGTGCCGCTCGGCGGGCACTGTCCCGTCGCTCTCGGCTTGAACGTGAAGGAAACACCGTGTCTGATCACGCAAGAATCAAGGGGCACACCGTGACCCGCACCGTGCACATCGAAGGCTCGCGCGCGCACGTCTGGAGGGCGCTGACCGACCCCGAGGTGATGGTCAAGTGGTTTGGCGACGGTGTGGAGTTCGCCGCGCTCGAGCCCGGTGCGACTGGCAGCATCCACTGGGATGACTACGGCAGCTTTCCGATCGAAATCACCGAGGTCGTGCCCGACGGCTCGTTCGGCTTCCGTTGGTCGGGAATCCCCGCCGAACAGCTCGACGAGTACTCGACGCACGTGCGTTTCACCCTCGCCGATGCCGGTTCCGGGACGGATGTCACGGTGATCGAATCGGGCTTCGACACACTCCCCGGCGGAACCCGCTACCGTCGCGAACGTCTCGAGCAGAACCGAGAGGGCTGGGACGTCGAACTCGACGAGCTCGCGCTCCTATTCGAGGGTGTCACTGGGTAGTCCACAATTACGGGAGAGTCGCTCGACGAGCTGGCCACGTTGCTCGGCCGGAGTGCTAAGTGCTTCGGCGAGGGTGCCCGATGAAACGGTTGGCCGTGCTTGAGTTCGCAGACCGACAACCACCTCGTGACCTCGGCCCCATAGGTGGAGTCTTGGGACGTTGAGACTCGGACGCCTACGGCCGCGTCCACGACGCGATCGGCGCCGAGCTGTTGATTCTTGCATAGACGAACCGTGCGATCCTTAAGGGCGCTCTCTCAAGCGGCGCGATTGCATTCAGCGCCACGATGTATTTTTGGAGACCACCATGCGTTCTCACTCTGGCTTATATATCGATGCTGGATATCTCATCGCCGCTGCCGCAACCAGGCTTACGGGTTCGTCCTTGAGGCGCGGCGTTGATGTCGATTACGCACATTTACTCGCGGACCTGATCCGGCTGGTGGAAGACCAATCTGGCCTGCCGATTCTTCGCGTGTACTGGTACGACGCCGCACGAGACGGAGTGGCGACGCCGAGTCAAGAACTCATCGCGCTGCTGCCGAAAGTAAAACTTCGTCTTGGACGCGTCGGCGTCGAAGGTGAGCAAAAAGGTGTTGACCTTCGCATCGGACTAGACATGGTGGGGCACTCGCGAAACGGGGCGGTCGACACCATGTATCTACTGTCGGGTGACGACGACCTCACCGAAGCTGTCGAGGAGGCTCAAGCCCTAGGCGTGCAAGTGACCATCCTCGCAGTGCCCGCCCGCACAGGTGGCCATCATGGTATCAGCCGGCACTTAATTCTCGCGGCTGATGACCTCGACGTTATAGATGTCGGTCTACTTGATGCATCTGTCCGGGCGGCATCCGCGGTGCTAGCCCATTCCACGCCGTCACCACAGGTGAACATTGCCCAATCCCAGCCGAGTCCGGCAGATATCGCACGCGTGCTGACGGTACCTCCTCGAATAACCTCGGCCTTCGACCAGGCGCTCCCCGTTGCCAGATCTCTAGCAGCCCATTTGCAACAGAACTTGGCTGAACTATCTCCGACGATCGAGCACGTGGCAACCAAGACGTTTGATGCTTGGGCGACCACAGCGTCAGATGCCCAGAAAGTCGAGTTGCGAAACGGTCGACCGTCGATTCCGCGTGACCTCGACAGGGCGCTTCTGGTTGATCTATCTGGAGCAATGGGCGAAGACACTTTGAGTGACGCCGTCAGAGTCGAACTTCGAGCTGAATTCTGGGACGCTGTCGACCGCCCTTGACGCATTTGTAGGTGGGAAGCGTCGCAGCGACAGTCAGGGTGGAGCGATTTGCGCGCGCGACAACAGCCTTCATCAGAATGTCTTCATCAGACGGGTAGAAGACGACCGCACTACCCAGTTGTTCGTCACGACTCCCGGCTTCGGTTGCGTCGTCTGTAGTAGTCAGGCGGTAGTTTTCACCGCTCGTGCTCCGAGTGTAAGTCGCTGTTGTGCCGGCAGGCAGGGGAGCCAGCCTGTCTCCTTCGGCCGTGAGAACCATGTTGTCTGCGTCGACATCGAGGGCACTCGGCCAAGGTTCTCCCGTCAGTCTCAAACTCTTGAGGACGTATGCCACCCTGCCGGCGGTCATCTGCATAGCTGATTGCGTCTCGTCAGCGGAGAGTGGCAGTGCGCGGAAACGCGGCATATACCCCGTTTGGGCCGGCGTGGCCACACCCCTCTTTCTCGCCGAGGCAGCGACCAGAAAGAACCAATATCCCCCGTCGGCGGTGGGATTTAGCGTTCTGTTGCGCGGGTCCATTACGGACTCGTCGCGGCGCAATCGGGCTGCTCACGACTTCAGCCGCGTACCTCTTGAGCATGGACACGACAACGCAAATCACTTGTACGTTTCTCACTCAGCGTGAACTCTCCGAGCTGCTCCAAGTGCCTGAGCACGTTCCAGGATTGGCGCCTGATGCAGACCAAACCGCCCTATCTCAAGCTTGCCCGGCACGTCGGTATGACGTGCAGGACGTGGTTATCTGGGCGCGTGAGCATCGACATGGTCAGGCCAAAGATTCCTCGTGGGTGAGCTGGGCAGCATCGTCATCGACGTGCTGCCGAGCGGGATGTACAGAGCTCGCGCATCCGCTCGCGACGACAGCGGGCACCTGCATCGCATCGGGGTCACGGCCGATACCGAAGACGAGGCACGGGCCGAAGTTAACCGCCAGGGCCAGGCCATGGCGACGGCGGTGCCGGTGCGCTTTCGCCTTCGAGCAGGATCGCCGACACAGTCGAGCTCTGGCTGTCATAAGCACTCACCCGTGCCAAGGTGGCAGCCTGTCGTACTCGGCCTCCGAATCGTACGAGACAACGGCCCGCGTGATTTCCGTTCCGAGAAGTGGGGAAAGTTCTGGTGATGCCAAGACGAGGACCGAGCCAGAGCTTGGTGAGGGACGGTCTCTGTCACGCCGAGCCGCTCCACGGCGCGGGCACGATGACCCACAGCACGACGGCCGGCTCGCCGTCCTCGACCTGCCAGGTGTGCGGCTCTCGACCCGGGAAGGTCAGCGCGTCGCCGGCGTGGACGGCCACGGTGCGACCGGCGAATCGCACGGTGAGCGATCCCGAGACGAGGTGGAGCACTTCGACGTCGCAGTTGATCGTGTAGAGATCGGACCCGCCGTGTGCGTTGGGGTCGAGTTCTGATCGCAGCAGCTGAACCCGCTCCTCGCCGCGCGGCGACATCAGCCGCTCGTCGGCGTGCACTCCGCCCAAGTTGATGCGCGGAGCGTCGGCGTACGCGACATGGTGAACGTCGGGCTCGGCGAAGAGTGCACCGACGGGTAACGAGAGCACCTGACACAACTGGACAAGTGTTGCCACGCTCGGTGACGTCTCGTCGCGCTCGACCCGACTGAGGAAACCCTTGCTGAGGCCCGTCGTCTGAGCGACCTGGGCGAGTGACATGCCCTGAGCTGTGCGCGCGGAGCGCAGCTTGGCGCCGATGGGTGTCGCGGTGCCTTCGGCGGTGGGGTGAATGGCGCGCACAGTTACTCCTCGAAGCTATTCGCACTCTCGTCCTTGACGATCTGCCCGGGGCAGCGTACCGTAAGCCCCGTAGTTGTCTATAGCGTACCGAAAGTTGTCAAATATGCAACCCTTCAGCAAAGATGCGACGGATGAGCCCCGCGGGCCGGTTGACGCGAGTGTCGTGCCCCGGTTCGCGGGAATCGCGACCTTCGCGCGACTCCCGCGGCTCGACGAGGTTGAGCGTGCAGACATCGCGATCGTCGGGATTCCCTTCGACAGCGGAGTGAGCTACCGACCCGGTGCTCGGTTCGGCCCCGCGCATGTGCGCGAGGCCTCGCGTCTACTGCGACCGTACAATCCTGCGCAAGACGTCTTCCCGTTCGACGCCCAGCAGGTCGCCGACGCCGGCGACATCGCCGCGAACCCGTTCGACATCGCTGCTGCCGTGGGGGAAATCGAGGCGGGCGCGCGCCAGCTCAGCGAACACGCCGACCGACTCGTCGCCATCGGCGGAGACCACACGATCGCTCTGCCGCTGCTTCGCGCCGCGCACGCGCAGCACGGGCCCGTCGCGGTCTTGCACTTCGATGCCCACCTCGACACGTGGGACACATACTTCGGGGCGCCGATGACTCACGGGACCCCCTTCCGGCGGGCGTCCGAGGAAGGCCTCATAGACCTGACCGCGAGCATGCACGTCGGAATCCGCGGCCCCCTCTACTCGAAGGACGACCTCGCGGACGACGACCGGCTCGGCTTTGCGATCGTTACGAGCGAATTCGTCGAAGAGCACGGCGTCGCGGCCGCCGTCGAACGCATCCGAGCCAGAGTCGGAGACGCGCCGCTCTACATCTCGATCGACATCGACGTTCTCGACCCCGCCCACGCGCCGGGAACAGGAACTCCGGAGGCGGGCGGCCTCACGACCCGAGAACTACTCCGGATGCTGCGGGCCCTGGCCGATCTGCGCATCGTCGGCGCCGACGTGGTCGAAGTCGCCCCTGCGTACGACCATGCCCAGCTGACCGCTATCGCGGCCAGCCATGTCATCTACGAGCTGCTAAGTGCGATGGCGCCTGGGTAACCCGGCCGACCGAGAAAGCCCCGACCAAACACAAAAGTCCCGAACCCGACCGGCCAGCCCGATAGAGGAGACACCCATGACACTGCCCACCCCGACGGACGAAGCAGTCCGTGCCGCGGCATCCGCCATCGTCGAGGCGTTCGCCGCCACCGACGGCCCGCGCTATTTCTCGCTGTTCGCACCCGAGGCAACCTTCGTCTTCCACACCGAACCTGCGCGAATTGAAAACAGGGCTGCCTACGAAGCCATGTGGACGGAGTGGGTGGGCGACGGCTGGAGCGTAAAATCCTGCGCATCGAGCGCGCCCGCGATGCAGACGTTTCCCGGCGGAGCCGTCTTCACGCACTCCGTCAGCACGAGCGTGAGCACCGCGGACGGACCCGAGTCCTACCGGGAGCGCGAAACGATCGTCTTCCGGTCTGATTCTGCCGGCCTCATCGCCATCCACGAACACCTGTCACCCCAGCCCTGACCGACCCCATTCATCGAGGAGCCCAAAGATGTCGCTCTACACCGGTATCGAAGGCCAACTGGACACACAATCAGATGACGCGGGCCCGGTTCGCGGAACCTACTCGCTTGGCCGCGTGCTCATGATCTGGCTGGCCGCGAACCTTGTGGTCACCACTCTTCTCACCGGCACGCTCTTCGTGCCGGATGTGCCGTTCGGCCTCGTCATCGCCCTGATCGTGGGCGGAACGATCGTCGGAGCAGCCGTGCTCGTGACGGTCGGCGCAATCGGAACTCGCACCGGCCTACCGACGATGGCAATCACGCGCGGACCGTTCGGAACGCGCGGGAGCCTGCTGCCGGTGGCCGCCAACGTGGTCATCCTCATGGGCTGGAGCTGGGTGCAGGCGATGCTCGCCGGGATCGCCCTCAACTACATCGTCGCGTCGACGACCGGGTTCTCCAATCCCGTCATCTTCGCGGTGCTCTGCCAGACGATCGTCGTGATCCTCGCGATCTTCGGCCACGCCGGAGTCGCTCGCGTGGAACCGTGGTTCGCCGCGGTCATCCTCGCGATCGCCGCCTACATCTTCGTCACGGCGTTCTCTACGTTCTCGCCGGCAGACTTCGCGGCCATTCCGGCGTCGCTTGAGCCGTTCTACTCCCCGGGACTGACGTTCGATGTTGTGGTCGCGACCGCCATATCGTGGACAGTGCTCTCGGCCGACTTCAACCGCTTCGCATCGTCGACCCGCGCGGGTGTGGTCGGCTCGGGAATCGGTTACACCCTGTCGACGGTGATCTCGATGTCGCTCGGCGCGAGCGCGATCGGCTACGTCGTCCTGGGGGGCGGCGACGCGATGCCGTTCGACCCCGTGACGATCATCGAGCCCTTCGGCGCCCTGTTCGCGGTCGCGATCTTCCTGTCCGTGATGGCGACGAACACGATGGTCGTCTACGGCATGGTCACGAGCGTGGTCAACGCGCTCCCCGGCCGGCGAGTGCGGTTCCTGCCCACCGCCATCGTCCTCGGGCTCATCTCAATCATCGGTTCGACCTTCTTCGGTCTTCTGGCCCAGTTCACGACGTTTTTGGTCACGATCGGTGCCCTGTTCGCACCGATCTTCGCGATCATGATCGTCGATTACTACATCGTCGCGCGCGGCAGCTACAGCGCCGACATCCTGAAGGCTCAGGGCGGTCGCTACTGGTACACCGGCGGCATCAACTGGCGCGCTGTCGCGTCGTGGGTGGTCGGTGCGGCGTCCGCCTATGTGTGGGCGTACGTGTGGCCGCTCCCGTTCGGTGCGACTGTTCCCGCATTCCTCCTGACCTTCGTCGTGTACCTGGCCTTCTCGCTCGCGCGCCGCAGCAAGACGCCTTTCGAGCCCAGCCGGCACCTCGCTGATGCTGACCCCGCTCGCTGACGGCCCTGGAGTGCCGCCTCGCTCGGCGCTCCGGGACCTTAGCCACCCGATCACCGACGGGATGCCGGTCTATCCCGGCGACCCGCCGGTCCACGTCGGCGCCGCGCTCGACCTCGACCGCGACGGGGTGGCCGTGACGGGGCTGCAAATGGGGTCTCATACCGGGACACATATAGATGCGCCGTCCCATACCATCGCTGGTGGACGGACCATGGCCGATGTGACCCTCGACGAGCTTCTCGGCGATGCTCTGGTGGTGCGGGTGCGAGCCCTCGCCGAGGGCGAGGTATACGGGTGGGAGCGGCTGAATGCGGAGCATCCGCTACCTGATCGACTGCCCCCGATTGTCGTGATCGACACGGGCTGGGCGCGGTGGTTCGGCGACGCGCGCGCAGTGCGGCATCCGGCCCTCGATGCCGGTGCAGCGAGTGAGCTTGTCGCTCGCGGGATGCGGATCCTCGCGGTCGATACGCTGAGTCCCGACCCGACCGGTACCTCGTCGGGCGCTTTTCCCGTGCACGAGGTCGTGCTGGGCCGCGGTGGGCTGATCGTCGAAAACCTCTGCGGACTGGATGACCTGCCCTCACCGGTGCAGATCGGCTTCTTCCCCCTGCGACTCGGCGGCGACGGGGCGCCGGTGCGAGCGGTCGCCTTCCTCTGAGGCCCCAAAGATTCACTCGCGCGGTCAGGAACTGGTCGAGCGCGCAAACCTGATCGAGTCGCGAGAAATGTCTCGTTCTCCCCCAATTGGGGGGATGGGACGTGCTCAGACCGAGACGGAATGCAGCCACAATAAGTTATGGACTCAAAGCAGGAGAAGAATGCGGTCGACGATGTGGTGCGTCGGCTCGAGGTACGGTACGCCGATCTGCCGACAGGGCGGGTCAAATCAGTGGTTACGGAGTGTCACGGCTCGCTCTCCGACAAGCCCATCCGGGACTTCATCCCCGTGCTGGTAGAACACGCGGCACGGTCCCAGCTGCGCGCCGAACGAGACGCAGCGCCATTCGAAGCGCCGCACGCAGCCTAGCAAAGCGTTGGAATCTCTTGAGATTCCTTCACCCTGCACCGTCCCATGACCGCGTGGCGCCGGCACCAGTGGGTGTGGTGTTCGCTATCCCTCCCTCGATACGAGTGGTGATCCAATCGACGGCAGACCATTCGGGCGGGTACGAGGGCATCCACAGGACGCGGTCTTGATAGGGCTGACAACCTGGCCGCGGGCACACGTCAAGCCTTGCAGGTGCGGCGCGCCGACGGCGTCGAACATAGTCGGGCCCGCCTTTGGGCGCGTGTGATGTTCCTGCCGTGGCCAGCAATTGGGGGTGTCACCCCCGAAATGGCGGCACTCGTGCACACAAACTCGAGTGTTTTAGGATCGTGCAGACTTCAATTTTGCTATGAGGGCGGCCTTGTTCATGCGCGAGTAGCCAACGATCTTGCGTTCCCGTGCCTTACCCCGCAGTTCGGCCATGGTCGGCTCGGAGGGCCGAGGAAGGGCTGCAATCAACTGGGCGGCTGGGCTGGGTGCCTTCCCGGGCACCTTCTGGGTACGGGCGGTCTTGGTCGCGGCCGCTAGCTTGCCGGCCGCTTTCGCCTGTTTGGCCGCCAATTTCTGTGTCTGTTTGGTCAAGGCCTGCGCTTGCTTGCGCAACTTCGTGCTGGAATGGGCGACAGCTTTGCGGGCTGACTGCACCGATTTCTCGGCCCGCGCGAGCGCCTTCTTCGCACGCTTCTTGCTGCTCGTCGAAACGGACGTAGTCTTGTTCTTCTTTGTCTGCGCCATTATGCGCACCTCCACTGAGTCGTCGGCACAGGGCCGTTTTCTCCACAGTAGTGACATCCCTGTGATCGGCGCGTGAGGCGCTGCACGATAACTTCGGTCGTACTACTCGAGCCGTGCGCTCCGTTTAACCTTTGACGCCGAGTGGACGAACTCCCACAGTCGGGCGAAGACACGAGCAGCTTCAGTTCCCGGTGCGTAGATGCCGATCGGGGCGCGTTCAGACCCCATCCGCTCGATGACGACAGTCGAGGGAACTACGAGGTCGATAACCTGTGGGTGTTCCCGCGGCAGGGATTCGACGGCAGAACGGTGTACCAGTTTGCGGCGGTCCACCATCGACAGGAATGCGAACACCTTGGGCGGATGGTCCGATGCTGCGATGATCTCGTTGACCTGGGCGAGTGACCGCAGTGACAGCGGCGAAGGAACGAGCGGTACCACGGCGAGGTCGGCCGCGTGGAGCGCGTTCTCGGCGACGAGGGACGCCCCGGGCGGACAGTCCAGGATGACGACATCGTATTCTTTCGCCACTGACTCAAGCACTTTGGCAAGGCGGTGTGTGGACTTCTTCGCCGCGTCGAGGACCAGGTCGAGCCCTCGATACGTCTCATCAGCCGGCAGCACATCGAGGTTTGGGTAGGCGGTTGACCGGATAGCAGCATCCATCTCAGTCTTTCCGCGGATGAGCGAATCTACGCCCCCTTTGACTCGCGCTTTCACATTGAGGACATAGGTTGAGGCGCCCTGCGGGTCCAGATCCCAGAGCAGCACCCGGAACTGTTGGGATGCCTCCCACGCGAGATTGACCGCCGCTGTTGTTTTGCCGACCCCACCCTTGGTGCTGTAAACCGCAACCGTTCTCATTGCCTCATCTTACGAGCAAGCGGGTAATCGTTGTGAGGCAGAAAGGCCGCACCAGGTTCGAACTCATTCTGGCCGACCACGGCCCGCAGCTATTTTTTCTGCGCCGCGTCAACGAGCGCGAAGCCGACGCCTATTTCAATCACCCATCGCGGCCCGAGCATCTGCGGCAGTTATCCGTGTTCGCCGAATCGCTGACCGTTCCGTGGGAGCACGGCATTCCCACCGCATCGCTTGTCCCTCGCTAGGGGGCGCCAGCGCACTTTAGCTAGAGATTGTGTGTGTTGTGCAAAATTGCATCACGTTCTGCTCAAAATTCCGACTTTTTCGTCGACACTACCCACTGATCTTGATAAAGTGCTCGCACTTTTGGATTGCAATTGCTACGTTGGGGCTAACCGATTCCGAGGGCGGGCGATGCACCTTGTGCGTGTGTATCTGTCTTTACGGGGTTCACAACGGAGTGAAAGAAGAAGGATCACAATGCGGAACCAGAAACTGAAGCGACAGCTGTGCGTGATTGCGATGGGTGGAGTGGCGACTCTCCTGATCGCCGGCTGCGCAAGCGCAGGTGACGCCGAACCAGTAGCGAGTCGGGACCTTGGCACCCCGGTAGCCGGCGTTGTCCCCGATGGCGTTTTCGATGGTGTCACGCTGACTTACGCCGCCTCTGGCGGCATTTTTCAGGATGGTCAACGTGACGCAGCCTGGGATCCGTTTGCGAAGATATCGGGGGCAACTTTTCTCCAGGACGCATTCGATGCGGGCAAACTCAAAGCAATGGTGGACAGCAAGAACGTGTCTTGGGACATTACCAATGCAACCCAATTTGACACCGCCCGTGGCTGCGGAACGCTCTACGAGGAGTATGACTACTCGCAGGTCGACATCTCGAAAGTTCCCGAGGGAACCATCACAGACAAGTGCATGGTGCCAAACATTCTCTACGGCCTCGTCGTCGCCTATAACACGGACGCGTTCGGCGACAACCCACCCACCAGCGCAGCTGACTTCTTCGACACAAAGAAGTTTCCGGGCAAGCGCACGGTCAGTCAATCGCCGTACGTAGACCCCCAGACGGTCGAGTTCGCCCTTGCGGCGGACGGTAAAGATCTGAGCGATGTAAACGTTGCCGACATCGACCTTGCCTTCGACAAATATCGCGGCCTTGGAGATGACGTCATTGGTTGGACCTCAGGCGCCCAAGCGCAGCAACAACTCGAATCGGGCGAGGCTGCTATGGGTCTGGTCTGGTCTGGACGTGGCTACGGCGCGGCTGCAGCCGGTGCCCCGGTCGCTCCTATGTGGGATGAATGGATGATCATGGTCGATTCAACGGCTATCCCCAAAGGTGTAAAGGATCCACAAGCCGCTTTCGCCGCCGTCAATTTTTACCTCGGCGCAGAACAGCAGGCACGCATGACGGAGCTGACCTCTTATGGGCCGGTAAACATCGACGCGAAGCCCAAAGTGGATGCGACGTTGGAGACGTGGCTCACCACAGAACATCTCGCCACAGGCCACGCGCCCAACATCGACTTCTGGGTCGAGAACTACGATGCTTTGTCGGAAGCATGGGCCGGATGGGTTACCGGGAGCTAACCGGCATGTCAGACCTATCTCCAATTCGCGAACTAAATAAGCTCTCAGCTGCAGGGGGTAACACGACAAGGCCGACTCGTGAGCCGAGAAATTGGCGGCCCTTTCTCCTGCTGATACCAGCCTTTATCATCGTTTCGTTCTTCTTTCTCGCGCCACTCATTGATGTCTTCATTCGGAGCATCACCGATCCAAGCCTTGGTATCCAGAACTACGTGTGGCTCTTTACTACTCCGACGAATATGGTCGTCGCGGGTCGCACTTTCGGAACTTCGTTCCTGGTGACGATCGTTTGCCTACTCATCGCTTACCCTTATGCGTACTTGATGACAATCGTGAGCGATCGTACGCGTAACATGTTGCAGCTGTTTATCATGCTGCCTTTATGGACCAGTATTTTGGTTCGAACGCTCGCATGGATGGTTCTCTTGCAGGACACGGGCCCTATAAACGGACTACTCGAGTCTGTGTTTGGAATCGGCCCCCTGCCTCTCATCCGAAGTACTTTCGGAGTGGCTTTAGGCATGACCCAAGTGCTGCTGCCCTTCATGGTGTTGCCGCTATATTCGGCACTTGCCAAGATCGACAAGCGGTTGCTTCCCGCGGCGGCCAATCTTGGGGCGAGGCCGGTTACGGCTTTCTTTACGGTCTATTTGCCACTGTCACGGCCAGGGATATTTGCAGGCTCGGTCACGGTCTTCATTTTGGGACTCGGTTTCTACATCATCCCCGCGTTGCTCGGCTCGTCAAAGGAAATCATGATGTCTGCACTCATGTACCAGCAGATCAGTGGGTTCCTGATGTGGGGTCACGGCACCGCGCTGGGCATCTTCATGCTAACGACCACAATCGTGGTCCTTGCTCTTGTGGGACGCGCCTCCAAGGGCACGAGCCTGTTTGCGGGGAGAACAAAATGACGCTGAAACGCGCTTTGAGCGCCCTGGCCGTTCTCACCGTCCTCTGGTTGTTGCTTCCAACTCTGGTCATCATTCCGATGTCGTTCAATTCGGCGGCGTCGTTCAATTTTCCGCCCCAGGGCTTTTCCCTGCAGTGGTACGCGAACTTCTTCACCGATCCGTCATGGATGCGAGCGTTGGGCTCATCACTGCAGGTTGCGCTCATCACCATGGTTGTCGCTACGGCCCTGGGAATCATGGCGGCTATCGGATTATCTAAAGTTAGATTTCGCGGAAAGTCCTTGTTGGAGAACTTCTTCCTCACCCCGCTTATTGTGCCCGGCATTGTGATCGCCATCGGGCTGTACTCCCTCTTCCTGCGATTCAACCTGTTGGGCACTCTCCCCGGATTTGTGCTCGCTCACACGGTTGTTGCACTCCCTTTGGTCATCATCAACGTAACGGCCTCACTGCAGGGGGTAGACCCACGCTTGGAACAGGCTTCGGCTACCTTGGGAGCGGGTCGACTTCGAACATTTTTCAGCATCACCCTTCCACTGATAATGCCGGGAGTGACAGCTGGTGCGCTGTTCGCATTCGTGACTTCTTTCGACGAAATTATTTTGTCCCTCTTTATTCAAAGCCCGCAGCTGCAAACTTTGCCCGTGAAGATTTACAACAGCGTGACCCAGGCGAGTGACCCGACTGTCGCCGCGGTGGCTGTTGTCGCAATGTTCACATCTGTGATTGTGATGCTCACTGCACAATTTGCTACCCGCAAAAGAAAGCGAGTTTCGGCATGAGACCGGACAGTATTGACGCCGCACCTGACATTCACGAACAGGAACTTCGGCAATTAAATCTGAATACCCAGATCATCGGCGTAATCAATGACGCGGGGATCAGTCTTCGGGCTGTGACCAAACGTTATGGGAAGAAAGCCGTAGTTGACGACATCAGCCTCGTTATTGAGCCGGGAGAATTCATGACGTTCCTCGGCCCGTCCGGGTCGGGCAAGACGACGACTCTGAACATGATTGCTGGCTTCGTCTCGGCAACGGAGGGGCTGCTACACATCTACGGCAAGCCAGTTGCCAAGCTGCCAGCACATAAACGAGACATCGGCATGGTTTTTCAAAACTATGCGCTGTTCCCGCACAAAACCGTCGCTGAGAACATTGCATATCCGCTCGATCGGCGTAAAATTTCGAGATCCGAACAGAAGACGATGATCGCCGGTGCGCTCCAGATGGTGCGCATGGGAGAGTTCGGCGATCGATACCCGACGGAGCTCTCAGGGGGGCAACAACAGCGCGTGGCCCTCGCGCGTGCACTCGTTTATCAGCCCCGCGTATTGCTCATGGATGAGCCGCTCGGTGCCCTCGACAAGAAATTGCGCGAATGGCTTCAGAAAGAGATCAAGCGAATTCACCGTGAGGTGGGATCAACTTTTGTGTACGTTACGCACGACCAGGAGGAGGCGCTTTCCCTTTCTGACCGGATTGCGGTCTTCAACAATGGGCGGATCGAGCAGGTCGGCAGCCCCGCTGAGCTGTACCAAAGGCCTGCAACTCTTTTTGTCGGGCGCTTTCTCGGTGAATCCACCGTACTTTCCGGCTCAAGGGTCGATTCCCTTCACGGTACGACAACGTTGAATATTTCTGGGCACGATATTCGTGTTCCCGGTGAACAGGATTCGACATCCCTGGCAATTCTCATCCGCCCCGAAAACATAACTCTGCACGATGAAGGCACCGTTACAGACTCCACTCGGATCAATTCGCTGCCAGTAATCGTGTTGGACTCGAGCTATCTGGGTTCAGCTTGGCGCTGTGAGGTGCAGCTTCCGGATGGGAGCGTCGGCACCGTTCGTGAGGCGCACTCGACCATCGTGCGCGAGCCCGGTACGCGTGCCGTGATGAGATGGAACGTCGATTCGGGGGTGCTTCTTGTCGACACCGGTGAGGCCGGCGTGTCACTGACTTAGTTTCGGACCGTGTTGATAAGCATGAGGCTGCCGGGCCCAGCGAATGAGGCCCGGCAGCTTCACTGCGTGAGCAGGGCCGTAACGAGCCGGGCCTCCCGAAGACCGCTCTCGATGGCGCCATCAATGAACCCGCCCCAAAGATCCGCTGTGTCACACCCGGCGAAGTGGAGCACGCCGTCCGGTACTTGCAACTGTGATAGATCACGCGTCAGTTGTCCTGGACGGTGAATCATCCAGGTATTTTGCGACAACGGATCCTTCATCCAGTCATGCGCGGCAACGTCGGTCACTTCCAAGCCATCGCCCCATACTCGAATAGCAGCCTGGACCTGTTCGATACTGCTCACGTCTATGGCAGTGTGATCCGGGCCGAAGCCGACCAGTATCGAATGATCATCCTCGATAAATTCGCTTTTCAGCACCGAGATCGGGTGGTGCTGCGAAGCGTAAGCAAAAAACCGTGGCACGCGACCGCGCACCCTCATCCACACCTTCACTCCTTGAGATGCCACGCGCTCGTCGTTGGCTCGCCTCCACACCGCCGGAAGTGGGGGTGTTACTGCAATCGCGTCGATTGCATTGATGGGCAGGGTCAGGATGACGCGCTGCGCACGTAGCTGGCGACCGTCGGAGAGGGTGACGGTACCCCCATGCTCATCGTGCTCGATGTGCGTGACGGTCGAGTTGAGCCGTATTTCTCCGGCGACGTCCGCGGCGATAGCCGCAGTGAAGGACGACATGCCTCCCTCGACGCGGTACGTCGCTGAAGCGTCATGCATGAGGGGCCAATGGCCACCGGCCGCACTCGCCCAGCGCAGAGCGCTGGCCAGACCCACCTCGCGCAGTGGGGCATTTACGTGCCCTACCCACACGGATTCGTTCGCGGCGCGGGCCTCATCGTCGAGGACGATTTCGTCCAGGCGCTGCTGCAATGATTGTTCGTCGCATTCGGTGATTGCTCCAGCGGTGGGGTCCACCGCACGCGGAATCGCTGTGAGCGCATCTGCAACTATCTGTTGCTGCCCGTCGCGGATGAGAGCCATAAACTCTTCAAGAGTGCCCTTTCGCAACGCGGCATCGGCACCGAGCCAGTATGCGTTTTCTGCGACCGGACTGCGAACGATTCTCCGGCCATATCGAGTCATTTCCGCCCACACGTGGGGTTGCACCCAGTGCACCCACGTGCCGCCAAATTCGAGTTCATGTCCGAGGGCATGCTGAGTCCATGTACGCCCACCGACCCGATCGCGCGCCTCGAGCACGATCACTCGGTGACCGGCGCGGCCGAGTTCTCGTGCGGCAACAAGTCCGGCGAATCCGGCGCCGATGACAACTACGTCTGTTGATTCCACTCTCTGGCCCATTATTGAGTTTGACGTTCGTGAGCTCGATCGGAAATCGCTTTGGCTGCTCGATAGCCGGACACGACGGCACCATTCAGGGACTGCTGCAGGCCAGTATGCTCACCCGCGATTGCGACGAGCCCCGCCGCCGAGTCGAACGCGGAGGTGTCTTCTTCTGTCCAATCGAGAGACGGAGCCGAGTATGACCCCAGAGTCCACTCGTCGTTTGTCCAGTCAGTGAGCAGGACATCCCCGTCAATGACTAATTCGGGACGCATTTTTTTCAGTTCTGCGACCCAGCGCTGGGGGCCGTTCGCCGTATCAAGTGCGGCGAGGGTACCGCCTCCTCCCGCAAAGCACGAGAGCGCCGGCACACGATTTTCGCCGTCTATCGACATAGAACGCCACGACCACCAGGCATGGTGGGCGCTCTGGAGCGCAACGTCACTATCAACATGAGACAGGGGAACGCCGAGCTTTGCAGCCGTGCCCATGGAGCGGTGGTCAAGTGCAGCGCGTTGTGAGGCCGGGAGCTCGAACCCAAGATGCAAAGTACGCAAAATTGGTAGCGGCACTGCAAGCACTGCGGAGTCCCCATCGACCGAACTTCCATCGTGCAGGGTCACCTGAACGCCCGTTGGGGATTGTTCGATCGCCGTGATGGGGGACTCCAGCCGTATGGCCGCACCAAGCATGCGGGCGAGCTCGTTGGCAAGCGACTGGTTGCCCCACAGGAATCTGCCAGCGTCCTCGACGTAACCGCCGTCGGCGGAGGACTCATGCAGTAGGGCAGCTTCCGCGCTGATCAGGTCAGGATCACCGGCCAGCGACGTTGCCATTCGCCGATACGCCGCGTGGGTATGAAAATTGGACCCCATTGTGGCCCGGAAAACTGCGTCCACGGAGACTCGATGCATGCCGTCTGCAAGCATCTGTTTGAGCGTGTTGGTGAGGCGCAGAGTAACTTCGGTCAGCTCGCTGGGGCTCAAATGCGAACCACTCACCGTTCGTCGTGCGTACCGAACATTGTGCGTGAGTATCGGGACTTTGACTTCTGCGGACAATCCACGAATGGCGAACTCCGTTGGAAAGATATACTCACCCCCGCGCTCAGTGACTTGACCGTTGCCGAGTTTCTCTGACCACGTACGCCCACCGACTCTGCTGCGAGCCTCAAGAACGACGGGCTCATGACCCAGTTGACGCAGCTTCCAAGCAGCCGTCAAACCCGCGAGGCCTGCGCCGACAATAATGACCTTCACGGTTCTCCTCAGTGAGCGGCACGAGGCGCAGCGAGTGAACTGAGCGACGACCAACCCCATCGTTGGTGTTTCCTGGACCTGAATGCCAGATAGTCAGTATTGGACTTATATGGCCGATAATATGATGAAGCATAGCCAAAATCGGAACCAATACGTACAATTTCCCCATAATAGGCATACCTTAAGACGGATTTGTTAGTGCGTCTGGCGTGAATCCCTTTACGTAAACTTGAGACGAGGTGACGAGTGTCGGACAAATCCGGATTTTCAATTGACGAAGATCACGTCATTGACTACCTGCGACGGGATGGGCGCGCTTCATACTCATCCATCGCAGAAGCACTCGATCTCACTCGAAATCACGTTTCTGAAATCGTGAAATCTGTGGTTGACAGCGGTCAACTACGATTCACGGCCAGTGCAAATCCGCGCATGTTCGGTTTCCACGTCGAGGGCCACCTGCACGTGGTCCTTCGTGGTGACGCTAGTGCTCTCTACGAAGAAATGGTCGGGTCGTCGTTGACGACCTATGTTTCCACAACGACAGGCGATGCGGGCCTGTGCGTTCAGATGCGCTGTCGCTTCGAGGCGGAATTGGTCGAGTTGCTTGCTGCGATCCGAGAACACGATGAGGTGCTTTCAATCCAGGTGCATCGGTACGACAGCATCGTCCATAATATCTATGCACCGACACTTCAGGCCGAGGATGAGTTCTCTCTCGACGAGACTGATATGCGCCTGATCGAAGCGCTCGAACTAGATGGTCGAGCTCCCGTTCGGGTGCTCGCTGAGGCCCTGCGTCTGCCTGAAAGCTCCGCACGTCACCGAATGACGCGGCTGATTGATGGCGAAATCATCCGAGTGGTTGCAGTGCCGAACCGGAATTTTGGCCGTGCGCACACGATCGCACTCGGTCTGGGCGTACGACACAAGGGCGTAAGCGGCCCCTGCGTAGAAGTATTGAGCAAACTCGGTGTGGAATTCATTGCCACGACGACGGGTGATTTCGGCATCATCGCAACGGCAGTTTTCGTTACTTTACGCGACGCTAATGACTTTGTGGAGGTACTTCGACGCGAGCCAACGGTCGTTGGCATCTCGACGTGGATTCACTTGCAGATCCTCAAGGAGGATTACAGCGTCGCCGAGTATCGCGACACACGGCAACGCTGACCGCTGCAAGTTCCACCAAAGTCCGCGGCGTCCGGCGTATTCTCGAACGCGATACCAAGGAGGGTTTCTGATGCGCAAGGTGACGTATTCCATGGGCATGTCCCTGGACGGATACATCGTCGGGCCGGATGGCACGTTCGACTGGACGGCACCCGACGACGAGGTTTTTCGTTTCTGGATCGACGATATTCGAACCGTCGGCGTTCACCTGTTGGGTCGACGGCTGTACGAGACGATGCTGTACTGGGAGAGCGCTGACCAGGAAAGCTCGCTCGACGCTGCCGACCTCGAGTGGACCGAGCTCTGGAATCCGCTCCCCAAGGTGGTGTTCTCCACCACGCTCTCGGCTGTGCAGGGCAACGCCCGCCTGGCCACCGGCGGCGTCGCGGATGAGATCGAACGGTTGCGCGCCGAGCCGGGGGAAGGCAACATCGCCATTGGCGGCGCGACTCTCGCCGCCGAGGCATCCGCTCTGGGTCTCATCGATGAATACCAGGTGATGGTTTACCCGGTACTGGTCGGCGGCGGCATCCCGTTCTTCCCCCGGCACGAGCGCCGAGTCGATCTCGAACTCATCGAAACCCGTGCCTTCAAGTCGGGAATCGTCTACCTCCGGCACCGCGTGGCTCGTTAGCCCGTGCTGCGAGGCGCAAGCCTCGCTCCTGCCGATCGGATCCGCCGTGGCGCGGTCCAGGGCAGAGACGGGGCACCTCGATCCGCTAAAAGTGAAGACTGCAGTCACTTCAATTGCGTCGTACTACGCGGGAGCGGATGTCGAGTTCATTCCGGTTCGCGATATCGAACCCTGTGGCATCATGCTGTGCACTCGCGCCGGCGATGACCACCCGGGGTGCGCGAACTCCGCGGGGCAAACTCGGCGCTCGTTATCGACCAACGCTGCGGTCTGCCAAATAGTGTCAGAGTATTGCCGGCACGCCCGACTCGCGGGATACTCAAGGCATCAGTGGCGTTCCGGAGCGAACGCGACCGACATTCGCATCGCTTCGTCGTCACCCTCCACCGGGAGGTTGTCATGCACGCACGGCGAGGACTTGCAGTCATCGGCGTTGTTCTCGTCGAGATCACTCTCGTGGGGCTGCCCTGGCGGGTTGTGCCGTCGCAGAGCCCCCGCAGCCTGAGACGCCCCCGAACGCCCCCAGCTCCTCGGGGCCGAGCACGTCGCTGCCTGCGCCGCCTCCCGACACCGGCGGAGGCGCAATATCGGTCGATCTCCCGCAGCTCCCGATCGGCGGCAACGTGAGTTTCGACGAAAATACCCTCGCCGACAACTGCGTGACGGTGAACTGGATCGTCGAACAAGACAATGCCAAAATACCGGAGAATGTGCAGATCTGGATCAGCGGTGCCAGGTTCACGGACGACGTCTACGCGCTCGCCGATTCGGGGTGCAGCGGCGAGAACCCGCCGTGCATCGAGTTCGTCTTCGACATCGCCGACCAGACCTGTGATCTGGCGATCGTGCCGACCGGCAATCAGCCCAGTCCACCCGATGCGCCGCTGAACGTGAGCCTCACCGGTGAGGTCACCTGCAGCGACGGTGAGTCACTGGACTGCGCAAAATTCCTGTCTGCAGTATTCACTGAAAGCAATCTCAGCATCCCCCTCGACACGCCTCCCGCGAACACCCCCTCCGATACACCGCCCGCGGATGAGGGCTTGGGAGTGACGACGAGCGGACCGGCCTGATGTCCGAACCGGGGGAGAGAGAGAACGCTGCACGGTTCGAACGCGGGCTGAACGTGCTCGGCAGCATCATCGCTCCGGCGACACTTCTCGGCGCCCTGCTCTTCTATTTCGGTTATGTCTCATCCCGGGCCCAGTACGACTACTTCGGCATCGATGTCGACGTCATCGGCCTGAACACCCAGGACTACGTGATGCGCAGTCCGCAGCCTCTCCTGGTTCCGCTCCTCGTGTTCGCGCTCGTCGGTGCAGCCCTGATCGCCTGGCACGCTCAGATTCGTCGCCGCTCGAGCCGATCCGGCTTCGCGGTTGCGGTGAGACGCGGGGTTGTCGTCGGCCTGGGCATCCTGGCGGTGGGTCTCATCTTGCTCTTCGCCTATCCGCTCCTGGCTGAATGGGACTACTACCCGCTCGTCACCCCGCTCATCGTGGCCCTGGGCGGTGCGATCGCCGCATACTGCGTGGGGACGGTGCGATTCCTGGCCCGCGAAACCGGTGGGGGTCACCGCCCGCCGACGGGCGTCGTCGTGCTGCTCTGGGCTGCGGTCGCCGCCTGCGTGTTCTGGGCGACAGCCACCGTCGCACAGTGGTCGGGCCTGGGTCTCGCCCAGCAGCAGGCGCGGGCCCCCGACAACCTTCCCAGCGTCATTGTCGACACCGAGCAGCGGCTCTTCCTCCCGGACGAGGCGCGGGTGAGCGAAACCGCGCTGCCCGCATTGGCCGACGAGACCTTTCGCTTCCGCTATTGGGGGCTGCGACTGCTCATCGTCGGTGATGATCGTATGTTTCTCATCCCCAACGCCTGGGATAACCACAATACGACTCTCGTGCTGCCGCTCGACGGCTCGGTTCGACTGCAATTCCAATTCCGTAATCTGGAGCCCTATACCGTGGGGCGGGCTGTGCAGAGCACTGCGAGCACGCAATGACGCCCGGTGCCGGGGCCCGCACGGCTCGGGGTGCTCGGGCCCGAACGGTCTCGCAGCGGTCTGAACCTGCATCGCCTCGCGAGCGGAGGCTTCGAACCATAGGCACGGCTGGATGGGCTGGAGCTCGGCCATGAATACCTCCCGGTGTGACCTTTCACACTAGTTCGACCTTCGACCTTCGACCTTCGACCTTTCCCTAGGGCGGAACTGGTCTACGCGGGTTTCTCCCTCGGTGTACTCCCCGCACAAAAGCTCGCGCAGGCTCGAGCCGGCGCACAAGGTGCCCGACTGTTTTACTCCTGCGTCCCGGTCTCCGAGTTCGGCTCTGCCTGGCCGGATGGTGTTCCCATGCAGGTGCACGGCATGGACGCCGACCCAATCTTTGCCGGTGAGGGTGACCTCGATGCCGCCCGCGCGCTCGTCGAATCGACGACGACGGCTGAACTTTTTCTCTATCCCGGTGACCCACACTATTTCGCCGACAGCTCGCTGCCGTCGTACGACGCTGCTGCGGCCGCACTGCTCCGGCACCGAACGCTGGCGTTTCTTGCGATCCACCCTGGGTGACGCTTACCTTCTCAGCGCACAGAACGACATTTGGTGGCAACCGACAGCCTCGTCGACACCGCCGTTTCGGATGTCACCATCGTGGAAGGAAACGCCCCCGGAGCTTCGATCTTGACGACCCCCAAATAGGGGTGATTCGACCGCATTCGTGATATAGATTTAAGTGAGGGAAATTCCCCCGGTCGACTCGCGGCAATCCAGCGAGGCGAAGTTGCCGACCGCGTGCCTCTTCTGCCTTATCGTGACGCGTTCTCTGTACCTCACGCTCACAACGCACTCGATAGATCACGAAAGGCGTGATGACCATGACCGACATCCCAAGAAGTCCTGCCCGGCAGCACACCACCGCTAAAGGAAGTGTGACGGTCGAGAGCCCGTCCGGTGCAGACAGCGAGATCGAGGAGGAGGCGATTCGGGCCCAAAACCTGCTGCAGCAGACGGTGAGTTTGCAGGACGCGATCTTCAACAGCGCGAATTTCTCGAGTATTGCCACCGACGCCCAGGGTGTCATCCAGATTTTCAATGTGGGCGCGCAGCGGATGCTCGGCTACACAGCGGAGGAGGTGGTGAACAAGATCACGCCGGCCGAGATCCACGATTCGGAAGAGATCGTGCTGCGGGCTGCCCAGCTGAGTCTGGAGTTCGGGACCATGATCAAGCCCGGTTTTGAAGCCCTCGTTTTCAAGGCCAGTCGCGGCATCGAGGATATCTACGAACTCACCAAGATTCGCAAGGACGGTAGTCGGTTTCCGGCCATCGTCTCGGTCACCGCCCTGCGGGACCAGAACGAGGCGATCATCGGCTACCTGCTGATCGGCACCGACAACACGTCGCGCAAACAGGTGGAGGTAGCCCAGTCGGTTCTCGACCAACGGTTGCGTGATCAGCAGTTCTACACTCGCTCGCTGATCGAGTCGAATATCGATGCGCTGATGACCACCGACACCATGGGCATCATCTCCGACGTCAACCAGCAGATGATCGAACTCACCGGTCGAACCCGGGACGAACTCATCGGCGCGCCCTGCCGCAACTTCTTCACCGACCCGGTCCGCGCCGACGCGGCCATTCGACGGGCACTCACCGAGAGCAGAGTCAACGACTACGAGCTCACGGTGCGCGCTCTCAACGGCGAGGAGACCGACGTCTCCTACAACGCCGCCACGTTCTACGATCGCGACCGCGTCGTTCAGGGAGTATTCGCGTCAGCGCGAGACGTCACGGAACGCAAACGGTTCGAGCGTGCGCTCAAAGAGAGCAACATCGAGCTGGAGCACGCCAGCCGCATGAAGACCGAGTTTCTGGCGACGATGTCTCACGAATTGCGCACGCCCCTGAACGCGATCATCGGGTTCTCCGAGGCGCTCAAGGACGGGCTCATTGGTGACATGAGCGACTCCCAGCGCGAATACATCGGTGACATCTTCACCAGCGGGCACCATCTGCTGGCACTGATCAACGACATTCTCGACTTGTCCAAGGTTGAGGCGGGAATGATGGACATCGAGTTGGAGGCCGTAGATGTGCGCTCGCTGCTCGAGCAGAGCCTCTCGATCGTGCGCGATGGTGCTGCGGCCCATGGAATTCAGCTTCGTTTCGAGGGTGCCGACAACCTCGGGGTGCCGCTGCTCGACCGGCGAAAAACCAAACAGATCATCTACAACCTGTTGTCCAACGCGGTCAAGTTCACTCCCGACCAGGGACAGGTCACCCTGATCGCCAAGCGTGTGCCGCGCAGCGCAGTGGGAAAAATTGCCGGTGTCTGGCCGGTACACGATTTTCCACTGCCGGCCAGTACCATCGCAGACTTTCTCGAAATTCGTGTCGACGACACCGGGATGGGCATCTCGTCCGAGAACATGTCGAAACTGTTCCTCGCCTTCAGTCAGATCGACAGCACGCTGGCTCGCCGCTTCGAGGGTACCGGCCTGGGTCTGGCAACCGTAAAGGAAATGGTGGGAATCCAGGGAGGAACGGTTGCCGTCGCCAGTGCTGAGGGCGAGGGCGCAAGTTTTGCTGTGTGGCTCCCACTCGGCGGCACCGACCAGAGCGCACCGGTCTGGTCAGCACCGGGCTCGGAGAAGTCGGAGACGAATCGCGATGCGGCCGCCGCGATCGAGACGCAGGCGTCCGCTGCCAACCGGCCGAAGCCGCATCCGTTTCACCCGTCCGCCACGGCAGCGGCGCCGGTAGCTCAGAAAAAAACGGAACCAAATTCGACCGCGCCCGGCGCCGAGGTATTTTCGCTCGGGGCCGGCCAGCCGGTCACCGAGTCGCTCGCCACCGCGGTGAAGTCCCAGCCGCAGCAGGGATATGAGGCACGCTCGGAGAAACACGTGGCACTCGTCATCGAAGACGACGCCAAGAGCGCTGAAGTTCTGCGGCTCCTGCTCGAAGCCGAGGGGTTTCGCGTCATCGTCGCGCCCAGCGGAGAAGAGGGTCTCGCCCTCGCCCCGCACCAACATCTCAGTCTCATCACCCTGGACATCCGCTTGCCGGGGATGGACGGTTGGGGATTTCTGCTTCGGTTGCACGAGTTCTCGGATCTCGCGGCGGTCCCGATCGTTATCATCGCGGGGGACACCGATGTGAGCCTGGCATTGACCCACGGTGCGGCGGCCGTGCTGGAAAAGCCGATCAGCCGGGCAGCCCTGCAACAGTCGCTGGATGTGCTCGGTCTCAGTCCAGACGCCCGACGCACCCGACGAGTGTTGGTCGCCGACGACGACCCCGAGACGGTTGATGTAATCGCACGTTTTCTAACCCGGCCGGAGTATGCGGTAGAACGTGCCTTCACCAAGAACGACGCGATCGAGATGGCACAGCGGCTGCACCCTGACCTCGTGCTGCTCAATCTCATGATGGAAGGGTTCAGCGGGTACCAGGTTGTGCTGGCGTTGCAGAGTGACCCGGAAACCGAACACATTCCCGTGCTCGTGGTTACTGGCAAGCAACTCACCCGGCAGGAACTGGCGGCCGTCGACAGTGATCCCACCCAGCCCGTGCGCGTGCTCGGCACGAAGAATTTCAATCGAAGAGCGTTCATCGACGAGGTCAACCGCGCACTGAACTCGGGGCCGGATCTGGGCGGGTGATGCATCGTGGCCAGAATTCTGATTATTGAAGACAACCCCGTCAACATGAAACTCGCCACCCTGCTCGTGCGCCGGGCCGGGCATTCCACACTGCAAGCCGTTGATGCCGAAAGCGGATTGTTGCTCGCGCAGGTCGAACTGCCGGATCTGATTCTGATGGATATCCAACTGCCGGGGATGGACGGTTTCGCCGCGACCGCGCAGTTGAGGAACGACCCAATCACCCGGGAGATCCCGGTGATCGCCCTGACCGCGATGGCCATGACTCGCGATCAGGAGCGAGCGCGCCAAGCCGGGTGCGATGCCTACATCACCAAGCCGCGCACATCCCGATTCTGGCCATGACGGCCAGCGCGGTGCGTGGTGATGCCGACCACACCCGCATGGTCGGCATGAACGAGTGCCTCATGCGTCCGCTGTACCTCGGCAAATTGCGGGCTGCCCTTCAAAAATGGTTGCCGCATGACGCGGATATCGAGAGCGGCTAAAGTCCGGGAATGCTCAGTGTGCGACGCAACAGCTCGACCGTTCGGCTCAGCGACTCGGCCAGGGTCGGCGCCGCCGCCCGGTCGGTCCTGCCAGCGGCGCCGGCCGGGCGCTCGAAATCGGGAATCCACTGTAGGGCCATGAAACGCACGACTCCCAGCATCGCGTGCGTGAGCAGTTCGGCCTGCCCGTGCCGAAAAGCCAGCTCGGGGTCGTTCTCGCCGTCAACGGTGGCACCGCGACCGAGGCGCAGGTAGACCAGTTCGGTGATTTCGGAGGTGACCCTGGTCATCCGCTCCATCTGCTCCTGCATGAGCTCGGGGTGCAATCCGAAAATGCGCAGTCGGTCGGTGAACAGCTGCTCGTCCATGCCCTCGCGCGGACCGATCGCGCTCATCAGGGTGAGCACGTCGGGCAGCAGGTCGTCGCCGGGGGCTGCGATGAACTCTCGCGCTCGCCCCTCATCGATCGTGGGCGGCTCGGCGCCGATGATGGCGGCCTTCTTGGTCTTGAAATAGTTGAAGAAGGTGCGCTGCGAGATGCCGCTCTGGCTGCAGATCATATCCACGGTGACGCTGTCGAAACCGTGTTCCAGAACGAGGCTGACCGCACTCCGCTCCACGCGCAGGCTCGTCGCGTGATGCTTGTCGTGACGAGTCTGCGCGCGCACGGTCGCGCCGGGCGGCGGGGTGTCGGCCAAGGCCTCATCCTGGTTCATGACGCTACTCGTACCGCAGCGACTCGATCGGGTTCTGCCTGGCCGCCCGCTGGGCCGGCAGCGTGCCGGAGAGGAACGCGATCAGCATCACCAGCCCGATCACGAAGGCCACCGACAGCGGCTCGAACAGAAGGATGTTCAACCCCGGCAGCCCGGACAGCAGGCCCTGCGACAACACAGCACTCAACGCCGAGCCGAGCCCGATGGCCACACCGGCTCCGATGGCGCTGCCGAGGAAGCCGATGACGATGGCTTCGAGGCTGAACAGGGTGTACACCTTGCCGCCGCTCATCCCCATCGCCTTCATCAGGCCGATCTCGCGGGTACGTTCCTGCACGCTCATCAGCAGGGTGTTGATGATACCGAATGCGGCGGCGATCAGGGCAATCACCGCGAAGGCGTTGAGCACGCCGACGATGCCGTTGATCACCGTCTGCACGGCGCCGAGCTGGTCTTCGATCGTGCTCGCGGTGTAGCCCGCGGTGGCGAGATCCGCCTTGAGGGCGGTCACGGCATCCGTCGACAACGCGGTGTCGAAGTGCGCCACGGCCACACCGTAGCTCGTGACGGCGGTGTCGATGCCACCGGACTGAGCATCGGCCAACTCGGCAATCAGCGCGTCGTTGGCCCCGGCGCCCGCAGCGAGCAGGCTCTCGAGCGAGACGCCGACGACGGTCGCATTAACCACGTGCTTCGCGCCGAGAATGTCGGTGATGCCGATAGAAACGGATGCCCCCACCGCGTCGTCCGCGGAGGCGAACCCGAGCGGGGTCACGAAGGCGTCCGGCAGCACGAGCTGAGCCTCAGTGGCGCCGCCGTCGAGCTGCGCGCCCGCCGTGAGGTCGGCCGTGGTCACGGCCGAGGTGGCGTTGATGCTGAACTCGTAGGGAGTGCCGGACTCGTATTCGATGTAGTCGGGCTGCACGGATCGGATCGGATCGACCGACTCGATGCCGGCGGTGTCGCCGATCGCCTGGAGGTCGGCATCCGTCAGCGCCTTGGTCGTGGTCCCGGGCGGGCCTTGCTGGCTCGACACGGATGCCGAACTGGCCGCGTCGTACTCGACCGGGCCGTCGCCGGCGGCGGTGGCATCGCTCGCCTGCGTGATGATGAACACGTCGGGGGAGCCGAGGGCGCCCACCTGGGCATCGACGTACTGGCTGACGCCGGCGCCGACCGCGTTGGTCAGGGTGAGGGTGAACGCGCCCACGAAAATGGCCAGCACGGTCAGGGTCGTGCGCAGCTTGCTGCGAAAGGTGTTGGAGATCGCGGTGACGACGAGGTCTTTGGTTCTCATGCTGCGCCTCCGATGATCAGTGCGTGGGCACCCGTGTGGGTCGACGTGGTGTGGGACACGACAAGTCCGTCGCGAATGTAGATCTGGCGATCGCAGCGGGCGGCGAGTTCCTCGTCGTGGGTGACGATAACGAGCGTGATGCCCTGACTGCGGTTGAGGTTGAACAGGATGTCTTCGACCACGGCTCCGGTGGCGGTGTCGAGGTTGCCGGTGGGTTCGTCGGCGAAGATCACGCGCGGCGCATTGACCAGGGCGCGACCGATGACGACGCGCTGCTTCTGCCCGCCCGAGAGGGTCGTGGCCTTGCTGCCGGCCTTGTCGGCCAGCTCGAGCTGTTCGAGAACCTCCATGCCGCGGCGGCGTCGCTCCTTGCCGCCCATGCCGGCGATCTTCAGCGGCAGGATGACGTTGTCGAGCACGCTCACGTTGGGGGTGAGAAAGAACTGCTGAAAGACGAAGCCGAACTCCTTGTTGCGCAGTTCGTTGACCGCGCGCTTTGACAGCGACTTGGCGTTCTTGCCGGCGACCTGAAGTGTTCCCCGATCGGGTTCGTCGAGCAGGGCGAGCAGGTGCATGAGGGTCGACTTGCCCGACCCGCTCTTGCCGATGATCGCCACCGTTTCACCGGGCGCTATTTGAACGGACACACCCTTCAGCGCGTCGAAACGGCTCGCCCCCGAACCGTAGGATTTCTCCAAGCCTTGCGCATCAATTACCCACTCGGAGTCCATCGGTTTCCCTCGGTTCTGGCGACCCGCACGGGCCACATTTGCAGTAACTGCACTCTAAGTTGCAGTTGCTGCAAATTGCCTGAGGAAGAGCCGTGTTCCGAATGGATGCCGCGCCGCACGGCTTACAGGTCGAGACTGTCACCGGGCTCGAGCGCGAAGAACACGCCGCCGCCCCGTTCGGTGACGCTCTGGAATCGCGCGTTGGACAGCTCTTTTCCCGCCCGGGAGAGCAGCATCTCGTGGGTGGGAAAGCTGCGCTTCGGTTTGAGGGCCAGAATGAAATCCATGGCCTCACTGATTTTCATCCAGGGCGCGGCGGCCGGCACGGCGAGCGTCCCCACCTGCATCCCCTCGGGAACGGTGAAGGCGTCACCGGCGTAGTACAGCTCGTCGTTGACAAGCACCCCGACGTTGTCGATGATCGGGATCGATTCGTGGATGACGGCGTGGGTCGCCCCGAAGAAACGCAGGGTGAACGGGTCGACGTCGATAACATCGCCGGCCTGCACCGTCGTGACGTCAAGCGCGGCGTCGGTCGCGGCTATCGCCCGAGCGACACCGGCCGGCGCGAAGATGCGCAGGTCCGAGTTCATTTCAACGATGCGCCCCAGCTGTTCGGGAGTCCAATGGTCGGCGTGCTCGTGGGTGATGACCACGGCGACGGCGCCCGCGGTGCCGGTGAGCGCGGTGGTGAACGAGCCGGGATCGATGTAGAGCTTCTTGCCCGAAAGCTCCAGAATCAGCGCGGCATGCTCCAGCTTGGTCAGTTTCATGCCCTGAGCTAACCCCGATTCGAGCCGTGGCGCAACAGCGTCCGCTTTCTACTCGGGGTTTGGGTCGGCACCGAACGGGGACGCACCCACCCGGTGCGACGCGCCGCAAACGCTCAGTTTGGAAGTGCGCTCCGGTGTGTGGCATACTCGGTAAGTTGCAAAAACGGCCCCATCGTTTAGCGGCCTAGGACATCGCCCTCTCACGGCGGTAACGCGGGTTCGAATCCCGCTGGGGTCACAATTGCCCGGTTGCTTTCAGGTCGAAAGCGCCGGGCTTCTTTGTTTAAGTCGTCGGCTCACGCGCGGTCAGACGCCACAATGAGGTGACCTCGTTCCGGCGTATCGCGTGAAGAGGGTCGCTCGTGTCCGTCGCGCGGGCGTGTACGGCGGGCGCTTCGAGCGCACCGATCACCCGCAGCCCCGCCGCATCGATCTCCTTCAGCAGGTCGTCGCGGGAACGCAGCCCGACCAGCTCGGCAAAATCGGAGAGCACGAGCCACACCTCGCCCCGGGGCTCTAGATGGCCGAGCACCCCGGCCAGAAAACCCTTGAGCATGCGGGAGCCGGGGTCGTAGACGGCCGCGTCGAGCAGGGAATGCGCCGTCGCCGGGATCCACGGCGGGTTGCACACGATCAGATCGGCGCGACCGTCGGGAAACAGGCTGGTCAGGTGCACCTCTACCCGCTCGGTGAGCTTCAGGCGCGACACTGTTTCTCGAGCGGATGCCACCGCGCGCGGCTCGATATCCGTCGCGACCACCCTCGGTACGCCCCGAGTCGCCAGCACCGCCGCGAGCACCCCGGTGCCGGTGCCGATGTCGAAGGCCACTTTCGGAGCTGCCAGCGGAGCGCTCGCCACCAGGCCGACGTACTCGCTGCGCACCGGAAAGAACGTGCCGTAATGCGGATAGACGCTGGCGTTCAACGCTGCAACAGGAATGCCCTTAGTGCGCCACTGGTGGGCGCCGATCGTACCGAGCACCTCGTGCAGCGACACAACGGATGCCTCGGTGATGCTCCCATAGGCGTCGACCGTGGCAGAGACCACGTCGGGCGCCCGCCGCAGCCCGATGATATTGCCCCCCTCAAGCGGAATGAGCAGATGACCGAGGATGCGCGCACGGTGCGAACGGTTCTGCCGATACCGGTAGAACAGCTCGGCGGTCGTTCGCTCGGTCCGATCCGGTTTGGGCCGCGTGCGGTGCTCGAGGGCGGTCAGAATTTGGCGGGCATTCTGAAAGTCGCCGTGCCAGAGCATCGCGATACCCTGCGAGGCCAGCCGGTAGGCGGCATCCGCTGTGATGGTGTCGTCAACCGGCACGACCCGCTTGGGGGCTGGTGCTCCGTTCGCAGATCGCCAGGACGCGGTGGCCGGCTGCCCCTCGTTCGACCAGTCGATGTATTCCTGCGGGTTGTCGGCGGCCGTCATCGAAACCGGTGCGTAGTCATAGCCCTCAACTATAGGTGGCGGCCGAGCCTGGCGCCTTCGCGCGGGCACGCGCGGGTCCATCACACTGGTAGAATTCTGCAAGCGAAGGGGAGTATCCCTCTGGGCCCGATCGGGTTCTATATCGCGATCGTCAATACGGGCCGCACTGACGGGGCCCCGGTCGCGGTGGTATCGATTGGTTCCAATAGGGCCATTTTGGTGCGGGAGAGACTTTCGGGTTCTGTACCACCCGACTCCCGTCATCACTTGAAAGGCCCCCGTGGAACTCGCTCTCCCCCTCTGGTTCGAAGTTGGATCCCTCGTCGTTCTGACCCTGATTCTGGTCGCCGACCTGCTCATCGTCTACAAGCGGCCGCACGTTCCGAGCATGCGCGAAGCCGGACTCTGGGTGGCCTTCTATGTGGGCCTCGCCTTGATCTTCGCTCTACTGATGCTCGTGCTCGGCGACGCCGAACATGCCGGGCAATTCCTGGCCGGCTGGCTCACCGAGTACAGCCTCTCGATCGATAACCTGTTCGTCTTCGTGATCATCATGGCCCGGTTCTCGGTGCCGCGAAAATACCAGCAAGAGGTACTGATGGTGGGCATCATCATCGCCCTCCTGCTGCGCGGAATCTTCATCCTGCTCGGCGCTCAGCTGATCGAAAGCTACAGCTGGATCTTCTACATCTTCGGCGCGTTCCTGTTCTACACCGCCGTCAAACAGGCCTTTTCGTCGGAGGAAGAAACCGAAGACAAGGAGAACGCGGTTATTCGTCTGCTGCGCCGCCGCATTCGGATCTCCTCGGAATTTGACGGTTCCAAGGTGCGAACCCAGATCGACGGCAAGAAAGTCTTCACCCCGATGCTTATCGTGTTCATCGCGATCGGCACCACCGACCTCATTTTCGCGCTCGACTCGATCCCCGCGATCTTCGGCATCACGCAGAGCCCGTTCATCGTGTTCACCGCCAATATCTTCGCCCTCATGGGCCTGCGTCAGCTGTACTTTCTGCTCGGTGGCCTGCTGGAACGCCTCGAATACCTCAAGTACGGCATTGCCGTCATTCTCGGCTTCATCGGCGTGAAGCTCGTGCTGCACGCGATGCACGAAAACGAACTGCCGTTCATCAACGGCGGCAACGGCGTGGAATGGGCGCCGGAGATCGGCACCTGGACCTCGCTCGGCGTAATCATCGGTAGCATGGCCGTGGCCACCGTGGCGAGCCTGATCAAAGCCCGTCATGATGCCAAGAAGAGCGGGGTCACTCTGGCCGAGAAGATTTCGGTCGACGCCAAGGAATGACTGATCGAGGCCGGGCGCCGGCGAACGGGGGGTTCTCATGACTCTGAACCAGCAGAGCACGATTGAACTCTCCGCCGCTACCGCCCGCCTCTGTTTCAGTGCCCGCAGCGATGTGGGCAGCGTGCGCAAGGTCAACGAAGACAGCATTCTCGCGCAATCCCCGGTGTTTCTCGTGGCCGACGGCATGGGCGGTCACGCTCAGGGGGACGTCGCCAGCCAGACGGTGCTGCGCGTGTTCGACGAACACATCGCGCGCGACCTGCCGTCGACGCCGGAACGCATCCTCGACGCCATCCATTCGTCGAACGATGCCGTGCGCGATCTCAGCGCTGCCGACGACTTCGGCACCGCCGTGTCGGGAACGACCCTGGCTGGTATCGCCTTCGTCGACGCGGGCGATGATGTCGGGTACCACTGGATGGTTTTCAACGTGGGTGATTCCCGCGTCTATACCTGGACCGACGGCGTTCTGACGCAGCTCTCGGTCGACCATTCCGCGGTGCAGGAGATGGTGGACGCCGGCCTGATCTCAATGGAAGATGCCGAAAAACACCCGGAGCGTAACGTCATCACCCGGGCCATCGGCGCCGACGAGTTCGTTGACGCCGACGTCTGGCTGCTGCCCGCCCACAATGAGCAGTCATTTCTGATGTGCTCCGACGGGCTGACCAAGGAACTCGACGACGTGGCGATTGCGCGCGTTCTGGCCACGGACATCCGTTCGGAGGGCGACGAACGCAGTATCGCTGACCAACTCGTCGATGAAGCCATCGAACACGGCGGGCGCGACAACGTGAGCGTCATCTACGTGGAGTCGGCGTTCGGCTGATCTGTTCGCCGGACCGTGTGCGAGGCAGGGTGCGAGGCGAGGTGTTACCCTGAATTCGTGGTGCTCAACCGACTTCTTCTGTGCCGCGACGAGTCCCTGTCCTGAGGCCTCCCTCGTCGCGGCGTTCGGCGTGGCTGCCATCGATTCGTGAGGAAGACGCTCAAAATGACCAACGTAATACCCACTTCGCAACGGAGTTCCGGCATCGGCCTGCGCACGCTCGCCGAGAAAGTTTGGGACAAGCACCTCGTCACCAAAGGTGAAGACGGCACGCCCGACCTGATCTACATCGACCTCCATCTGCTGCACGAGGTCACCAGCCCGCAGGCGTTCGATGGGCTGCGTCTGGCCGAACGCACGCTGCGCCGGCCCGATCTGACCATTGCGACCGAAGACCACAACACGCCGACGCTGGACATCGACAAGCCGATCGCCGATCTGACCAGCCGCACCCAGATCGAGACTCTGCGACGCAACTGCGCCGAGTACGGCGTGCGGCTGCACTCGCTCGGCGACATCGAGCAGGGCATCGTTCACGTGGTCGGCCCGCAGCTCGGCCTGACCCAGCCCGGCATCACCGTGGTCTGCGGTGACTCGCACACCTCCACGCACGGCGCGTTCGGGGCGATGGCGCTCGGCATCGGCACGAGCGAGGTCGAGCACGTGATGGCCACGCAGACGCTGCCGCTGAACCCGTTCAAGACCATGGCCATCACGGTCAACGGCACGCTGCGTACCGGGGTCACCGCGAAGGACATCATCCTCGCCGTGATCGCCAGGATCGGCACCGGCGGGGGAGCGGGTTACGTGCTCGAATACCGTGGTGAGGCCATCCGTGCCCTCTCCATGGAGGGGCGCATGACCATCTGCAACATGTCGATCGAGGCTGGCGCCCGCGCCGGTATGGTCGCGCCGGACCAGACCACTTACGACTACCTCGAGGGTCGCGCCCACGCACCGCGCGGTGCCGACTGGGACGCCGCCGTCGCGTACTGGCAGACCCTGGCCACCGATGAGGGTGCCAGCTACGACGCCGAGGTCATCATCGACGCCAACAAGCTCGAGCCGTTCGTCACCTGGGGGACCAATCCCGGGCAGGGCGTCTCGCTCAGCGGATCCGTGCCGAACCCCGCCGATATCGTCGATGCCAACGAGCGCTCGGCGGCCGAACGGGCGCTGGAATACATGGACCTTGAGGCTGGCACCCCGATGAAGGAGATTCGGGTCGACACCGTTTTTCTTGGTTCCTGTACCAACAGCCGGGTCGAGGACCTGCGCGCGGCCGCCGAAATCATCAAGGGAAAGACCATCGCCGCGGGACTGCGCATGATGGTCGTTCCCGGCTCCGCCCGGGTGCGCATCGAGGCCGAAGCCGAGGGCCTCGACCAGATCTTCCTCGATTTCGGAGCCGAATGGCGTTTTGCCGGCTGTTCCATGTGCCTCGGCATGAATCCCGACCAGCTCGAACCCGGCGAACGCTGCGCGTCCACCAGCAACCGCAACTTCGAGGGACGCCAGGGCAAGGGTGGGCGCACCCACCTGGTGTCGCCGCTCGTCGCGGCCGCCACGGCCATTCGCGGCACGCTTTCGAGTCCGTGGGACCTCGTTCAGGATGGAGACCAGTAGCATGCAGAAGTTCACGACCGTCACCGGAGTCGCGGTACCGCTGCGCCGTTCCAACGTCGACACCGACCAGATCATCCCCGCCGTGTACCTCAAGCGTGTCACGCGCACGGGCTTCGAAGACGCCCTCTTCGCGGCCTGGCGTCAGGACCCCGATTTCGTCATCAATAAGAAGGAATACCAGGGCGCTCGCGTGCTCATCGCCGGGGCCGACTTCGGCATCGGTTCCTCGCGCGAACACGCGGTCTGGGCCCTGCGCGACTACGGGTTCGACGTGGTACTCAGCCCTCGTTTTGGCGACATCTTTCGCGGCAACTCCGGCAAGCAGGGGCTGCTCGCCGGGCAGATCAGCGAAGCGGATGCCGAAACCCTGTGGAACCTCGTAGAAGCCGACCCCGGCATCGAGCTGACCGTGGATCTGGTGGGTAAAACCGTGCGTGTCGGCGATCTAACCGTGAATTTCGAGATCGATGATTACACTAGATGGCGGCTGCTCGAAGGTCTGGATGACATCGGGCTGACGTTGCGTGACGAAGCGCGCATCAACGAATTCGAAGCGACGCGAGAGTCGTGGTTGCCCCAGACCCTTCCCGCGCGATCCCCGGAATCAATGTACTAATTTGCACTAATTTGTATTGCATCAATTTGCACCAGGACAGGTAATTTGTGAGTACTCTCAGCGAAGCCCGGCGTGATCAAGAGGCAAAAACTTTGAACGAAGCCAGGCTCAACGACGACGCGAACGAGCGGGGGAGTGCCCAGAACCACGGGGCATCCGTTGGCCTCACCGCCGACAAAATCACCATCCGTGGCGGCATTCCGCTGGTCGGCCGCATCGAGGTGAAGGGGGCGAAGAACCTCGTCACCAAAGCCATGGTCGCCGCCCTGCTCGGAGAAACCCCGAGCGTGCTCAAGGACGTTCCGAACATCAGCGATGTTCGGATCGTTCGGGGGCTGCTCGAGGTGCACGGCGTCAAGGTGACCGAGGGCGCCGAACCCGGCGACCTCATTCTCGACCCGGTTGACGTGGAGAGCGCGCACTTCGCCGCGATCGACGCCCACGCCGGTTCGTCCCGCATTCCGATCCTGTTCTGCGGACCGCTGCTGCACCGGCTCGGCGAAGCCTTCATCCCCGACCTGGGCGGTTGCCGCATCGGCGACCGCCCGATCGACTTTCATCTCGAGGTGCTGCGCAAATTCGGCGCCGTCGTCGAGAAGCAGCCCAACGGCATCCGCATGTCGGCGCCGAACGGTCTCAAGGGCGCCAAGCTCGAGCTGCCCTACCCGAGCGTGGGAGCGACCGAGCAGGTGCTGCTCACCGCGGTGCGGGCCGACGGCCTCACCGAACTCAAGGGCGCGGCGATCGAGCCCGAGATCATGGATCTCATCAACATCCTGCAGAAGATGGGCGCGATCATCACGGTCGATACCGACCGAGTGATCCGAATCGAGGGTGTCGAACGCCTGGTCGGCTACAACCACCGCGCATTGTTCGACCGCAACGAGGCCGCGAGCTGGGCTGCCGCTGCCCTCGCGACGGACGGCGACATCTTCGTCGGCGGCGCCCGCCAGGCCGAGATGATCACCTTCCTCAACGTGTTCCGCAAAGTCGGCGGTGCTTTCGACATCTGTGACGACGGCATCCGGTTCTATCACCCCGGCGGCGATTTGAAGCCGGTGATCATCGAAACGGATGTTCACCCCGGGTTCATGACGGACTGGCAGCAGCCGCTCGTCATTGCCCTCACGAAGGCGCACGGCACCTCGATCGTGCACGAGACGGTGTACGAACAGCGGTTCGGTTTCGTCGACGCGCTCGTCGAAATGGGCGCCACCATTCAGATTCACAAGGAGTGCCTCGGCGGGCACCCGTGCCGCTTCGGGCAGCGCAACTTCAACCACTCGGCCGTCATCACCGGTCCGACCAAGCTGCACGGCGCCGACATCGTCGTGCCCGACCTGCGCGGCGGCTTTAGCCACCTGATCGCCGCGCTCTCGGCCGAGGGCACCTCGACGGTCAGCAACGTGGGAATCATCAGCCGCGGATACGAGAACTTCATCGGCAAGCTGCGGCTTTTGGGGGCGGACTTCGATCTCGAAGGATAATAGGCGCGTGCCTGAAAATATTGACGTGCCAGCAGCTCCCGAGTCACCGAACCGAATCCGTTCCGAGAAGAGCCGACCGAGCGCGTTCTGGATTCTTGCCGGGCTGATCCTGCCGGTGATGAACCTCGCCGCGCGCTACGAGATCGTCGACGCCCACAAGTTTCCGCGCAGTGGAGCGTTCGTGTTCTCGCCGAACCACTACAGCGAGATCGACCCCGTCGTGATGGGCGTCGTGGCGTGGAAGCTGGGGCGGCTTCCTCGATTTCTGGCGAAGGCATCCGTTTTCAAGATTCCCGTCATCGGCTGGGTGCTGAGCCGTTCGGGCCAGATTCCGGTGCAGCGCGGTGGTTCCGTGCGTGGCAGCGAACCGGTCAAGGCCGCCCAACGACTGGTCGAGAAGGGCCAGATCGTGGTCGTCTACCCGGAGGGCTCACTCACCCGCGATCCTGACCTGTGGCCGATGCGCGGCAAAACCGGCGCGGTGCGCATCGCGCTCGAGCAGGGGATTCCGATCGTGCCGGCCGCCCACTGGGGCACCCAGCAGCTGATGCCCCGGTATTCCAAGAAGATCAGCCTGTTCCCCCGCAAGACGATCAGGGTCAAAATCGGCGACCCCCTCGACCTCGCCCAGTTTCGGGGCCGCAGCCTCGACACCGCCACGCTCAACGAGGCCACCGCCGTCGTGATGGTGGCCATCACGGCACTGCTCGAAGACCTGCGCGGTGAGAAAGCCCCGACCAAACGTTGGAACCCGTCGGAGCACAACCAGAAAGAGACCGGCCGTTTTGAAGCCTAGAAACCCGCAGCAGCCCAAGATTCAACCAGGCACTCGGGTGGCCGTCCTAGGGGCGGGAAGTTGGGGAACGACCTTCGCAAAAATTTTGACGGATGGCGGTGCCGACGTTGTTCTGTGGGCTCGCCGCCCCGAATTGGCGCGCGAAATCTCCGAAGCACGCCGCAACAGCGACTACCTGCCCGGCGTGAACCTGCCCATCGGACTGCGCGCCACGAGCCGGCTCGATCTGGCCCTGGCTGGCGCCGAAATGGTGTTCGTGTCGGTGCCCAGCCAGTCGCTCCGCGAGAACCTCAAGCATGTCGAACCGTACCTGGCCGAGAACGCGATCCTCATCTCGCTCATGAAGGGCGTCGAACGCTCGACCGGCATGCGCATGAGCAGCGTCATCGAAGAGGTGCTCCGCATCGACCCCGCCCGGATCGCCGCAATCAGCGGCCCCAACCTGGCGCTGGAAATCGCCAAGGAGCAGCCGACCGGCGCCGTCGTCTCGTCATCGAGCCTCGAAACCGCGCAGGCGGTGGCCAAACTGGCCACCAACCGCTACTTTCGGTCATACATCAACACCGACGTCATCGGCACCGAGTTCGGCGGTGTGCTGAAAAACCTCATCGCCGTCGCGATCGGCATCGTCGATGGGGTTGGCTACGGCGAAAACACCAAGGCCTCGATCATCACCCGCGGCCTGGTTGAAATGACCGACTTCGCGGTCGCCTACGGTGCCCAGGCCGAAACCCTGGCCGGCTTGGCCGGTCTCGGCGACCTCATCGCCACCTGCCAGTCGCCGCTGTCGCGGAACAACACGGCCGGGCGGCTGCTCGGCCAGGGCTACAGCATCAACGATGTCGTCAAGCAGATGCAGCAGACCACCGAAGGCCTCGCCTCGGTGAAGCCCGTTCTCGAACTGGCCCGCGCCAAGGGCGTGGAGATGCCGATCGTCGAACAGGTGCGCCAGGTGCTCGACGGCACCCTCAACCCCCGCGACATTGCGCCGCACCTCACAACAGACTCCGGCGAACCGCAGGGCGAAAGGACACTTGACGATGCACAAGCTCACGGTGGTGCTTCTCTTTGGGGGGCGTTCCAGCGAACACTCGATCAGCTGCGCCACGGCGGGCGGAGTGCTGGCAGCCCTCGACCCTGAGCGGTACACGATCATCCCGGTCGGAATCACCCGCGACGGTTCGTTCGTGCTCGAAGACAACGACCCGGGTAAATTCATTCTCGATGCGCAGTCACTGCCCGTCGTCGCCGACAACGGTACGCGGGTGCGCTGGCCGCAGAGCGCGTCGAGCCGGGAACTGACCGTCGTCGATGCGTCGGGCGAGCGCTCGTTGGGCACTGTCGACCTTATATTCCCCATTTTGCATGGACCGTTCGGTGAGGACGGTACCATCCAGGGAATGCTCGACCTGCTCGGCCTGCCGTACGTAGGATCGGGGGTGCTTGCATCCGCTTTAGGAATGGACAAACACTTCGCCAAGACCGTCTTTCAGCAGGCGGCCCTGCCCGTGGCACCGTGGCGCACTCTCACCGCGGATGACTGGGCGGAGACTCCTGGAATGGGCTACGCCGCCCTGGAACAGCTCGGCCTGCCCGCCTTCGTGAAGCCGGCGCGCGCCGGGTCGAGCGTGGGCGTCAGCAAGGTCGGGGCGCCGGAACAGCTCAGCGAGGCCATGACGGTCGGCCTCGCCGAAGACTCCAAGGTACTTATCGAATCAGGGCTGGTCGGTCGGGAACTCGAGATCGCCGTGCTGCAGGGCCGTCCGGGAGAGCCGACCCGCGCTTCCGTGGCCGGCGAAGTCGTCGTGACCGGCCGCGACTTCTACGATTTCGCGGCGAAGTACCTTGACGCACCTGGCGTTGACTTGGTCTGCCCGGCACCCCTGACGGCGGCTGAACTGGCTGAGGCGCAGCGGCTCGCCATCGCCGCGTTCGAGGCGATCGGCGGCGCCGGACTGGCCAGAGTCGACTTCTTTCTCACTCAGGCCGGCTGGGTGATCAACGAGATCAACACCATGCCCGGCTTCACGAGCATCTCCATGTTCCCGAGCTGCTGGCTGGCGAGCGGCTATACCTACCCCGAGCTGATCGACGAGCTCATTGCGGTGGCCATGGCCCACGCTCGCCACGGTTCCTGAGCCGCGACAGAAGCTCGCGGCACGTGTTGGTGTGCCTGGCACTGGTTTGAACGAGTGCCAACCTCCTCAACTCGTGCCGCGAGCCCGGGGCGGTCTCGCGCGACGGCCCTAGGGGGATGTCGAGGCTCCGTCGGTGGGCAGCTGCACGTCTTCGGCGCCGACGCAGGCACCGGTCGCCGGCACGTAGCCGACCGCATTGGCGACGTCGATCAGGGCGGTCGAACCGCTCACCGCTTCGGAATCGATCACGATCTCGATGGCCGGGTCGCGCCCATAGGTCGTGTAACGGTAGGTCGGCGCGGCTGAGTCGTCTTCGATCCAGTCGATACCGTTGATGTTCAGACACGGCAGTGTTGTGGGCACCGGTACCGTCACGCCGCAGTGCAGCAGAACGGCAGCGGGGTCGCCCCAGGCGCCCGTGGCCTGCGCGTTCGTTTCACGCGCCGGCTGGTCGGCGACGGTGGACGGCAGGTGCACGACCACATCGGCGCAGGCCACACTGGTGGCATCGGCGGCCGGGGTCAGCGGCACTGCGGTGGCGCAGCCGACGAGCAGCAGCGAACTCGCGAGCACCGTGACGACGGCGACGGATCGAAGGGGAGCGGAGCGCAGGAGCAGGAATCGGTGAGACATCATATTCAGGCTACCGTTTCTTACATGACCCCCGCAGCGGATGCCCCGCGCTCGCCCGCCCCGCTGCCGCCCGCAGCCGAAAAAACCCTCGCCGACCTGAGCGAGACCGCCGTACTCGGGCGGATTTTTCCCCGCTTGCCGACCGCATCGGCGCAGCTTCTCGGACCGGGTGACGATGCGGCCGTGATCTCCGCACCCGACGGCCGCTTCGTGGTGACGACCGACATGATGATTCAGGGCCCGGATTTTCGCCTCGCCTGGTCGACGCCGCACGATCTCGGCTGGAAAGCCGCCGCCACCAACCTCTCTGATGTGGCCGCGATGGGCGCCCGCCCGACCGCCCTCGTCGTTGCGATCGCCGCTCCGCCGTCGACTCCCGTGTCGGTGCTCGAGGGCATCGCCGACGGGCTGCGCGACTGCTGCGAAGCCCTCGCGCCCGGCTGCGGCGTGGTCGGCGGTGACCTGTCGGCCTCCGACGCCCTCACCCTCGCCGTGACGGCCTTCGGCGACCTCGAGGGCCGGGCACCCGTTCTGCGCTCCGGCGCCCGCCCCGGCGACACCGTGGCGCTCTCCGGTCGGCTCGGAGCTGCCGGGATCGGCCTTGAACTACTGTTTCATCGGGGCGTTGACGCCCTCGGAGTGCCCGACCGTGACCGGGCGAACGCCCTCAAGCTCACGCATCCGACCGAGGTGGCCGCCCAGCTCACCCCGGTACCGCCGATTGCCAGCGGTCCGCTTGCCGCCCTCGCCGGTGCCACCGCGATGCTCGACGTGTCCGATGGACTCGCGATCGACGCCGGCCGGATCGCCCGCGCGAGCGGAGTGTGCATCGACTTCGACTCCGGGTGCCTGGGCGAACGCCTCGAGGTCGCCCTCGGCGGCGGCGAAGACCATGGACTGCTGGCGACCTTCCCGCCGGACGTCGTTCTGCCGCCCGGCTTTCGCCGCCTCGGAACGGTCGCGGCGGCATCCGCTTCAACCGTCGGTACGATCACCGTGGACGGTGCTGCGCACGACCAGGGCGGCTGGGACCCGTATCGCGGCTGGGACGGCGCGGCGGGCTAGTTCTGTTCGGGAGGCGCGGCGTACCAGACGGTCGTGTCGCCGTAATCCTTGCGGCGCTCCAGCACCAGGCCGTCGCCCCAGTCCGGTTCGGGCGAGCGCGAGCTGCGCTCCAGCACCACGAGCGCGTCGTCGGCCAGCAGCGGAGCCAGCGCCCTCAGATTGTGGCCCAACTCCACCTCCGTCAGATCGTAGGGCGGATCGATGAACACAACGTCGAAGCCGTCTTTGGTCGCTGCCAGAAACGACTGCACCGCCTGTGATGACACCGCGATCTTTAGCTCGGTGCCCTTCGGCGCTGACCGCTGCACGGCCTCGCCGTTCTTGCGGCACATCGCTGCTGCGCCGTAACTGTTTTCGACCAGAGTCACCACGCGCGCCCCGCGGCTTGCTGCCTCGAGCCCCAGCGCGCCCGATCCCGCGTACAGGTCCAGCACGCGCATACTGTGCAGCGCGTCGCGCGAGTCGAGGGCCGAGAAGATCGCCTCCCGCACCCGGTCGCTGGTCGGCCGGGTACCGGACTTGGGGACCGTCAAAGTCAAGGAGCCGGCAAACCCGGAAATAATTCGCGTCATAACCCTCCGAGCCTAGCTGCCCTGTCAGAGGGTCGGTTTACGATGGAACCATGACCGGTTCGAGCGCTGCCCATGGCCCCGAATTCGACGGTCTCGCCCTGCCAGCGCCCGAACTTCAACCGATCACCCTCGACACCCCGCTGAAGAAAGCACTCGGCGCGGCGAAAGCGTCAGCACTCGGCAAAGCCTTCGGTTTTCAGACCGTCAGCGACCTGCTCAGCCACTACCCGCGTGACTACGCCGACCGTGACGTGCTTCGACCGCTCGCGCAGCTGACTCCCGGCGCCAATATCACCGTCATCGCCGATATCGTGTCCGCCCGGGAAAAGCGCATGTCATCGCGACCGGGCACGATCGTCGAGGTGGTGATTTCCGACGGTGGCGGCGAGTTCATCCTCACGTTCTTCGGCAAGAGCAGCCAGCAGTGGCGCCTCGACAAGCTGCGGCCCGGCCTGCGCGGCAGCTTTTCCGGCAAGGTGTCGGCCTATCAGGGCCAAAGTCAGCTCGCGAACCCGTCATATAAGACCTTTGAAAGCGAAGAAGAAGAGGCTCGCGACGACCCGGCCGTACGCTTGCGCCACAAGCCGCTCATCCCCATTTACGCGGCGACGGCCTCGGAGACCAGCTGGAACCTGCAGACGCTGATCGATCAGGTGCTCCAGCGCGTGGGCACCCTGCCCGATCCTGTTCCGCAGGACCTCCGGGTCGAACACGGTCTGCTTGACCACACCCAGGCCATCCGCTGGATTCACAGCCCCGACAAGAAAGAACAGTGGATGGCCGCGCAGGAGACACTGCGCTTCACCGAGGCCTGGGTGCTGCAGTGCGCCCTGATGCAGCGGCACAGTATTGCGCGGGAGCGCCGCACCCGGCCGCGCGTGCCCACACCCGGCGGGTATCTCGAACGCTTCGACGCAGCCCTGCCCTTCGTGCTCACGGTCGACCAGGAGATCTGCGCGGTTGAAATCGCCACCGACATGGCCAGGTCCGGCCCAATGAACCGACTGCTGCAGGGCGAGGTCGGCTCGGGCAAGACCGTCGTCGCGCTGCGGGCCATGCTCGCCGTGGCCGACAGCGGCGGCCAGACCGCCCTGCTGGCCCCGACCGAGGTGCTCGCCGCGCAACACCTGCGATCGATCACGACGCTGCTCGGGCCCGATCTCGCAGCCGAACTCATGCCGGCCCTGCTCACCGGAAAACTTCCCGTCGCGCAGAAACGCAAGGCGCTGCTGCGCACCGTATCGGGCCAGTCCCGCATCGTCATCGGCACCCACGCCCTGCTCAGTGACACCGTGACCTTCTTCGACCTCGGGCTGATCGTTATCGACGAGCAGCACCGGTTCGGCGTCGACCAGCGCGAAACCCTGCGGCTGAAGGGGGCTGAACCACCGCACGTTCTCGTCATGACGGCCACGCCGATACCGCGCACCATCGCCATGACCGTGTTCGGTGACCTCGACGTGAGTACCATCCGCATGCTGCCGGCCGGGCGCCGGGGCATCACGAGCATCGTCGTGCCGCTCGCCGATCATCCGACCTGGTTTCAACGCATCTGGACCAAACTCGCTGAGGAGCTCGCGCTTGGGCGTCAGGCCTTCGTGGTCTGCCCGGCGATCTCCCCGGCCGAGATCGAAGACGGAGCCGACGCCGAGGCGCCGCCGCCGAGCGACGACGATCCCAAGATTCCGCTCGCCAATGTGGAGACGGTGCTCGAGCGGCTGCGCGGGTTCGCCCCGCTGGCCGGATACCGCCTTGACGCTTTGCACGGCCGCATGACGAGCGACGAGAAAGATCGCATCATGCGTTCGTTCGCCGCCGGTGAGATCGATGTTCTCGTGGCGACGACCGTGATCGAGGTCGGGGTCGACGTGCCCAATGCTTCGGCCATGGTCGTGCTCGACGCCGACCGATTCGGTGTCTCCCAACTGCACCAGTTGCGCGGCCGCGTCGGTCGTGGCGGCGTGCCGGGATTGTGCCTGCTGGTCACCAATTCGCGGCCGGGGTCGCCGTCCCGCCAACGCATCGGTGACGTCGCCGCGACACTGGATGGTTTCGTGCTCGCCGAACTCGACCTCGCCCTACGCCGTGAGGGCAACGTGCTCGGCGATCTTCAGTCCGGCGACGGCTCGAAGCTGCGCTTTCTGCGGGTGGCGGTGGACGGCGACATGATCGCCGACGTGCGACGGGCCGCCTACCATCTCGTGACGGGCGATCCGGGCATCCGCACCAACGCGGCGCTGCGCGACGCAATCACCCGCCGGCTGAACGAATCCGAACGCTCCTGGCTCAATAAGGGCTGATGATGACGATCTCCAGCGGATGCAGCGAGCAGCGCTGTTCAGCCTGTGGCAGTAGGGTGTGATCATGCGCAGGATCGCCGTTGTCCCTGGATCATTTGACCCCGTCACGCTGGGCCACTTGGACGTGATCGATCGCGCGGCCGGCCTGTTCGACGAGCTCCATGTGCTCGTGGTGCACAACCCCGACAAGTCGGCCCTGTTACCGATCAGTCAGCGCGTGTCGCTGCTGGAACAGGCCATCAAAGAGGCCGGGCTGCCGACCAACATCGTTGTGGCCAGCTGGAGCATGGGACTACTCGTGGACTACTGCATGGACGTCGGGGCGAGCGTGCTGGTGAAGGGCATCCGCTCGCAGGTCGATGTGGCCTACGAGACGCCGATGGCGATCGTCAATCGCAACCTCGCCGCTGTTGAAACGGTGTTTCTGCTGCCTGATCCCGCCAACGCCCACGTCTCCAGCTCGCTGGTGCGACAGGTGGCCAGCCTCGGCGGCGACGTCTCGCCCTATGTTCCGCATGCCGTTGCAGAATACCTGGAGCGGTCACGGGTATGAACCGCAAACCGACTCGGTCCTCCATCGATTCAAGCAGGGCGGAACTGGCGTCGGTTCCATTGGCTGCCACTGTGCCCTTTAACAGTGATGCGGCCGCCGATCTCAACGAGCTGCAGGCCGCCGGGCTTGCCATCATGCGCAATGTCGAGACGGTCATCGACGGCAAGCATGAGGCCGTGCAGATCGCTTTGACCGTACTTTTGGCCGAGGGCCACCTGCTCATCGAGGACGTGCCCGGCGTCGGCAAGACCATGCTCGCGAAGGCCCTCGCCCGATCGGTCGACTGCACCGTCGGGCGAATCCAGTTCACCCCCGACCTGCTGCCCTCCGACGTGACCGGGGTATCGGTGTTCAACCAGGCCGAGCGTCGGTTCGAGTTCAAACCCGGCCCGGTCTTCGCCAATATCGTCATCGGTGACGAAATCAACCGGGCGAGCCCGAAGACCCAGTCGGCACTGCTGGAGTCGATGGAGGAACGCCAGGTCACCGTCGACGGCATCACCTACCCGCTCGCCCTGCCCTTCACCGTCATCGCCACCCAGAACCCGATCGAGATGGAAGGCACCTACGCCCTGCCGGAGGCCCAGCGCGACCGGTTCATGGCGCGCATTTCCATGGGCTATCCCGACTCTGATTCCGAACTTGCGATGCTCGACTCGCGCGACACCGGCAGCCCGCTCGCCTTGATCTCGGCTGTCGTGTCGGGGGAGACCCTGCGGGACATGATGCTCACGGCGCGAGCGGTCTACGCCTCCGCTGCCGTCAAGGAATATGCGGTCAATCTGGTTCGAGCCACCCGCGACGATCGCGACCTGCGCCTCGGGGCCAGCCCGCGCGCGACCCTGCAGCTGATTCGTGCGGCGAAGGCTCAGGCCGCGTTGAGCGGTCGGGATTACGTGTTGCCCGACGACATCGACTCGCTCGCGGTGGCCGTCCTCGGCCATCGGCTGGTGCCCACCAGCCGCGCGTTGGGCCACCACCACCAGGATAGCGGCCCGGTGATCGACGACATCGTGCGCCGGATCCTG
Source organism: Cryobacterium sp. TMT1-3 (assembly GCF_004402315.1). Taxonomy (NCBI): domain Bacteria; kingdom Bacillati; phylum Actinomycetota; class Actinomycetes; order Micrococcales; family Microbacteriaceae; genus Cryobacterium; species Cryobacterium sp. TMT1-3. Next base: position 65,659 of record NZ_SOFW01000034.1, read on the forward strand.
GCCGATACGCCCGTACCGGTCGGGGGTGGGGCATCCGCTCGATCAGTGCCGGCGGTACGGGCCGTTCCGCCTCGGCCCGTGGGTCCCACCGGAACGTCGTAGTCATGGCGGCACGCGGGGTGCGAGAGTTTGGGTCGGCGGCCAACGCCGAGTGGTTCACGCGGTTGGCCGCCCGATTCGCCACGCGGCTCACCCTGCGCGGCGTGCTCTTTCTCGCCGTCGGGGTCGTGCTGTTCATCAACGCGGTGCTGGTGAACAGCCGTGACCTGTTGTTCGTCGCCAGCCTCTTGGTCGTGGCGCCCCTGGTCGCGGCCGCGTATGTATCGCTTCGCCCGGCACGAGTCGAGGTGACCCGCATCTTTCGGCCGCCGATCGTGCCGGTCGGCGGCGAGAGCATGGTGACTCTGCACCTGCACAATCTGTCGGCAGCGCCGCTCGGGGGTGCCTCGTGGTGCGATACCCCGTCACCCGGCATCGAGACTCCGCCGGCAGTCAGCCTTGCGCTGGTGAGCCGGAACGGTGTGGCCGGCGACAGCGTGCACCTCGAATACACCGTCGTGCCGCGCCATCGGGGCGTCTACGAGGTCGGCCCCCTGCGCGTGTTTCGCGAGGACCCGTTCGGCTTGGCGCACAGTGACCGAAACGCCGGTTCCCCCCACGACCTGATCGTGACACCCCGGGTGACGCCCCTGCCCGGCAGCGGCCTGGCCCAGTCCAGCAACGACGGCTCCATTCGGGAACTGGTTCGTCAGGCCACCCCCACCTCCGACGAACTGATCGCCCGCGAGTACCGTCCCGGCGATGCGCTGCGCCGGGTGAACTGGCCGGCCACGGCCCGGCACGGTGAAATCATGGTGCGCCAGGAGGAACAGCGCAGCAACCCGGAGGCCCGCCTTGTGCTCGATACGACCCTGGCCGGAGCGGCCGGCCTGGGCGCCGGGCATGTTCCACCGCATCTTACGGCCGCCTTCGAACTCGAGATCGAGCTGGCGGCATCCGTTGGTGTGCACCTGCTCGACGCCGGATACCGCCTCGAAGTGATCGAGCTCGGCGCCAGCCAGTTGCTGCCGAGCGACCAACAGACCCTGGGCGGGCTGCACGGCGACGCGCCAGCCACTTTTCGTGCTCCCGGCGGTGATCGCGCCCTGCTCGAGGCCCTCTCGAGCGTGGTTCCGGTGCCGTGGCCGAGTCGCACCGCTCGCCTTGCCGCCGCGCGCCGGGTCACGGTGCGCGCCGCGCTGCGGGGCGCGCAGCCCGTGGTGCCCACCTTCGCGCTGCTCGTGAGCGTGTCCGAAACGGATGTCGACGGCCTGGTCGCCCTCGCCCGTCACGGTGAGCCCGCCGTTGCCTTCGTGCAGCGCACCGTCGCAGCTCCGGCCCGCCAACGCCTGCAGGAGGCCGGCTGGCGCTGCATCGAGCTCGCCAGCACCGACGACCTGGAAGAGGCATGGAACGACGTGAGCGGGGAGCGAGGCGCCAGCCGTGACTAGCCTGGCCACGAAACCGGTGCCGCTCCCGGTGCCGCTCCCGGTGCCTCTCCCCGTGAGACGCCCGGCGCCCTCGCCCCGGGTGCCGCGCGTTCGGAGCGGCGGCCGTGACGCCGCTCTCTGGCCGCTCGCCATCAGCCTGCTGCTGCTGCTGCTCATCTGCTGCGCGGCTCTCGGGCCACTGCTGCGGGGCAGCGCCTGGTGGTGGGTCTCTGCCCTGGTGGGGGCTGCCGTGCTGCTGGGGTCCGCGCTGTTTCGACGGCTCGGGTTGCCACGCCCGATTGTTCCGGTGGCCAACGCGGTGGTGCTCGTTGGCACGATGACGCTGCTGTTCAGCGGCGGCACCGGACTGTTCTGGCTAATTCCGACGCCGCAAACCAGCGGCACGTTCACCGAACTGGTCGCCGCCGGTGGGGCGTCGATCGCGCAGCAGAGCACGCCGGCTGAGGTGACCGTCGGCATCCTCTTTTTGTTGGCCGGTGGCACCGGACTGATCGCCGTGCTCATGGACCTGCTCGCCGTGACCCTGCGCTGGCCTGCCCTCGGCGCGGCGGGCGCACTCGTGCCGCTGCTCGCGCCGGGATTCATCATCGACGACGGGGCCGAGCTGGCCGCGCTCGTGGTGGCCGCGATCGCTTTTCTGCTGCTGTTGCGGGTCGACGTGTATGTGCGTCGCGCGCAGGAGCAAACGACTTCGGCGACCGGACCGCGAGCCTCTCGGGCGCCGCGGCGCCGCGGGCCGGGGCCGATCGGCGGCGCACTCGTCGTGGGATCGCTCGCCATCGTGGGCGCGCTGATTCTGAGCACGGTTGCCCCGGCGTTCACGGCCGGCGGGCTGGTCACGGCTCGGCCGGGCGGCCTCTTGTTCGGCAGAGGGGTGAGCCCCCTGATCAATCTCGGGCAGGACCTGCGCCGGCCCAAGGCCGGACCAGCCTTTCACTACACCTCGACCGGCACGGAGCAGCCCTACTTCACCCTGCTCACGCTCGACGAGGTCATCGGTTTGAACTGGACGGCGCGCATCGACGGGGCGAACACCCGCAATACCGTCGATGATATTCAGCGGCCGTTCGGGCTCGACACCACCGTCGAGACGGTGGACGCGTCGACGTCCATCGTCATCGACGGCGTCAACAGCCACTGGCTGCCTGCGCCGGCCCGCGCAACGAGCATCGAGGGGCTCACCGGCCGCTGGTATTGGGACAGTCGAACCCGGGCGATCGCCAGCACGACCGCGAACACTCTCGGCCAGAATTACACGGTGTCGTCACTGGAGATCAAACCAACGGCCGACCAGCTGAGAGAGTCGAGCACCGACTACCCGGCGAGCGTTCTGGGAAACCTGCAGCTCCCGGTCAATCGGCCGCCGATCGTCGACGAAACGGCCCGGCAGGTGACGGCCGACACCGCCACGAGCTACGACGCCGCCATCGCACTCCAGACCTACCTGCGCAGCAGCGCCTTCACCTACGACACACAAGCTCCGGTTGAAGACGGCTACGACGGCGGTGGATTAGATGTCATCGGGGTGTTCCTGCAGGAAAAACGCGGCTATTGCGTGCACTTCGCCGCGACCATGGCAGCGATGGCGCGCAGCCTCGGCATTCCGTCGCGGGTTTCGCTCGGCTACCTGCCCGGCGTCAAGTCGCAGGACCTCGAGCAGGGCCGCGGGCGATACGACGTGGATTCACACGACCTGCACGCCTGGCCGGAACTGTACTTCGTGGGCATCGGCTGGGTGAAATTCGAGCCGACACCCGGTCGCGGTACCGTTCCCAACTACGAGCAGACGGTGGATGCTGACACCCCGACAGCCTTGCCGGGCGGAGCCGCCTCCACGAGCGCTCCCGGCCTCGGCGCCGACCGGCTGGCCGATGATTCGGCACTCGAACGCGGTGCGTCAGCGCAGGGCGCCGATACCAGCAACTTGCTCGGCATCATCGGCTTGAGCGTGCTGGGACTGCTCGTGCTTCTCCTGCCGGCAGCGGCCAGACGGATGCTGCGCCGCTCCCGCTTGCGCCGCATCCGCAGTGCCGGCGGCGGCGCGGGCCTCGCCTGGACCGAACTGCAGCACACCAGTCTCGATCACGGCCTCGTGGTACCGGTCACCGAAACGCCGCGAGCCTTCGCCGGCCGCCTGGAACGGCTGGGAACGCTCGACCCCGCGTCGACGGAAGCGCTCGAACGGGTACTGCTGGCGGTGGAACGATCACGGTTCGACCGAACACCGGCACGGGGGGACACCCTCGCCGCCGACCTGACCCTGGTGCTGCGGGCGCTGCACGCCGGCGCGAGTGTCGGCATCCGTTTGCGGGCGACGTTTGCGCCGACCTCATTGTTCGCCAGCCTCGGTGCGGTGCTGCGCGGGGAACGGCATGCCGGAGCGCTCGCCCCCTGAACGGAGCACCCACGCAGAAAGCGTAGAATTTACGACCGTGACTAAGTTCAAGAAGACGCCGTACACGGTCGACGTGCGTGACCTCATCAACCGCCCGGGCACCATGCACGAACGCCACCTCGATATCGTTGTACCCGATGACCTCGGCGCCGGCCTCGTGGCTGTGAAAGCCGGCTCGACCCTGTCGACCGAGCTGCGCCTCGAGGCGATGCACGAGGGCATCCTGGTGAGTATCGAGGTCTACGCGCGGGCACTCGGGGAGTGCGGCCGGTGCCTCAAAGACATCGACCTGCCCGTTCGAGTTCAGTTTGCCGAGCTTTTCGGTTATCCTCAGGAGGAAGCCTTCGAGTTTGAGATTTTGGACGACCATGTCGATTTGGAATCTTTGATCCGGGACGCGGTAGTGTTAGCACTTCCGTTCCAGCCAGTATGTCGGCGGGATTGCCCTGGTCTTGACAGTGAGACCGGGCAGCCGCTTGCCGAACTACCTGAACTCGTTTCCGACGACGCGCTCGATCCCCGGTGGTCAGCGCTTGCGGGGTTTACGGCTTCCACAGACACGGGCATAGACACAAACACAGGCATGGGTGCGGACACCCATGTTTCAGACAGAGAAGAGAAGTAGTCATGGCAGTACCGAAGCGCAAGATGTCGCGTTCCAACACCCACTCGCGTCGCGCGCAGTGGAAGGCCACGCCTCCCACCCTCGTGAAGACCATGGAGGGCGGCAAGGTCGTCTACAGCCTGCCGCACCGCGCCAAGGTTGTCACCGACTCCACCGGCACCCCGTTGTTCATGGAATACAAGGGCCGTAAAGTCGCCGACATCTAAGACACCTTCTGCGCTTGTCAAAAGCGCCAGCAGGCCGCAACTCGGTCGGTGAAAGTGAATGAAGATGTATCGATGGAGAGTGTGAAGACCGAGCGGTCGCCCCTGTTGGCGACCCTCGGCGTGCAGATTGAACCGGTGATTTTGGAGCTTGCTCTGACCCACCGGTCGTTTGCGTACGAAAATGGCGGCATCCCCACCAACGAGCGCCTGGAATTTCTCGGCGACTCGATTCTGGGTCAGGCCGTCACGGTGATGCTCTATCGCACCTACCCCGACCTCGACGAGGGACACCTGGCCAAGCGCCGGGCCAGCCTGGTGTCGACGGCGGCGCTCGCCCGGATCGCCCGCGGACTGGGGCTGGGGGAATACATCCGGCTCGGTCGTGGTGAGATTCTCACCGGCGGTCGCGATAAGGCGTCCATCCTGGCCGACACCGTCGAAGCGCTCATCGGCGCGACCTTTCTCGACGCCGGTGGCGAGGTTGCCACCGCCTTCGTGCTGCGGCTGATCGCGCCGCTTCTGGCCGAACCAGGCCACTTCGGTGTCTCGATGGACCCGAAAACGGCTCTGCAGGAGCTCGCCGCCAGTGCCGGCGTCGGCGTTCCCGTCTACACGCTCGAAGCCAGCGGACCGGATCACTCCAAGGTGTTCGTGGCAACCGTCGCGATCGGAACCGTGGTCACCGCCCAGGGTGTCGGGCCGAGCAAGAAGTTCGCCGAGATGGCCGCAGCCCGCGAGGCCATCGACGGGCTCAACGCGCTGTAACTTTTTCGTCATGCCCGAACTCCCCGAAGTCGAGGTCGTGCGCGCCGGACTGCAACCGGCCGTCACCGATGCCGTCGTCACCGGTGTCGAAATCTTCGACGAACGCTCCCTGCGCCGGCACGTTCCGGCGGCCGAGTCCTTCACCGCGCAGCTCAGCGGACGCCGAATTCTCGCCGCCGTGCGCCGCGGCAAGTTTCTGTGGCTGCCGCTCGACAGCGGCCGCGCCCTGGTCATTCACCTCGGCATGAGCGGCCAGGTGCTGCTGCGCACACCGGGCGCCGCCGCGGATCGCATGTTGCGCATCCGCTTGACGCTTGACCACCCGACCCACGGCGAGTTGTGGGTCAATTTCGTCGACCAGCGCATCTTCGGCAGCATGGCCGTCGACAGCCTGGTGGCTACCACCGACGGGTTGCCGGGCGGCTATTGGGGAACGGGGGAGACGGATGCCGCCTGGCAGCGCCGCCTGCCCTCACAGGTCGCGCACATTGCTCGCGACCCGATTGATGCGTCGTTCTCGTCGAGCACGTTCTTGGCGGTTCTTGCCCGTAAGAACACCGGCATCAAGCGGGCGCTGCTCGACCAGAATGTGATCAGCGGCATCGGCAATATCTATGCGGACGAGGCGCTGTTCGCCGCGCGCATCCACTACGAGCAGCCCGCCGCGTCGCTGTCGCGGGCGAAGGCTACGGCACTACTCGCGGCCGTGCGCGCCATTCTGCACCGCGCCCTGGCCGAGGGCGGCACGAGCTTCGACGCCCAATACGTGAACGTGAATGGGCAGTCCGGCTATTTTGCGCACAGCCTCGAAGCCTACGGGCGGCAGGGTGCGCCCTGCTCCCGCTGCGGCACCCTGATCGTGCGCGAACAGTTCATGAATCGCGGTTCGCACTTCTGTCCGCGCTGCCAGCGCCTGCGCTAGTGCGGGTAGGTCAGTCGGACACGACACGTTTCCAGGCGCCCTCGTAGCCCATCGGCACGAAACCGAGCGCTTCGTTGACCGCGAGCATGTGCCGATTCTCCTCGGCGTTGAAGGTCGTCACCGACGGATGCCCGGGGCTCTCCTGCGCCAGGTATTCCAGATTCGCCGTCTTCAACAGCATGCCCAACCGGTGCCCGCGGTGCTCGCGCAGCACGAGGGTGTCCTCCTGACTGACCGACCGGCCCGGTTCGGCCGGTACCGACAGCTGGGTGAACGCCACGAGGTGCCCGCTCGGCCGGTGCAGCGCGGCGGCGGTGAGGATGCGCCGCGGGCTGGCGGCGCGGGACGCCTCTTCGTCGACCAGGCGCTCGGCCGTCCAGACATCTTCGGGCTCCTCGAGTCCGGCAGTCGGGGCATCGGTGCTCATCCGCGTGTAGAGCAGGGCGAGGTCGTCACGCCAGCGCGGGGGCGTGCCCTCGCTCCAACAGTGCACGGTGTAATCGCGGCCGGCGTGCGCCGCGGCATCCGCTCGGAAGCGTCGGATCAGGCCGGGGTCGGCGGGCAGGGGGAGACGGCTGCCGCGTTCGACCTGCTCCAGCCGGTAGCCGCGGGAGAGCAGAAATCGCACCTCGGGGTTGCCCAGCGGAACAGACCCGAAGCCGGTCGGAGCGGGCAGGCGTTCGCCCGGAGCATCAGCTGACGCCGTGTAGACGATGAGCTCGTGCCGGTTCTCGGCGGCAGCGACCCGCTCGACCCGGTCAGCGAGCGCGGTGCCGACGGCGCGACGACGCCACGCCGGCAGTACCTGCACGCCGAGCCAGGCGTGGCCGTCGTTTTGGTCGAGCAGGGTTTCATAGGTGGCCCGCGCCACGACGGTGCCGCCGACGCGGGCGACGAACATCCGCTTCGGATGTGTTGAGCCAGACCGGAAGCAGTTCGACGGGCGAATCGTTGAGCTCGGCTGTGCCGAAGCCTTCCGTTTCGACGACATTGCGCAGCTCGGCGACGGCCTCGAAGTCGGGCCAGCCGGGCGCGGTGACAGACACCGGAATGACGAGTTCGTCGATCGAGAAGTCGCTCATGGTGCGCCAGAGTAGTCCGTGCTGCAACAGTGCGTGCCCAACTGCGGAGAATTATGCCGGCCGACCGCAGTTTGGGGGAGGCCCGAATGACGCATGTCTTCGCAGTTCCGCCCGCCACACTCCGCGCCGCGCGGATGTCCCGGCCAGTGTCGGTGGGGCACGGTACCGTTGAATTAGCCCAAGACTCACACTCGCGACCGACCGAAAGGGTGCCCGGTGTATCTGAAGAGCCTCACCCTCAAGGGGTTCAAATCGTTCGCCCAGCCGACGACGTTCGCGTTCGAGCCCGGCGTCACCTGTGTGGTCGGTCCGAACGGGTCGGGTAAGTCCAACGTGGTCGACGCCCTCGCCTGGGTGATGGGCGAGCAGGGTGTGAAAACGCTGCGCGGCGGCAAGATGGAAGACGTCATCTTCGCCGGTACGTCGACCCGGGGGCCGCTCGGCCGGGCCGAGGTCATTCTCACCATCGACAACGCCGATGGTGCCCTGCCGATCGACTACTCCGAAGTCACGATCTCGCGCACGCTGTTTCGCAACGGTGCGAGTGAATATGCCATCAACGGGCGCACCTGTCGGCTGCTCGATGTGCAGGAGCTGCTCAGCGACTCCGGCCTCGGCCGTGAAATGCACGTCATCGTGGGGCAGGGACAGCTCGACGCCGTACTGCGCGCGAGCCCCGAAGAACGGCGCGGCTTCATAGAAGAAGCCGCCGGAATCCTCAAGCATCGACGCCGCAAAGAGAAGACCCTCCGCAAGCTCGAGGCGATGCAGACCAACCTCACCCGGCTCAGTGACCTCGCCGGGGAGATCCGGCGCCAGCTCAAGCCCCTCGGCCACCAGGCCGAAATCGCCCGCGAGGCGCAGACCATCGCCGCTGTCGTCAGGGACGCTCGAGCACGGTTGCTCGCCGATGACGTCGTGACGCTGCGTACCGCGCTCGATGCCCACAATCGCATCGAGAGTGAACGCCATACCGAACGGGTGGTGCTGCAGGAACAGCTCGCGCAGAAACACGGGCGCGTCGAGCGGCTCGAACTCGCTCAGGTCGGCGATGCCGTCGACCTCGCCCGGCGTACCAGTTACGAGCTCGAATCCGTACAGCAGCGTCTGCGCGGCCTGTTCACCCTGGCCAACCAACGTCTGGCCCTGCTGGGTGCGCAGGCAGAGTCGACCGCGCCGGTGTCCAATGTCACCCCAACCATGCTGGCCGAGTCGGCAGCTCAGGTAGAGCAGTTGCGCGCCGGCATTGGGGCGGCTCAGAGTGCCTGCGACGATGCCAGGCAGCAGAGCGCGGCCGCGCGGTCGCGGCTCGATGCCGTCGACGAAGACCTGGCGGCGCAGGCAGCGCTCGTCTCCGGGCACGACCTGGAGATTTCCCACCTGACCGGGCAATCCGAGACGGCATCTTCGCGACTTGCGGCCGTGCGCGGTGAACACCTGCGGCAGCAGAACGCCCGGGACGCCGCGACAGACCGCAGCCATAAGGCCCAGCTGCAGCTCGACGAGCTGCCGGCTTCAGTTCCCGCTGGCGAGCCCGATTCGGGCGAGCTGGCCGAAACCTTCGAACGGGCGCAGGCCGCGGTGCAGCGCGTTGAGGTGGAGGTGGAGCGCCTGCGCGATGAGCTGCACCAGCACGAACGGGAACGCGACGCCCAGGCGGCCCGGCAGGGTGCTTTCTCCCTCGCCCTCGACCAGAAAGACGGCTCCTCCGCGCTGCTCGCCGCGCAGCTGACCGGCATTCGCGGTCTCGTGGCCGACCACGTGCGGGTGCAGCCGGGATTCGAAGCGGCGATCGCCGCCGCGCTGGGCTCCCTCGCCGATGCCGTGCTCGCCGAGAACCGCGACGCCGCCCTCGGCGCGATCGGGCTGGCCGCCCGCAACGATTTCGGGCGGGTCGAGCTGATCGTGGCCGATGCCGATGCCGATGCCGATGCCGATGCCGATGCCGATGTTGGTGCTGGTGCTGGTGCTGGTTCGAGTGCCGATAGGGCGAGCGTCGATCCGACCGGGAATGCACCGACCAGGGCTCCCGCCGGTCTGACCGGCGATGCACCATGGGATCTCGGTGCGCTGGCCGGCGTCCGATGGGCGACCTCGATTATCGACGGTCCGGCGGGTGTGCGCGGCCTTCTCGCCCAGACCGTCATCGTCGACGATCTCGCGCTGGCCTGCTCCGCCTCGCTGCCCGACAGCCTCACCGTCATCACCCTCGCCGGCGAGGTTGTCAGCCCGTGGGTCGTGCGTGGTGGGTCCGGTGCCCGGCAGAGCAAGCTCGAACTCATCGCCGAACGTGATATCGCCGCCGAGAGGCTCGCAACGGTCACGGTGCTGATCGAGCGGGCGCGGTTTGATTTCGCCGAACAGCGCACCCTGTTGCAGGCACACAAAGAGCAGTCGGTGCGTGCCCGAGCTGCGCTGCGCGCCGGCGAGACCCAGCTCGCCGCCCTCACGGAGCGTCGAGGCCGACTCGTGGTGCAGGCCGATGCGGCCGCCGCCGACGTCGACCGGGTCGGTACCGCCCTCGAGCTTGCCAGCTCAGCCGTCACCGAGGCCGAGGCCGACGCCGCACGCGCCGCTGCCGCCCTGGCGAACGCCCGGTCGCAGCCACGACCCATCCTCGACGCGACTGTCCGCGACGCGCTCTACACCGAGCTCGAGGCGGCTCGCGAAACCGAGGTTGAGACCCGGTTGCAGGTGGAAACCGCCCGCGAACGAGTGCGCGCCGGAGAGCTGCAGGTGGCGACCCTCACCGAGCAGCTCGAGGCCGATCGAATCAAAGCCGCCGCTGCCGCGCGCCGCGCCGTCATCCGTCGCCGCCAAGTGGATGCCGCCTCCCGGGTCGCCGAAGCGCTCCCCGCCGTGCTCGCCGCGGCTGACCGCTCGGTCGCGGCCGCGCAACTCCAGCTGGCCAGCGCCGAGGCTGACCGAGCAAGCCAGAACACCGAGCTGCAGCAGCTGCGGCGCGAGCAGAACGCCCTGCGAGAGCGGCTTGCCTCCATCACCGAGAACGTGCACGGCCTCGAACTGGAAATCTACGAGAAGAAACTGCATCTGTCAGCCCTGCTGGAACGGGCCGGCAGCGAGCTCGGCCTGACCGAAGCTGTGCTGGTCGGTGAATACGGGCCGGACCAGCTCATCCGAGCCGATGGCACGCCCGGCAGCGCAGGCGACCACGACAGCAACACCGACACCGTCACCGACATCGGTGACAGTGACGCCGACGCCCGCAGCGCGACCGCCGGCATCCGCTTCGACCGGGCCGAGCAGCAGAAACGGTTCGCTGTCGCCGAACGCAAGCTCGGTCAGCTGGGCCGGGTCAACCCGCTTGCGCTCGAAGAATTCGCTGCCCTCGAACAGCGGCACAAATTTCTCACCGAGCAGCTCACCGACCTGACCGAAACCCGCAGCGACCTGCTCACCATCATCACCGACATCGACGCGAAGATGCAGACCATCTTCGGGGCCGCCTTCGACGACACCCAGGCGGCGTTCGCCGAGGTATTCCCGGTGCTGTTTCCCGGCGGCAGCGGCAGCATCTGGCTCACCGACCCCGACGATCTGCTGACCACCGGCATCGAGGTGTCGGTCAAACCGGCCGGCAAGAAGATCGAGCGTCTCTCCCTGCTCTCCGGCGGCGAACGCTCGCTCGCGGCCGTGGCGCTGTTGATCGCCATCTTCAAGGCCCGCCCGAGCCCGTTCTACATCATGGACGAAGTCGAAGCGGCCCTCGACGACGCCAACCTCGGCCGCCTGCTTTCCATCTTCGAAGACCTGCGCGAGAGCAGCCAGCTCATTGTGATCACCCACCAAAAACGCACCATGGAAATAGCCGATGCCCTCTACGGCGTCAGCATGCGGCACGACGGGGTCAGCGCCGTGGTCGGCCAGCGCGTCGGCGCCCGCGCAGATCAGCGGCCGGCCGCGGCGCTGGGCTGATCCTCCCGCCGGGCGTGGGCCGTGGCCGCGCCCAATACGGGTGGCCGTACGGCGATTACCGTAGCGGCCATCGATTTCGGGCGCGGTCATGACGGCCGAGGCCGCGACCGACGCCGCGACTCCGCAACCGCGGCCCGGCCCCGACCACCGCGGCGCCCGACCCTGACTTAAGCCTGCGGCGGCAGTGCGGAGATGACGGGGTGGTCTTTGGCGAGTACGCCGATCTTGGCTGCGCCGCCCGGGGAGCCGAGGTCGTCGAAGAATTCGACGTTGGCTTTGTAGTAGTCGGCCCACTGTTCGGGCAGGTCATCTTCGTAGTAGATGGCCTCGACCGGGCAAACCGGTTCGCAGGCTCCGCAGTCGACGCACTCGTCCGGGTGGATATAGAGGGAGCGTTCGCCCTCGTAAATGCAGTCCNGTAAATGCAGTCCACCGGGCATTCGTCGATGCAGGCACGATCTTTCACATCAACGCAGGGCAGAGCGATCACATAGGTCACAGGGTCAGCAACGCTTCCGTGCGCGAAATGGACACCTGTTCGGCTCGGGAGATCACCTTGACGCGCTCCCGGCCGGGCGTGACCAGATCCTGGGTGCCCAGCAGCCGTTCGTGGGCGTCGAGCGTCTGCCAGCCGGCCCAGGTGGTGAATTCCACCCCGCGTTCGTCCAGCAGGGCCAGAATCGTATCCGCCGTGCTGAACGCTCGGTCGCCGGCGACGAGCGCGGGCAGGTCTTCGACGAGCCGGGTGATGGTCTCGAGGGCGTCGCCCTTGGTGTGGCCGATGAGACCCACCGGGCCCCGCTTGATCCAGCCGGTGGCGTAAAGACCCGGCAGAGGCTCGCCGGCCGCATCGAGCACTCGCCCGCCGTCGTTGGGAATGACACCGCGTACGGCGTCGAACGGCACCTCGGTCAGGGCGCTGCCGCGGTAGCCGACCGCGCGGTAGACGGCCTGCACCGGGTAGTCGACGATCTGCCCGGTACCCCGCACGCCGCCGTCGCCGGTGTGTTCGGTGCGTTCAAAGCGGATGCCTTCCACCCGCCCGTCGCCATACACCTCGAGCGGCGCGTGCAGAAAGTGCAGGTGCAGGCGGCGCGAGGCACCCTGCGGAACCCTGGTCAGCCATCCGTTCAGCGTGCGGGTCATGATCTTCACCTGGTTGTTGCTCGCCACGAGCTGTTCGCTGTGCGAATCGGGCGTGAAGTCCTCGGCGTAGACGACGAGGTCGACGTCGGGAATATCGGCGAGCTCCCGCAGCTCGATCGGCGTGAATTTCACCTGCGACGGTCCGCGACGGCCGAATACGTGCACGTCGGTGACCGGGGATCCGGCGAGGCCAGCGTAGACCGAGGCGGGGATGTCGGTGGTGAGCAGGTCGTCGGCGTGCTTGGCCAGGATGCGGGCCACGTCGAGGGCCACATTGCCGTTGCCGATCACGGCCACATCGGTCGCGTCGAGCGGCCACGTGAGCGGCACGTCGGGGTGGCCGTCGTACCAGGAGACGAAGTCGGCGGCGCCGAACGAGCCGGGCAGGTCGATGCCGGGAATGACGAGCGGCGCGTCGAGAATGGCTCCGGTCGCGAAGATGACCGCGTGGTAGTGCTCGCGCAGGTCGGCCAGGGTCAGGTCGGTGCCGTAGGTGACGTTGCCAATGAAACGAATGCTGCCTGCGTCGAGCATCTCCTGCAACGACTTGACGATGCCCTTGATGCGGGGGTGGTCGGGGGCGACACCGTAGCGGATGAGTCCGTACGGCGTGGGCAGCGAGTCGAACAGGTCGATGGCCACCTCCTGCCCGGCCTCCTGCCCCAGCCGGTTCAGAATATTTCCGGCGTAGATACCGGCCGGGCCGGCACCGATGATGGCAACGCGCAGGGCAGAGAGAGCGGGGGTCATGACAGGCCTTTCAAACAGCGAGAAGAAGCAGAAAAGTGGATGCGCGCGGTCAGCGCAGGCCGGCGGCCATGAGTCCGCGGCGGCGCAGCAGACGTCGCTCGATCGGAGCGAAGACGACGAGTTCGACCAGAATACCGACAAACAGAATCACCAGGATCGTCGCCAGCACGCCGGACAGGTCGGCCAGGACGCGGCTCTGGTCGAGCATGGAACCGAGGCCGAAGCCGATCGTGCCGCCCTGAGTGATGATCTCGGCGGCCATCAGGGAACGCCAGGCGAAGGCCCACCCCTGTTTGAGGCCGGAGAAATAACCCGGCAGGGCGGCCGGCAGCACCACGAGGGTGGCCATCTCGAAGCGTGAGGCGCCGAGCACGGTGCCGACGCGGCGCAGCTGCGGCGGAATCTGGTCGACCCCGGAGACGAGGCCGTTGGCGATCGACGGCACCGCGCCCATCAGGATGACGAAGTAGACGGTGGCGTCGGTGAGACCGAACCAGATGATGGCGGCGGGCACCCAGGCAACCGAGGGGAGCACCTGCAGGCCGGAGAGCAGCGGGCCGACGGCGCGTCGCACCGGGCGGCATTCGGCGAGCAACAGCCCGATCGGCGTGCCGATGGCGACGGCCAGAAGAAAACCCAGCCCGCCTCGTTCGAGGCTCGTCGTGACAGCGAGCTGGAGTCGGTCGCTGTTCCACGCGCTGGCCAGCGCGGCGAAGACGTCGAGGGGGCCGGGAATCAGGTCGGGCCGGGGCTTGGCGACGAGAATGTAGACCTGCCAGGCCGCGACGAGCGCGATCAGCAGCAGAATCGGCGGCACGACACCGTCGAGGGTGCGGCGAAAGGCGCCGCGGGGTGTTTCAGGAACGGCCTGCAGTGAATCCAGGCCGGCTTCGAGGCGGCGGAGTTCGTCGTGGCCGGGGTCGTGCGCCTTGATGGTGGCAGGCTCAAGCGGCATTGCGGCGGATCTCCTCTCGCAGCTGGTCGGTGATCTCGTCGCCCAGGCGGGCGACTTCGGGGGATTCGATGCGGCGGGAGCCGGTGTCGGTGATGGTCCACTCGTTGACGATGCGCCCGGGGCGCGACGACATCAACAGAATACGTTCGCCCAGTCGCGCGGCCTCCCGCACGTTGTGGGTGACGAAGACGATGGTGCGGCCGGTTTGGCGCCAGACCCGTTCCAGTTCTTCGTGCAGCAGGTCGCGGGTGATGGCGTCGAGTGCGGCGAACGGTTCGTCCATGAGCAGCACCTTGCGGTCCTGCGCGAGCGAGCGGGCGAGCGCCACACGCTGCCGCATGCCGCCGGACAGTTCATGGGGACGTTTGTCGGCGGCGTCGGCGAGGTTGACCAGGTCGAGCAATTCGAGGGCCTCGGCCCGGCGTTCTTTGCGCGGCACACCACGAAGTTTCAGGGCGAGTTCCACGTTGCGGCCGGCGGTCAGCCAGGGGAACAGGGCTGCGTCCTGGAACATGACGGCGGCTTTGCCGCTCGCCACGGTGACGGCGCCCACGGTCGGTTTCTCCAGGCCGGCGATGATGTTCAGCAGCGTGGACTTGCCGCATCCGCTCGCCCCGAGCAGGCAGACGAACTGGCCGGCCGGGATCGACAGGTTGATGTCGTCGAGCACGAGCGGCCCGGTGCCGTAGCGCTTGCCGAGGGCATCGATCGAGATCGCGGCCGGCTCGAGCGCGGCACGGGTCGGGGCCGGGGCTACAGACACGGTGGTCACGGTGACACCTCCGAGCCGGCGCCCGAGCCGTCGCCGGCGCGGGTGGGCTCGCCGGGCGCGGTGACGATGCCGGCGGCGAGGGTCGCGCCGTCCTGCGGGTGGATCACCAGGAAAGCGCCGGAGCGGCGGTTCTGCGTGTAGCGCTCCACGGGCAAATCGCGGGACAAGCGGATGCTGGCCTGCCCGATATCGTTCACGGCCAGGGCTGTGGCCGGTTCAACGGCGAGCGTGCTGAGGTCGAGGCGCCCGGTGACGGCGCTGATCAGGGCCTGCACGACGGTCGTGCCGAATTTCAGGAGCACGCGGGCGCCCGGGGCGAGCGGGCGCGGGTCGAGCCAGAACAGGTCGGCCGTCAGGGTGCGCGTGATCGGCGGCAGGGTGCCGGCGGCGGCGATCACGGCGCCGCGGGCAATGTCGAGGTCATCGGCCAGGCGCAGCGCAACTGACTGCGGTGCGAAGGCCTCCTCGAGCGCGACGCCCGCGAAGTCGATACCGGTGACGGTGCTGGTGCCGCCGCCGGGCTCGACGCTCACCGGGTCGCCCACCCTGATGCTGCCGCTGGCGACCTGCCCGGCGTAGGCCCGGTAATCGCGGTAGGAATCGGCCAGTTCCGGGGCCACGACGACCGCGCCCTGCGGTCGCAGCACGAGCTGCACCGGCAGGCGGAACGCCTCGGTGGCCTGCCCGCGCTCGTCGAGGTCGTCGATCACGGTGAGGGTTTCGAGCAGTTCGAGCAGGCTCGGTCCGGCATACCACGGGGTGCGCTCGGAACGGTCGACGACGTTGTCGCCGACCAGGGCCGACACCGGAATGACGAGCACCTCAGCGATGCCGAGTTCGGCGGTGACCAGGCGAACGGATGCCTCCACCTCCCGGTAGGCGGCCTCGTCGTAGTCCAACAGGTCGATCTTGTTGACCGCGACGATCACGTGCGGCACCCGCAGCAGGGCGACGACGCTGAGGTGCCGGCGGGTCTGCTCGAGCACACCCTTGCGGGCGTCGATGAGCATGATGACGGCATCCGCTGTGGTGGCGCCGGTGACCATGTTGCGGGTGTACTGCACGTGGCCGGGGCAGTCGGCGAGAATGAACGAGCGGGCGGGCGTCGCGAAATAGCGGTAGGCCACGTCGATGGTGATGCCCTGTTCGCGTTCGGCGCGCAGGCCGTCGGTCAGCAGGGCGAAGTCGATTCCGCCGCTCTCGCCGCCGAAGCCGCGCTCGGTGGAGGTACGGGTGACCGCTTCGAGCTGGTCGGCGAGGATGGCCTTGGAATCGTGCAGCAGCCGACCCACGAGGGTGGACTTGCCGTCGTCGACCGAGCCGGCCGTCGCGAAACGAAACAGGGTGCCTTCGGGGGCGGCGACGATGTCGTTCTCGGTGCTGGCCTGGGTGTCAATGGTGAGGGTCATCTGTTATTCCGTTCCCAATCCGCCGGCCGAGACCGGTTCTTCTGCGTGCTTGGCCAGTACCGCGTTGAGCAGTGCCACGTTGAACAGGCCGTTCAGGTCGCCGTCCTTACCGATGCCGGCCTTGACCGCCTCGGCGAGCGAGACCGGAAAGGTCGACGCCAGCGGGTCGACGTTGAACGTCACTTCGGTCAGGGCGCGGGCCAGCACATCGTCGGCGAGAGCCTTGCCGGTATCGGCCGTGAGCTTCGCGTTGATGACCGTGGCGGCGTCGGCCGGGTTCGCGGTGAGCCAGTCGACGGCCGTGACATGGCCCTCCAGCAGCGCCTGAACGGTGTCGGGGTGCTCCTCGAGAAAGGCCTTGCGCACGAGCAGCACGGTGGTGGGAAAATCGCCGTTCTCCCACCGGGAGGCTTCGTTCACGAGAACGTGTGCGCCGGCTTCGAGCACCAGCCGGGACACCCACGGCTCCGGCAGCCAGGCGCCGTCGATCTGGCCGCTCTGGAACAAGGTCAGGGTCTGCGCGTTCTCGGTCGGGGACACATTCACGTCGCCGCCGCCGGTGGTGCTGGTCGTGTAGCCTTCATCGCCGAGCCAGGCGCGCAGGGCGACATCCTGGGTGTTGCCGAGCTGCGGCGTGGCGAGGATGGTGCCGGCCAGGTCGGCCGGGCTGTCGATACCGTCGCGCACGACGAGCGCCGCGCCGCCGCTCGCCGCTCCCGCCACGATGACGGCCGACTGGCCGCCGCTCTGGATGAACGTGTTCACGGCAGGGCTCGGGCCGATATAGGCGGCGTCGATGGCGCCGGCGCTGAGGGCTTCAATGGCGGCCGGGCCGGCATTAAAGATCTGGGTGCTCAGCGTCGTGTCGCCGAGGGCCTCCTCGATGAAGCCGTTCTCCAGTCCGACCAGTGCGGCCGCGTGGGTGACGTTGTCGAAGTAGCCCAGACGCAGTTCGTCGGCTGCACCCTGGTCGGTGGCGGGCTCGGTGCTGGCCGTGGCAGCGCATCCGCTCAGAAGAAGGACCGTTCCCAGCATGAGAGCGCCCAAACGTAGCGAATTTCTCATTAGAAATATCCTTCCTTCTTGCGGTCTTCCATGGCGGCTTCGGAGATGCGGTCGTCGGCGCGGGTTGCGCCTCGTTCGGTGATGGTGGAAACGCCGACCTCGCGCACGACGTCGGCGACGGATGCCGCGTGCGAGTCGACCGCGCCGGTGCAGCTCATGTCGCCCACCGTGCGGTACCGCACCGTGCGGGTTTCGACCGTTTCGTCGTCGCGAGGCGGGCTGACCGGGCTGATGGCGCGCCACATGTTGTCGCGGCGGTAGACCTCGCGCTCGTGGGCGTAGTACAGCGGGGGCAGTTCGATGTTCTCGCGTTCGATGTAGCGCCAGACGTTGAGTTCGGTCCAGTTACTGATCGGGAAGGCACGCACGTGCTGGCCAACGGTGTGGCGGCCGTTGTAGAGGTTCCACAGCTCGGGGCGCTGGTTCCGCGGGTCCCACTGGCCGAATTCGTCGCGCAGCGAGAGGATGCGCTCCTTAGCACGGGCCTTGTCTTCGTCGCGGCGGGCGCCGCCGAAGACGGCGTCGTGCCGGCCGGCCGCGATCGCGTCGAGCAGCGGCATGGTCTGCAGCGGGTTGCGGGTGCCGTCGGCCCGTTCGGCCAGGCGACCGTCATCGATGTAGTCCTGCACCTGAGCGACGACGAGCCGCACGCCGTGAGCGGCGACGGTTCTGTCGCGAAACTCGAGCACCTCGGGAAAGTTGTGGCCGGTGTCCACGTGCAGCAACGAGAACGGGATCGTGCCCGGCCAGAACGCCTTCGCGGCGAGGTGCAGCACCACGACCGAATCCTTGCCGCCGCTGAACAGCAGCACGGGGCGTTCGAATTCGGCGACGACCTCGCGAATGACGTGGATCGCTTCGCTCTCGAGCACGTCGAGTTCGGAGAGGCGGTGGGTTGCGATGGTCATAGGTGGAGCCCGCATTCTGTCTTCTCGAGGGTGGCCCAGCGGCCGGAACGGGGGTCAGCGCCCGCCGCGACGGGCTGCGTGCACGGGGCACAGCCGATGGAGGGGTAGCCCTGGGAGAGCAGCACGTTCACCGGAACGTGATGCTTGACGGCGTAGTCCATCAGTTCGTCGTAGCTCCAGGCGGCGACCGGGTTCACCTTGACCAGGCCGTTGCGGTCGTCCCAGGTGACCAGCGGTGTGTTGGCGCGGGTGGGCGCTTCGTCACGGCGTACCCCGGTGAACCACAGTTCGTAGCCGGCCAGCGACCGCTGCAACGGTTCGACCTTACGCATCGCGCAGCAGGCGTTCGGGTCGCGGGCGAACAGTTCGGCGCCGTGTAGGGCGTCTTGCTCCGACACGGTGGCGAGTGGCAGCACATCAACGACGGTGACCGGCAGGGCGGCGGCGACCGCGTCGCGGGTCTCATAGGTCTCGGTGAAGTGGTAGCCGGTGTCGAGGAAGAGCACGTCGACGCCGGGCAGCTGTTGTGACACGATCTCGGGCAGCACCGCGTCGGCCATGGAGCAGGCGACCGCCACTGTGTCGGCGCTGAAATTGCGGGCGACCCAGGCGACGACCTCGGCGGCGGTGGCCTCACGGCCGTTCGCTGCGGCGGCCGAGGCGAGTTCGGCCGAACCGGCTTCGGCGAGGGCCTGCAGTTCGGCGGCCGGTCGACGCGGCGGCAGGGCGCGGGCAGCGGATGCCGCGTTCAGGTTGATGGCGCTCATTTGAGGTCCTCCTCGTCGGCGCGGTGCGCCCACTGGGCAAAGGTTTCGTCGGTGTCGGCGCTGCGGGCGGCCAGGAAGCGGCGTACGAGGCGTTCGACGTAGTCGGCGAGGTCGTCGGCGGTCACCTTGAGGCCGCGCACGGTACGGCCGAGGCCGGCCTCGTCCCGGTCGACGGAGGCGAGGCCGCCGCCGAGGTGCACCTGGAAGCCGGGGGTGGAGCCGCCGTTGCCGTCCGGCAAAAGCTGGCCCTTGAGCCCGATGTCCGCGGTCTGGATGCGGGCGCAGGAGTTGGGGCATCCGTTCACGTGCAGGGTGATGGGGTGCGGGGCGGCGATATCGGCGAGGCGCTTCTCGAGCTCGAGGATGGCATCCGTTGCGGACTGCTTGGTCTCGACGATGGCGAGCTTGCAGAATTCGATACCGGTGCAGGCCACGGTCGACCGGCGGAACAGGCTCGGGCGGGCCGAGAGTCCGATCTCGTCGAGGGCCGTGATGAGCGGTTCCACGTGCTCTTCGGCCACGTCAAGCACCACGATCTTCTGGTGTGGGGTCGTGCGCAGGCGGGTCGAGCCGTGGGCTTCGAGCAGGTCGGCGAGCCTGATCAGGGTCTGTCCCGAGACGCGGCCGACAAAGGGGGCGACGCCGATGTAGAAACGGCCGTCCTTCTGCTTGTGCACGCCCACGTGGTCGCCCTGCGTCTTCGGGCGGGGAGCGGCGGGGCCGTCGGGCAGGGTGTAGCCAAGATATTCGTCTTCGAGAATACGACGGAACTTCTCCGGTCCCCACTCGGCGAGCAGAAACTTCAGGCGTGCCTTGCCGCGCAGTCGGCGGTAGCCGTAATCTCGAAAGATGGAGGCGACGCCGCGCCAGACTTCAGACACTCGGTCTTCGGCGACGAACGCGCCGAGGCGTTCGGCCAGCCGTGGGGTAGTGCTGAGCGCTCCGCCGACCCAGAGGTCGTAGCCGATGCCCAGCTCGGGGTGTTCGAGCGCGACGAGGCCGATGTCGTTGATCTCGTGCACGACGTCCTGGCTGGGGTGGCCGGTGATGGCGGTTTTGAACTTGCGGGGCAGGTTGGCGAATTCGTCGGTGCCGAGAAATTTGCGGGCGAGTTCGTTGATGGACTCGGTGGGGTCGATGAGTTCGTCGGCGGCGATGCCGGCCACGGGGGAGCCGAGGAACACGCGCGGCACATCGCCGCAGGCCTGGGTGGTTTCGAGCCCGACGGCCTCGAGGCGGCGCCAGATTTCGGGCATGTCCTCGATCTGAATCCAGTGAAGCTGGATGTTCTGACGGTCGGTGATGTCGGCGGTGTCGCGGCCGAAGTCGCGGGACACCGCGCCGATCACCCTGGTCTGTTCGGTGCTGAGCTGGCCGCCGTCGATGCGCACGCGCAGCATGAAGTAGCGGTCTTCGAGCTCTTCGGGTTCGAGCGTGGCGGTCTTGCCGCCGTCGATGCCGGGCTTGCGCTGCGTATAGAGGCCCCACCAGCGAAAGCGACCGTGCAGGTCGGTGCCGTCGATCGAGTCGAAACCCTGCTTGGAGTAGATCTGTTCAATGCGGCCGCGCACGGCGAGGCCGTTGTCGACCCGCTTCCACTCCTCATTACCGTTGAGCGGTTCGGTGCCGTCGATCTTCCACTGGCCGTTCGGGCGGGTCGACGGCCGCGGCGGGCGGGCGGCGGGCAGCTTGGACGCTGCCGGCGTGGTGGCGAGCTCCGTCGCATCGGTCTGCACCGTTTCGGTTTCGTTCGGCACGTCGGCTCCCTCGGTTTGCGGCACTGCCCGGTGGTTTCGAACCGAAGCAACGACTTCACGCTACTGCGCCACACGAACGGGGGAGTCGGGCGCGGTCATGTGCTGTCACACACTGTCACGCGGCGTCACATAGTTTGCGGGGGTTGTGAATGGTGTGCGGTCAGCGACAGACGGGCGTGGCTGGGAGCATCCGCTTCTCTGGCGCTGCGCCGCAGCATCCCGCGCTCGCGCGCCTCACCGCGGCGAAGCCGTCGGCACCCCCGTAGGCTAGGGACATGGCTGAACGCACCCCCTGGTCCCTCTCCGGCGCACTGCGCGGAATGTTCGCGAAGAAGACCATCGACGCCGACACCTGGGACGACCTGGAGGACGCCCTGCTGCAGGCCGACTTCGGCCCCACCGTCACCGACGCGGTCATCGCCGACCTGCGCGCCAAGGTCGCCCGGTACAACACGACCGACCCGACCGATTTACAACGGATGCTGCGCGAAAGCATCGAAGAGCGCCTCTCGGCCCTTGACTCCACTCTCACACTGTCTGAGCGCCCTGCAGTCGTGCTCGTCGTCGGGGTCAACGGGGTCGGCAAGACCACGACGATTGGAAAATTCGCCAAGTTTCTGCACACGTACGGCCGCAGCGTCGTGATCGGCGCGGCCGACACGTTCCGGGCCGGTGCGGTCGAACAACTGTCGACCTGGGCGGAACGCGCCGGCGCGCAAATCGTGAAACCGCAGATGACCGGCCAGGATCCGGCATCCGTCGCCTTTCAAACGGTCGAGAAGGCCAGGAACGAGGGCATTGAGATCGTGCTCATCGATACCGCCGGGCGGCTGCAGACCAAGGGCGGCTTGATGGACGAGCTCACCAAGATTCGCCGGGTGGTCGAGAAGCAGGGTCCGATCGCCGAGGTGCTGCTCGTGCTCGACGCCACGACCGGCCAGAACGGGCTCGCCCAGGCCGAGGCCTTCATCGAGCACGCCGGGGTGACCGGCCTGGTACTGACCAAGCTCGACGGTTCGGCGCGCGGCGGCTTCGTGCTGGCCGTGCAGGAGAAGACCGGTATTCCCATCAAACTGGTCGGGCAGGGTGAGGGCATCAACGATCTCACCGGATTCACCCCGCACGTGTTTGCACAGAAACTGGTCGGCTGATGAAGAATTTTAGAGGAGCACTATGAGCATCGAACACGATTTCTTCGGAATTCTCGGCGACGAAGACGAGGGTGAGGTCTACTGGTCGGATTCCGCCGAGCTCGGCGACCAGAGCGTAGAGATCGACCTCAGCTCACCCGATGAAGATTCGGTCACCGCCGAAGCGCTCGACATTGCCGCGGCCATGATCAGTTCGATGGAAGACCTGGACTCTCAGGTGCGGGAGTCCCTCGTGGCCGATCTGTCGGCCGAGGTCTCGGTGACGAGCCAGTACATCAGTGAGCAGCTCGAGGAGATGGACCAGGAGGCGATTGAAAACGCCATCATCTGGGATTCCGGCGACCAGCAGATCGACTTTCTGCGCTCCCTGCGCCTGCAGCGCATTGGCTTTCACCCGCACCACAACGGCGGCGAGGCGCACTTCGCCGTGCTCGAGTATGCCATCAGCCCCGACGACACCGACGGCCTGCTGGTCGTGACGATCGACGTGCACGGCGACACCGTGCAGGTGGCCCTGGACAGCTAACTTTCTTGGACGGGGCCCGGGCCCCGTCCAGGGGCCCAGTTTATAAACTGGGCCTCTGGCCATTAGGTGGGCCCGGAGGCCACACTCGACCTACCCCAGGTGCACTGCGGTCCCCGCGCCGAGCAGATCCTCCCGGCGCGGGCGCACCAGGAAGAACGCAATGGGCGCCGCCGCGAAGATAATGACGGCCGCCCACAGGAAGGCGGACTGGTACCCGCTCACGAGGGCACCGAACTGCACCGCCTGCGACGGCACCTTACCAACCAGGTACGAACTCACGGCAGCGGTGTATAGCGCGGTGAACAGGGCCGCCCCCAGCGATCCGCCGATCTGCTGCATGGCCGTCACCGCGGCGCTCGCGGCGCCGGCGTCGTGCTCGGCGATCCCCGACAGGGCCACGTTCTGCAGCGGAACGAAGATCATCGCGAGGCCGGCGCCGAGCAGAATGAGCCCCGGCAGCACCTCGAGCGCGTAGTTGCCGCCCACCGTGATCTGCGTCAGCCAGAGCAGCCCTGCCGCGCCGACGATCGGCCCGACAGTCATCGGAATGCGCACGCCGGTGCTGGCCAGAAACTTCGACAGCAGGCCGGCACCGATCATGATCGTCACGGTCATCGGGAGTGAAGCCAGACCGGACTGAATCGGCGTGTAGCCCAGCACGATCTGAAAGTACAGCGTGAGAAACAGCAGCCCGCCGAGCAGCGCGGCGCCCGAAAGCAGCGCGGTGAGAAAGGCCCCGCCGCGCACCTTGTTCGCCATGATGCGCAGCGGCAGCAGCGGATGATTCGACCGGCTTTCCACCAACACGAACAGCAGCAGCAGCACCAGTCCGAGGGGGAGGCAGACCAGCACGGGCCACGTTCCCCAGCCGTTCTCTGCTTGTGCGAAGCCGAACACCAGGGATCCCAGTCCGAGCGCCACAAGAATAGCCCCCGGTACGTCATACCGGGTATTGCCGTGCGCCTTGCTCTCCCGAATCACCGGAACAGCGGCCGCAATCGCCAGGATCGCGATCGGGACGTTCACGTAGAGGCACCAGCGCCAGCTCGCATACTCCGTGAGCACCCCGCCGAGAATGAGACCGACCGCCGCGCCGCCGCCGGCGATCGCGCCATAGACGGCGAAGGCCTTGATGCGGTCCTTGCCGCCGGGAAAGTTGACCGTGAGCAGGGCGAGCGAGGCAGGCGCGAGCAGCGCGGCGAACAGGCCCTGCAGCCCGCGGGCGGCGAGTAGCTCCCAGGTGCTCTGCGCCGCACCACCGAGGGCGGACGCAATGGCGAACCCGGCCATCCCCACAATGAAGGAGCGCTTACGCCCCCAGAAATCCGCGATGCGCCCGCCGAGCAGCAGCAGCGCCCCGAACACGAGTGAGTACAGGGTGACGACCCAGGTGCGGTCGCCGTCGCTCATACCGAGCGCTTCCTGCGCCTGGGGGAGCGCGATGTTCACAATGGTGCCGTCGAGCACGACGGTGAGCTGGGCGAGGGCCACAATGGTGAGCAGCCACCAGCGGCGCGGGTTGGGTTCGCTCTGTTTCAGCGAAGCGGATGTCGCCCCCGCCGACGCGGGCGGCGCGGTCGTGGGACCAATCGTGTTGGCCGATTCGGGCGAAACGGTTTGGGGCGAAACGGTGGTGGGTGGTGGAGTCGACATGTCCGCCACCTTATCGTGCAAACCGAACGAACTAGTTCGTTTTAGATGAATTGTTGGCTATAGTCGAGATATGGCACGCGACGGAGCAGACCCCCAGACTCGTATTCTCAACGCGGCGCGCACGGAGTTCGCGGCCTACGGTCTCGCCGGGGCTCGCATCGACCGCATCGCTAAAAGTGCGTCCGCGAGCAAGGAACGCCTCTACGCGTACTACTCCGACAAGGAGCAGCTCTTCCTCGAGGTGCTGGAGCTGAACCTGCGCGAGTTCGCGAGCGACGCCGTGCTCACCGACCACGACATGCCGGCCTTCGCCGGAGCCCTGTTCGACCACGCGGTGCAGCACGGCGACCACCTGCGCATGATCGACTGGGCGCGCCTGGAGACCGACGGCACCTGGCTGCCGGCCCTCGAGGTCATGCTCGGCTATCGGGACGAACAGGTGCGGCGCATCCGTTTGGCGCAGGCGGCCGGTCGAGTCGACGCCGCGTGGGATCCAGCGCAGCTCATGACCCTTATCTTCGGCGTCGCCACCGCGTGGATGCATGAGCCCGGAGCGGTGCTCGCCTACGGCGGTACGCCCGACCCGGCGGCGATCCCGGTGAGGCGAGCCAACGTCATCCGCGCGGTCGAGCGCCTGGTCGCGCCGGCAGCGCTCGCAGTGGATGCAACGCGCGCCGCGGCATCCGTTTCGAACTAGCTGCGGCCACCGGTTAAACTAAACGCATCATGGCTACTTTTGGAAACCTCTCAGATCGTCTTGCCGAGACGTTCAAAAACCTCCGCACCAAGGGCAAGCTCAGCGCAGCGGATGTCGACGGCACCGTTCGTGAGATCCGCCGCGCGCTGCTCGACGCCGACGTGGCCCTCGAGGTCGTCAAGGACTTCACCGGCAAGGTGCGCGAGCGCGCCCTCGGCGACGAGGTCAGTAAGGCCCTGAACCCGGCCCAGCAGGTCGTGCAGATCGTCAACGACGAGCTCATCACCATCCTCGGTGGCCAACAGCGTCGGCTGGAATTCGCCAAAAAGCCGCCGACCATCATCATGCTCGCGGGCCTGCAGGGTGCCGGTAAGACCACCCTCGCCGGTAAGCTCGCCAAGTGGCTCGCCAAGGACGGTCACACCCCGCTGCTCGTCGCAGCCGACCTGCAGCGACCGAACGCGGTCACCCAGCTTGAGGTCGTCGCCAGGCAGGCCGGCGTCGCCGTCTACGCGCCCGAGCCCGGCAACGGCGTCGGCGACCCGGTCAAGGTGGCCCGCGACGGCGTGAAGTACGCCCTGCAGAAAGTGCACGACGTCGTCATCGTCGACACCGCCGGCCGCCTCGGCGTCGACGCGGAACTCATGAAGCAGGCCGCGAACATTCGCAAGGCGATCGATCCGGACGAGGTGCTCTTCGTCATCGACGCCATGATCGGCCAGGACGCCGTCGCCACGGCCAAGGCCTTTCAGGACGGCGTCGACTTCACCGGCGTCGTGCTCACCAAGCTCGACGGCGATGCCCGCGGTGGCGCGGCCCTCTCGGTGGCCTCGCTCACCGGCCGCCCGATCATGTTCGCCTCCACCGGTGAAGGCCTCGACGACTTCGAACCGTTCCACCCCGACCGCATGGCCGGCCGCATCCTCGACCTCGGTGACATCCTCACCCTGATCGAGCAGGCGCAGGGCGCATTCGACGAGGACGAAGCCCGCAAGGTCGCCGA
This sequence comes from Cryobacterium sp. TMT1-3, assembly GCF_004402315.1. Lineage (NCBI taxonomy): Bacteria > Bacillati > Actinomycetota > Actinomycetes > Micrococcales > Microbacteriaceae > Cryobacterium > Cryobacterium sp. TMT1-3. The sequence continues at coordinate 91,639 of NZ_SOFW01000034.1, forward strand.
AAAGTTCGCGACCGATACGTTCACCCTCGACGACTTTCTCGGCCAGATGCAGCAGCTGCGCAACATGGGCTCCATCAAGAAAATGATGAGCATGCTGCCCGGCGCCGGCGCCATGAAGGCGCAGCTCGAGAACTTCGACGAGCGCGAGATCGTGCGCACGGAGGCCATCATCCAGTCGATGACCAAGCTGGAACGCACCACTCCGAAGCTGCTCAACGGATCTCGCCGCCTGCGCATCGCCAAGGGCTCAGGGTCGAGCGTCACCGAGGTCAACCAGCTCGTGCAGCGCTTCGAGCAGGCCGCCAAGATGATGAAGACCGTCGCCAAGGGCGGAATGCCCAACATTCCCGGCATGGGTCCGATCCCCGGCGCCGGTTACGGCGGCAAGCCCAAGGTTCAGCAGAAGAAGAAGGGCTCCAAGTCGGGCAACCCGGCCAAGCGCGCCGCCGAGAACGCCGCTCTGGCCGCGGGCGTCAAGCCCGCTGGCGAAACCGCGTCAGCGGATGCCGCCGGCTCGGGTTTCGGCCTCGGCTCCGGCGCCCAGCCCGGCAAGGGCAAGGCCGGCGGTCCCACCGAAGAGGAAATGGCGGCGCTGCAGAAAATGCTCGGCCGGTAGTTCGCCCCCCGTGCCGGGCCATCTCTGGACGGGGCCCGGGCCCCGTCCCTGGGCCCAGTTTATAAACTGGGCCCGTGTTCATAAGGTGGGCCCGGCGCGCGTGCTGCGAACCCACGATCTGAATACGGCCAGTTCCCGGTCGCGGCTCAGCCCGGGCGCGGCTCTAGGCTGGACACATGACTTCAACGAGGAATCAGAACGTGCGCATCGGCGTGCAGATCGCGCCGCAGCACGCCGAGTACACGAAGATTCGCGATACCCTCACCGAGGTCGAGTCGCGCGGCTTTGACGTGGCCTTCAACTGGGACCACTTTTTTCCGCTCAGCGGTGAGCCCGACGGACTGCACTTTGAATCCTGGACCATCCTCGCCGCCTGGGCCGAGCAGACCACAACAATCGAATTCGGCGCCCTGGTCAACTGCAACAGCTACCGCAACGCCGACCTGCAGGCCGACATGGCCCGCACGATCGACCACATCAGCGGCGGACGCTTCATCTTCGGCACCGGCGCCGGCTGGTTCGAACGCGACTACCAGGAATACGGCTACGAATTCGGCACGCCGGGCACCCGGCTGAACGCCCTCGACGACAGCCTCAACCGCATCGCAGCGCGCTGGGTAAAGATCAACCCGCCGCCCACCCGCGAGATCCCCGTACTCATCGGCGGTGGCGGCGAAAAGAAGACCCTGCGCATCGTCGCCCAGCACGCCGACATCTGGCACTCCTTCTCCAACCCCGAAGTGCTTGAGCATAAGCTCGGCGTGCTCAGTGCCTGGTGCGACGAGGTCGGCCGCGACCTGAGCGAGATCGAGATCTCCACCGAACTGCGCGGGCGCACGGTGCACGACGCCGACGCACTCTACGACCTCGGAACCCGCCTGTTCACGGTTGGCATCTCCGGCCCCGACTACGACCTGGGCAAAGCCATCGACTGGCTCGCCTGGCGAGACAGCAAGAACGCCTGACCAAACGAAAGCGGATGCCTCGCAGCAGCCAGCCCGTCTAACTCCCGAGCCCCTGCGCGAGTTCGTGGCTGAGCGCCGCGACGACCGCGGGCAGGCTCCCGTCAGCCAAAGCGGCGATGGCCAGCTGCCGCTGGTAGCTGGCGCCGTCGTCGATGATGCGGTGGAGGCCGAGCAGCTCCGGCAGGCAGCCGAGCCGCTCGGCTGTGGGGGAGAGGGTCTCGATCAGGCGACGCACATCATCCGTCACCAGGCATTCGGCGCCGGCAGCATCGAGGATGATCTCTGCGCCCAGACCGTAGCGCGCCGCGCGCCACTTGTTTTCGCGCACGAACCACGGCTGCATGCGCGGCACGTCTTCGCCCGCGTCGAGGCGAGTGGACATCCACTCGACGAGGCACTGGATGAACGCGGCGATCGCGCCGAGCTCCACGGTGGTCGAGACGCCGTCGCAGACGCGAATCTCGATCGTGCCCCAGCGCGGTGACGGGCGAATGTCCCAGCGCACCTCGGTGACGTCCTCGATGATGCCGGTCGCCGCCAGGTCGTCGACGTAGCGCTCCCAGGCTTCCCAGTCGGGCAGATCCCAGGGCAGGCCGGCGGTCGGCAACTGCTGGAACATCAGTGAGCGGTTGCTGGCATAGCCGGTGTCGACGCCGGCCCAGAACGGGCTCGACGCGCTGAGCGCCTGCAGGTGCGGCACGTAGGTGAGCAGGCCGTTCATGATCGGAATGACCTTGGCTTTGTCCTCGATGCCGACGTGCACGTGGATTCCCCAGATCATCATGTTGCGTCCCCACCACCGGGTGCGGTCGATGAGCTTGTGGTAGCGGGCCTTGTCGGTGACGATCTGGTCGAACCACTGCGCGAACGGATGCGAGCCGCTGCAGATCACGTCGACCTCGCGTTCCGCCAGGGCTCGGCGCACCTCGCCGAGCTGGCCGGCGACATCCGCTACGGCGTGGCCGACGGTGTCGTGCACACCGGAGACCAGTTCGACCGTGTTGAGCAGCAGCTCGCCGGTGATCGTGGGGTGCGCGGAGCCGTCGGGGCCGCGCAGGGCGTCGAGCACCTCGTCGGCGATGTTGACCAGGTCGCCGGTCGCGCGGTCGACGAGGGCGACCTCCCACTCGATGCCCACGGTGGAGCGGGCGGATCGGGCGAATTCCAGTGACACAGGGTACTCCTTGGGTGGGCCGGTGAAAGCCGTAGACGGCCGATTATCACAATGTAGGTAATCTCTGACAGTATGATTAGTCGCGATCCGTTGTGCCCGACCCTCTATCTCGGTGCAACGTGATCCTATAGAGCTTATGCCGAGTGTGCCCCCACGCTCACGGCCCAAGGTTCGCCAAACACCGAATCAACACTGGAGAATTGTGGCTGTCAAAATCCGTCTGAAGCGCATGGGTAAGATCCGTGCACCGTACTACCGCATCGTCGTTGCCGACGCGCGCACCAAGCGCGACGGTCGTGTCATCGAAGAAATCGGCATCTACCACCCCACGGAGGAGCCCTCGGTCATCGAGGTCAAGTCCGAGCGTGCGCAGTACTGGCTCAGCGTCGGCGCTCAGCCGACCGAGCAGGTTGCTGCACTCCTCAAGCTCACGGGCGACTGGGGCATCTTCAAGGGCGACAAGAACGCCAAGAGCACCGTCAAGGTGAAGGAACCGAAGGCTGCTTTCGTCGCCGACGAGAAGAAGAAGCCGGTTCTCAAGCCCAAGGCCGAGAAGCCGGTCGCCAAGGTAGAAGAGGTTGCTGCCGAAGCAACCGAAGAGGCGTAACTGTTGCTTGCTCCCGCGCTCGAACACCTCGTCAAGGGGATCGTTGATCACCCGGACGATGTGCACGTTGCAGAAAAGAATTCTGCAAGAGGCGAGGTGCTCGAGGTTCGTGTGAACCCCGAGGATCTCGGCCGGGTCATTGGTCGTGCGGGTCGCACCGCCAAGGCCCTGCGTACCCTCGTTGCAGCTCTGGCCGATGGTCGACGCGTTCGCGTCGACGTCGTCGACACCGATTTCTAGTTCAGTGAACGACACGACGGTGGACGACAGCGAGAAGGACCGCACCCAGCAGTTACGGGTGGGACGCCTGACCAAGGCTCACGGCCTCAAGGGAGCAATCAAGCTTGAACTGTTCACGGATGACCCGGGACGACGTTTCGTCCCGGGCGCCGTGTTCACGCTGCAGGTTCCGACCGGTTCGGCCTGGCACGGCAAGACGATCGAACTCGTCGAGCTGCGCTGGTACAACCAGCACGCGGTCGGATTTTTCAAGGATGTCGTCGACCGCAGTGCGGCCGAAGCGCTCGCGAAGGCGATCCTCTGGATCGACGCGGATGTCGCCGAGCAGTCGGATGAAGAAGACGCCTGGTACGACCACCAGCTGGTCGGCCTCGCCGTCATGCGTGACGGCGTGCGCATCGGCACCATTGGTCGCCTCGAGCACATGCCCGCCCAAGATCTGCTGATCGTGAAGACGCCTACCGGCGACGTCATGATCCCGTTCGTAAAGGCCATCGTGCCGAGCGTCGACGTGAAGAACGGCCTGGTCACGATCACGCCGCCGCCCGGGCTGCTCGAAGAGCTCCCCGAAGACCCGGCTGAAGCTCCTGAAACGGATGCCGACGCCGCCTCTGCAACGGATGCCGCGGCATCCGCTCTTACGGCCGACTAAGACTTCGACCGTCCCGTGCCGGGCTGTCTCGTTGTGTTTCACAGCGGAACCGCCCGGCATTTGTGCGCCGCGAGAGCTAGACGTTCAGGCGGTAGCCGCGCTTGACCACCGTCGCGACCAGCCCGGGCACGCCGAGCGTCTGCCGCAGCCGGCTGAGCGAAACCTCCATGGCGTGATCGTCGGAGTCGCCGGCCAGCGCGAGCGTGAGGTCCTCGCGGGAGACGACCGCGCCGCGGGCCCGCATGAGCGCCCGCATGATGGCGAGCGCCGTCGGCGGCAGCTGCACCCGCTCCTCGCCGACCTGCACGATGGAGCCGCGCAGCTGCACGAGCCCGTTCTGGGTCTCGACCCGCTCGATCATGTTCTGCTCGAGGTGTTCGCAGACCAGCCGAATGAGCGCGCCCATGCGAAACCGAGTCGGCTGAATTGGGGCTATCCCGGCCGCCATCAGCGGGGCGCTGGTTACCGGGCCGACGGCGGCCGCGCACACCTCGGAGCGCAGCGCCGCTATCAGCTCGGGGTACATTTCCATGCCCTCGGCCGCGGTGAACAGGGCGTGCACGGCCGGCGCGCTCGTGAACGTGACGCAGTCCAGCTGGCGGGCGCAGATGGCCTCGACCAGCTTGTAAACGCGCTCGTCGGTGTCGTCCATGGCGATCCAGCGGTAGGGCGCGACGACGAGCACACGCTCGTGCACGGCCCGCAACCGGTCCAGCTGCACCTCGTCGGTGGCGCCGTGCACCTGGATGCCGATCACGAGTCCCGGCGGGTACTCCGCCAGAAGCTTATCGACGAGCGAGGCCGTCGTCTCGGAATCGCTCATTCCCGAATCGTTCAGCCCGGTCGCACGAATGCCGCCGCGCGCTTTCGGCCCGCGCACGAGAATGGTTGTCTCGGCCAACGCGTCGGTCAGCGCGGAGCCGATGCCGTCGGCCTCGGCCACCTCGAACCAGCGGCGCACCCCGTAGCCGGTCGTCGCGAGCAAAACATCGGGCCGCGCCGCGATCATCAGGCGGGTGTCTTCGAGTAGCGGGCCGTCCTGCTGGGAGTGCGCGATGCGCAGCGTCGGCGCGTGCACCACGCGGGCGCCGCGCCGCTCGAAGGCGTCGATCAGGTCGCTTGAACGCCGATCGCTCGTGACCCCGATGCGAAACCCTTCGAGCTGGTTCGGCTGCAGAAACGGCGCCGCGACCTCGATCGGTTCGGTCGCTCCCGGCATGCGCACATGGTGCGCGTGCAGATCCGGCGCGGGCAGGTCGGGTGAAGCGGATGCCAGAGCCTCGCCCCCCGACACACCGCCCGTTCCCGAGACCATCCCGCCCTCGTCGTTGGCGCCGGCCATCAGTCAGTCTCCTCGAATGCGGCCGCTCTGGCCACCAGCTCTTCGGCAGAGGTGTCGCCGCTGAAGGCGAGGCGCACGACCTCGCCGACGACCAGAACGGCGGGGCTGCGCACGCCGGCTGCTGCAGCATCCGCCAGGACCGTCGACAGGGTGCTCACGGTGGTGCGCTGGGTGGCGCTGAACCCGCGCTCGATGATGGCCACCGGCATGCCGGCGGACATGCCGTGGCGCAGCAGGCCCTGGCTGAAGGTCGGTAGCGTGCCAACGCCCATCAACACGACGATGGTGCTGCCGAGCAGGGTGAGGCCTTCGAGTTCGTTGTCGGTGAGTGGCGCGTGCCCGCTGATCACGGTGAAGGCGTGGCTGATGCCGCGGTGGGTCAGTGGAATCCCGGCCGCGGCCGGCACCGCGATCGCACTCGTGACGCCCGAGATCACGGTGACCGGGATGCCGTTGCGGTGGCAGGCGAGCACTTCTTCGCTGCCGCGACCGAACACGTAGGGGTCGCCGCCCTTGAGCCGCACCACGCGCTGGCCGGCGAGGGCATGCTCGACCATGAGTTCTTCGATCCCGGTCTGCGAGACCGGGTGGTTGCCGGCGCGTTTGCCGACGTCGATCAGGATGGCCCGGGGCGCGAGGGAGGCGAGGTCGTCGTTGGGGGCGAGGCGGTCGAACAGCACGACATCCGCTTGTTCCAGCGCTGTGACGGCGGCCATGGTCAGCAGTTCGACGGCGCCGGGGCCGCCACCGACCAGGATGACCGACCCGGTGCCGACTGACCCAGGCCTAGGGGAACTCTGGGCTGTCATCTGCTTACTCTTTTCGAACGGGAATGCGGCTTCCACTTAGTAGAACAGTACTCGACGAGGCCCGTTCGGCCGGGGTGGCCGGCCTGATTTGGTCACGCTCCGTAACGAGCGCGATGCTCGGGTCTGGTTCGGTCGGCGCGTTCACGAAGGAGCGAAACCGGCGCAGGCGTTCCGGGTCAGCGAGCGTCGCGGCCCACTCGTCTTCATAGTTGTCAACGTGGGCGAGCATGGCCTGTTCGAGCTCCGCGGCGAGGCCGAGCGAGTCGTTGACGACGACGTCGCGCACGTGATCGAGGCCGCCCTCCAGGTCTTCCATCCAGCGGGCGGTGCGCTGCATCCGATCGGCCGTGCGAATGTAATACATCATGTAGCGGTCGATGTATTTGATCAGGGTTTCTTCGTCGAGGTCGGTCGCCAGCAGCTGCCCGTGCGCCGGCTGGAACCCGCCGTTGCCGCCGACGTACATGTTCCAGCCGTTGTCGCTCGCGATGATGCCCACGTCTTTGGCCCGGGCTTCGGCGCATTCCCGTGCGCAGCCCGAGACGCCGAACTTGAACTTGTGCGGCGCGCGCAGTCCGCGATAGCGCAGCTCGAGCCGAATGGCGAGACCAACGGCATCCTGCACGCCGAAGCGGCACCAGGTCGAGCCGACGCAGGATTTCACGTTGCGCAGCGCCTTGCCGTAGGCCTGACCCGACTCGAAGCCGGCATCGACGAGGATGCGCCAGATATCAGGCAGCTGCTCCAGGCGGGCGCCGAACAGATCGATGCGCTGGCCGCCGGTGATCTTGGTGTAGAGGTCGAAGTCGAGGGCGACCTTTGCGATCACGGCGAGTTTGGTCGGTGTGATCTCACCGCCGGGAATGCGCGGCACGACCGAATAGGTGCCGTCCTTCTGCATGTTGGCCATGGCGCGGTCGTTGGTGTCCTGCAGGGTGCCGCGGCCGGCGTCGAGAATGTAGGCGGTGTTCTGGCTGGCCAGAATCGATCCGACGGCCGGCTTACAGACGTCGCAGCCGCGACCGGTGCCGAAGCGGGAGAAGATCTCGTCGCTCGACGTGAGCCCGAGCACCCGCACCGACTCGAACAGTTCCTGCCGGCTCAGTTCGAAGTGCTCACACAGGGCGTGCGAGACCGTTTGACCGGATGCCGTCAGCTCGGCCTCGAGAATCTTCTTGACCAGCGGCACGCACGACCCGCACTGGGTTCCGGCGCGGGTGCAGACCTTGAGAGCGCCGAGTTCGGTACAGGCTTCCGAGTGCTCGTCGCCGCGTACGGCGCTGCGCACCTCGCCGACCGAGACCATGTTGCAGGAGCAGACCAGAGCGTCGTCGGGCAGTTCATCGCCGGCCGGAGCCTCGGCGCCGGCCGCCGAGAGATAGGCGGCTGGTTCGCTGCTGAGCTCGCGGCCCACCATCGGGCGCAGGGCCGAGTAGGGAGTGGCGTCGCCGACGAAGATGCCGCCGAGCAGGGTTTTGGCGTCGTCGGTCATGACGAGTTTCTGGTACAGCCCGCGGGCCGGGTCAGCGTAGACGATTTCGAGCGAGCCCGGCGTGGTCGCGAGGGCGTCGCCAAAGCTCGCGACGTCCACTCCCGAAAGTTTGAGCTTGGTGGCGTCGTCGACGGTGGTGAACTCGGCGGTGCCGCCGAGCAGTCGGTCGGCGACCACTTCGGCCATGGCGTTGGCCGGAGCGACCAGGCCGACGCAGCGATCATTCCAGCTGGCGACCTCGCCGATCGCCCAGATATTCGTGTCGCTCGTGCGACAGTCGTTGCCGATCGTGACGCCGCCGTGGCTGCCCACGGTGAGGCCGGCATCTCGTGCCAGTTCGTCGCGCGGCGAGATGCCGATTGCGTAAACGACCATGTTGGCGCCGATCTCCCGGCCGTTGCCGAGCTGCAGACCGGTCATCGCGGAGTTGTCATCGTTGGTGAGAATGGTGCGGGCCCGGGTGCCGAGGTGCAATTCGATGCCCTGGGCCACGATCAGGCGGCCGAGGGCCTGCCCGCCGCCCTCGTCGAGCTGCGCCGACATCAGCCAGCCGCCGGAGTGCACGATCGCCGACTCGGCGCCGAGCTTGTGCAGTCCGCCGGCCGCTTCGAGGCCGAGCAGGCCGCCGCCGGCCACGACCACCTTCGGGGTGCGGCCGAGGGAGACGGTGAGGGAGGCGAGCTCGTCGACGAGGGCATCGACGTCGTCGACGGTGCGGTAGACCCGGATGTGCTCGCGACCCGGCAGCTCCGGTATCGGGGCGCTCGACCCGGTGGCGAGCACGAGCTCGTCATACTCGAGCACGACTCCGGCCTCGGTGGTGACGGTCTGGGCGACCCGATCGATGCTCGTGGCCCGCTCGTTGATGCGCAGCGCGATGCGCTCGCTGTCCCACGGCGCCGTGGGTTCGAGGGTGAGGTCGATCAGGCCGGCGAGGCGCTGGCTCAGCGCGACCCGGTCGTAGGGCCGGTGGTTCTCCTCGGCCAGCACAATGATCGAGAGGGTGTGTTCGGTGTCCCGGGAGTGCAGGGCGTCGGTGAGGCGGTGCGCGGCGGGGCCGCCGCCGATCACGATGACGCGGCGCGGTGTTCCCGAAGCCGAAGTGGCGGCATCCGCTGGGCTGGCCGATGTGACGGCGTGTGTCGCTTCCACAGCGGATGCTGCGGTGGCTGGGGCAGAATACGCGGAAGCGGTTTCACGAGAAGCTGGCATCAGCATCCTTTCAGAGCGGGGCAATTGTGAGCGTAGTTCGGGGCAGTTTCCCCCTCGTGTCGCTTGTGTGTCCCGTGCTGGTCGAAAGCCCCACAGCGGGCCACCCCCACTGTGAGGCGGGTTTCACGAAGGGGAAACATGGCGGGCGACCAGCCGAAATATGGCTCGCCTACCGTGGGACCAACGCAACACCGAACACCCCCTGGGAGCGCACCATGACGATGACACTGGCCGAGACCCGTCCGAGCAACACCCCAACCCTGGTCTGGGAGCGCGCCTGCGCCGTGACCGATCTGGAACCCAGCTGGGGCGAGGCAGCCCTCATTCGCATGAAACAGATCGCCCTGTTTCTGCTCTCGCCGACCGAGATCTACGCCGTCGACCACCGCGACCCGCACACCGAGGCCAACGTCATGGCTCGCGGCATCGTCGGATCCAAGGGCGACCGCCCCACCATCGCCTCACCGTTGCACAAAGAGGTCTACGACCTCGGCACCGGAGAATGCTTCACCAACCCGACGCTCGTGCTGAACACCTACGAAACCCGCATCGTGGGTGGGTACATCGAGGTGGCTGTTGACCCGGGCGAGCTAGCGGCGGCATGACCCTGCTCGGGGAACGGCAGACCGCGCAACGACCGCCTGATGGTCGGTCCACAGTCGTACCCGCCGCGCTCGTGGCCATTTCGCACGGCACCAACTCGGCCGACGGGCAGGCCGCCATCAAGGGCCTCGTCGACGGCGTCGCCCGCGCCCGCCCCGATCTCGCCGTGCTCGGCGGTTTCGTTGATGTGCAGCAGCCGGATGTCGCGGCGAGCCTCAGTGCGGTGCGCTGCGACAACGCCGCGGTCGTCGTGCCGCTGCTGCTCTCGGCCGGGTACCACGTGCACGTCGACCTGCAACGGGAGACCAGCGCTCACGAGCGCGTGACCGCCCTGTCGCGGGCGCTCGGCCCCGATGACCGGCTCATCGACGTGCTCGAACAGCGCCTGCACGCCGCCGGACTCGACCCGCTGGTACCGGGCCAGGAGATCGTGCTCGCCGCGGCCGGCTCGAGCGACGGGCGCGCCGTCGAGGACTGCCGCCGGGTCGGCGCGATGCTGCAGCAGCGGCTCGGGGTGCGCGTCACCGTGGGGTTTCTCTCCGCCGCGTCGCCTCGCCTGGCCTGCGCCGTCACCGCGGCCCGATTGCGCGGCGCCAGCGTCACCGTGAGTACCTATCTGATGGCGCCCGGATTCTTCTTCGACCTCACCCGCACCCAGGGCGAAGGCGCCGACCGGGTCACCGCCCCGCTACTGCTGCCGGGGGAAGAAGCCCCCGGCGCGCTGGTCGATCTGGTCATCGACCGCTACCTCGAGGCGAAAGAGCACGCCCAACTCTTCTAGAATTTGACCATGCGCATCGATATTGTCACCATTTTTCCCGAATTCTTCGATGTGCTCGACCTGTCGCTGCTCGGCAAAGCCCGCCAGAGCGGATTGATCGACCTGGGCGTGCACAACCTGCGCGACTCCACCCACGACCGACACCACACGGTCGACGACACCCCCTACGGCGGCGGCGCCGGCATGGTGATGAAGCCCGAGCCGTGGGGTAACGCCCTCGACGCCATCCTGGGTGCTCAGCCTGAATCTGATCCGGCCGACTCAGCCACGACCAAAACACCGATCACCGGCAACGCGGCCGACGCACCGACCGATACCGGCCCCATCCTCATCTTTCCCTCGCCGGCCGGCGACCAGTTCACCCAGGCCATGGCCAGGGAACTCTCGCTCGAGCAGCACCTTGTCTTCGGTTGCGGCCGCTACGAAGGCATCGATCAGCGCGTCGTCGACCACTATTCGCAGCGCGGACGGGTGCGGCTGGTCAGCCTGGGCGATTACGTGCTCAACGGGGGAGAGGTCGCCGTGATGGCCATGATCGAAGCGATCGGCCGGCTCATTCCCGGCGTGGTCGGCAATCCGGCGAGCCTGGTCGAGGAATCCCACGAAGACGGCCTGCTCGAATATCCCAGTTACACCAAGCCGGCCAGCTGGCGCGGCCTCGACGTGCCGCCGGTGCTGCGCAGCGGCGACCACGGGGCCATCAGCACCTGGCGGCGTCAGCAGCAGATCGAACGCACCGAACGTGTGCGGCCCGACCTGATGCCCCGCAGGGTTTCCTAGCTTCAGCCACCAGCGAACGCCAAGGTTAGTGTCAGTCCCCGTCGATAAACTTACGCCGTGATCATCCGCCGCACCTTCTACCACTGGCAATTCATCGCCGCCGGAGCCCTGCCGCTCTGGCTCCTCGTCGGGTCATCGATCTTCGGATCGGGTGCCTGGGCGGTGCTGGGCATCTTCTTCGGAGCCGTGCTCATCGGCCTCGGCATGCTGCTCGTCGCCCTCGTCATCTTCGCGCGCAAAGAAGTACGCGAAAACCGGGCCGTCTCCTACGCCGACGTCGGCGTGCTCGCCCTCTGGCATGCCCTCATCATCGCCATCCCCTTTTCCACGGATGCCGCGGGCTGGCTCAGCGTGCTCGTCATCCTGGGCGGCCTCGCCGTGTTCTGGTTCGCCGTCTGGGAGCTGGTTGACTCCGCCAAGCGTCGCATGCGCGCCATGGTCGACCTGGTGGAACAGACGGCGCGCGGGCAGATGCCCGTACAGTCCGATTCGGCCGGGCCGCGGCATCCGCTGCCTAACCGCACGACTGCGACTCCACCGTCTGGCCGACGGGCCACCCCCGAAACCATCGTCATCGAAGAAAAACGCGACCGGCCCTGAGCCGCGCCCGACTTTGCAGCCGGCGCGAGTTCATGGCAGAATAGGCGATTGTGCCGCTGCAGGACTCTGCCACAGGGGAACCTGCATGTTGCGGCGCACATCCTCATACTGATTGCTTCGAATGAAGCACCTAGCGTAGTCGACCTGTGGCGGGTACAGAGAGCGAAACAACATGCATATTCTCGACGCGGTAGACGCCCCATCACTGAAGAAGGATCTTCCTGACTTCCGTGCCGGCGACACCGTCAAGGTTCACGTCAACATCATTGAGGGAACCCGCTCTCGTATCCAGGTCTTCCAGGGAGTCGTCATCGGCCGCTCCGGCGAAGGCGTGCGCGAAACGTTCTGCGTTCGCAAGGTCAGCTTTCAAATCGGTGTCGAGCGTACCTTCCCGGTGCACTCCCCGGTCATCGACCACATCGAGATCGTGACCCGCGGCGACGTTCGTCGCGCGAAGCTGTACTACCTGCGCGACCTGCGCGGCAAGAAGGCCAAGATCAAGGAAAAGCGCTAACTTTCGCGCTAAACCGCTGTAACCGGATTCTTCCCTGAGCTCCCCATCACCTAAACTGGTGGGGAGCTCAGGCGGTTAAATGACAGATGAAGTGCTCGCCTCCAGGTCCGATCGTCGGGTGTCAGAGTCGAAGAGGTTTCCCCGCAAGACGGCCCGCAGCACGCAGGCGCCCAGCAAGAAGCGCGGCGTCTTGCTGTTCATCCGCGACCTGCTCATCATCTTCGTGGTTGCACTGCTCATCTCATTTCTGATCAAAACGTTCCTGATCCGGTCCTTCTACATCCCCTCCGGATCGATGGAGAACACCCTGCAGATCAACGACCGCATCATCGTGAACCAGCTCGAACCCGAACTAATCCCGCTCACCCGCGGCGACGTCATCGTGTTCAAAGACCCGGGCGGATGGCTGCTGCCCCAGCCCGAGATCGTGCAGAACCCGATCGTGGCCGGAGCCGACTGGCTGCTCTCGGTCGTCGGCTTGTCGGCACCCGACAGCAACGACCACCTCATCAAACGGGTCATCGGGCTGCCCGGCGACCACGTTGTCTGCTGCAACGCCCTCGGCCAGATGAGCGTCAACGACGTGCCGCTCGACGAGTCGGCCTACGTGTTGCTGCCGGCCGGTGAGACCAAGGTCTCCCAGGACGACTTCGACGTCACCATCCCGGCTGACTCACTCTGGATGATGGGCGACAACCGTTACAACTCCAAGGACTCCCGCTACAACGGCGAGACAGCCGGCAAGGGGTACGTTCCGGTCGAGAATGTCGTCGGTCGAGCGCTCGTCGTGAGCTGGCCCCTCGCGCGCTGGGCCTGGCTCGACGACTATCCCGACGTGTTTCGCGAGGTGGAACAAGCGGACACGGGCACCGACTAGTGGCGGTGTCCGACCCCACCCTCGACGTGGAGCTCGACCTGCTCCGCACCGGCGCCCGATTCGTGATCGGCTGCGACGAGGTGGGTCGCGGCGCCCTCGCCGGGCCGGTGGCCGTGGGATTCGCCGCGGTGAACGCATCCGTTCTGACCATGCCAGTGGGCTTGCGCGATTCGAAGATGCTCAGCGAACCGCGCCGCGAACTGCTCGCGCCGCTCGCCGTTGCCTGGGCAACTTACTCGGCCGTCGGGCTCGCCTCGGCCGCCGAGGTCGACCAGCTCGGCATCATCGCCTGCCTCGGGCTGGCCGGTAAGCGAGCCCTGGCCGAGCTGTACGCGCAGGGCGTCGACGTGGCCGGCAGCATCGTACTGCTCGACGGCAGCGACGACTGGCTGAACAAGGCACTGGCCACCCCGCTGAACGTCGTGACCCGCATCAAGGCCGACCGGGACTGCGGGTCGGTGGCGGCGGCATCCGTTATTGCCAAGGTGCACCGCGATCGTCTCATGATCGCCGCGCACGACGACACCCCCGGCTACGGCTGGGCGTCGAACAAGGGCTACGGCAGTGCGGCACACCTGAGCGCCATCGACCTGCTCGGGCCGAGCCCCTTACACCGAAAATCGTGGCTCAAAATCTCAGCGTAAGATAAAGTCACCATGGAAGAAGACGAATTCGAGGACTACGACCGCGAGGTCGAGTTGGCCCTGTACCGGGAATATCGAGACGTGGTTGGTCAGTTCCAGTACGTCGTCGAAACCGAACGACGCTTCTACCTCGCGAACGAGGTCGAATTGGTGCGTCGCGACACGGAACACGACTTCTACTTCGAACTGACCATGAAGGATGTCTGGGTCTGGGACGTCTACCGTTCCGATCGATTCGTGAAATCGGTGCGCGTGCTGACCTTCAAGGACGTCAACGTGGAAGAACTCGCGTCGAAAGACTTCGAACTTCCCAAGGAACTTGCGCTCGACGAATAAGGAATGACTCCGGGGCCTCGGGTGGCCGGACAAGACCGACGAAGGTTTAGGAAGGCAACCCTGTGATCCAGGACGCTGATCGTGCCCGTGCAACGTGGAGCAACCGCGAGGCTCTCGCCGAGGCGATGATTCCCCTGATCGGGCGCCTCTACCGCGACAACACCGTCGTGACGAGCGTCTACGGGCGCGGCCTCGTCAACAAGTCGGTCGTCGGTCTGTTGAAGGCGCATCGCTTCGCCCGCCACATAGCGGATGTCGAGCTTCCGCTCGACGAGACCCTCCCGATTCTGCAAGCTGTCGACGGTCTCAATCTTGGTGCCGCGTCGATCGACCTCGCACGCCTGGCTCTCGGGTTTCGTGAGCAGAACGACCGGGTCACCCTCGACGAATACCTGCGCGCCGAACTCGCCGACGTCGTCGGCCAGCACGGACTCGACGGCCGCACCAGCACCGACGTCGTGCTCTACGGGTTCGGTCGCATCGGCCGGCTGCTTGCGCGCATCCTGATCGAACATGCCGGCGGCGGCCAGGGCCTGCGCCTGCGCGCGATCGTCGTGCGTCGCGGCTCGGCCAACGACCTCGTCAAGCGGGCCAGCCTGCTGCGTCGCGACTCGGTGCACGGCCCCTTCGAGGGCACGATCACCATCGACGAGGAGAACAACACCATCCTCGCCAACGGCACGCTCATTCAGGTGATCTACTCCGGCGACCCGGCCAGCGTCGACTACACGCAGTTCGGCATCCACGACGCCATCGTTGTTGACAACACCGGTAAGTGGCGTGACGAAGAGGGCCTGTCGCAGCACCTCAAGTGCCCCGGCGTCGCCCGGGTGTTGTTGACCGCGCCCGGCAAGGGCACGCTCAAGAACATCGTGCACGGCATCAACCACACCGACATCCTGCCGAGCGACCGCATCATCACCGCGGCATCCTGCACCACGAACGCGATCACCCCGGTGCTCAAGGCCATCAACGACCGGTACGGCATCATCGACGGCCACGTGGAAACGGTGCACTCGTTCACCAACGACCAGAACCTCATCGACAACTTCCACTCCGGCGATCGTCGCGGCCGTTCCGCCGCGCTCAACATGGTGATTACCGAGACCGGTGCTGCCAAGGCCGTCGCCAAGGCGCTGCCCGAACTGGCCGGCAAGCTCACCGGCAACGCCATCCGGGTGCCCACCCCCGACGTGTCGATGGCCATCCTCAACCTCAACCTTGCCAGCGCGACCGACAAGGACGAGCTCAACACCTACCTGCGCACCATGTCGCTGCATTCCTCCTTGCACCGCCAGATTGACTTCATCGACTCGCCCGAAGTGGTCTCGAGCGACTTCCTCGGCTCGCGTCGCGCCGGCATCGTCGACGGACTGGCCACCATCGTCACCGACCAGAAGGCCGTTCTCTACGTCTGGTACGACAACGAATACGGCTACAGCTGCCAGGTGATTCGGGTGCTTGAAGAGATGTCAGGCGCGCACGCGCCCATCTTCCCGGCCATCGTTCCCGCCGCGGCCCTCGAGCCCGTCGCCTGACCCGTGTGATCTGGACGGGGCCCGGGCCCCGTCCTTGGGCCCAGTCTATAAACTGGGCCCGCGTTCCGGGCCCAGGCCCCGTCCTCAATTCAGGGGCGGGGGTCGCAGATGACCACGGGGATGTCACGGTCGGTCTTCGTCTGGTACTTCCGATAGCCGGGGTATGCGGCGATGATACGCGGCCACAGCTCGGCCTTCTCAGCGGATGACGCGGTGCGCGCCCGAAACGGCCGCGTCACCCCGCGAATGGTCAGCTCCACCTCGGGTTGGGCCACGAGGTTGGCATACCAGAACGGATGCCGGTCGTCGCCGCCCTTGGACGCCACCAGCACGTACCGGCCGCCCTCGTGAATCGGCGCCGTGAGCATCGTCGACCGACGCTGCCCGCTGCTGCGGCCGATCGTGTGCAGTTCGACGGCCGCCATGGTGCCGATGGTCCAGCCGAGGCGTCCGCGGGTCGTAACCAGCAGCATCCGGTGCACGCCGTTCATGGCGAGCATGCCCAGATCGGTCAGCCGGTCGCGCAGAGTCATAGGCCCAGCGTACGTCGCATCTGGCGTTAGGTTGGAGGAATGACTCCAGCAACGATGCTCAGTACCATTCTTCGCGACGCCGGCGCCGCCCGGCCGTATGCCAAGAGCCGCCCGCTGACGTTTGAGCAGATTCCGGTGCCGGCGCCGCGCGCCGGCGAGGTGCTCGTGCGCATCGAACGGGCCAGCCTCTGCCACTCCGACCTGTCCGTCATCGACGGCTCACGGATTCGCCCGCTGCCGATGGCCCTGGGGCATGAGGCGGCCGGCACCGTCACCGCGCTCGGCGACGGCGTCGACGACCTGGCCGTCGGCGACAGAGTTGTGCTGGTCTTCGTGCCGAGTTGCGGCGACTGCCGGGCCTGCCTGGCCGGGCGCCCCGCACTCTGCCACCGCGGCGCCGAGGCCAACGGCACCGGTGATCTCCTGCACGGCCCGGCCGTGCTGGCCAGCAGCGCGGGGGAGCGCATCAACCACCACCTCGGTGTCTCGGCGTTCTCGCAGTACGCGGTCGTCGCCCGCGAATCGGTCGTCGCCATCGATCAGGATGTTCCCTTCGATGTGGCCGCCATGTTCGGCTGCGCGGCCCTCACCGGCATCGGCGCCGTGCTCAACACCGGCGCCCTCGCGCCCGGCCAGTCCGTGATCGTGTTCGGTCTCGGGGCGGTCGGCCTGATGGCCGTCATGGCCGCAGCCCAGGTGGCCGGCACGACCGTGATCGCGATCGATCCGCTGCCCGCGAAGCAGGCGTTGGCCCTGCGCTGCGGCGCGCACCACGCCGGATCGCCAGAGCAAGCAGCCGACCTGGTGCGTGAGCACGCCGGCGACGGTGTCGACCTGGCCATCGAGGCCGTCGGCAGCGCCCGCGTGATGGAGGCAAGCCTGGCTCTGCTCACCCGCGGCGGCGCCCTCGTCTCGGTGGGTCTGCCGCATCCAGAGCAGACCATTACGACGCCGGCGCTGCAGTTCGCCGGCCTAGGCCGTCGCCTCCTTGGCTCCTACATGGGGGACTCCGTGCCGAGCCGGGACATTCCGGCTTACCTGCAGCTCTGGCGGGACGGCGGGCTGCCGGTCGAGCTGCTGCACACCGACACCCGCCCGCTGCGCGACCTCAATGAAAGCCTCGACGCCCTTGTAGCCGGCGACGTCGTGCGCCGCCTGTTCGTGCTGCACGCCGAGTAGCCTGCCGCGCGAACGGGAACATTCCGCGAGACAGCAGGCCGGTCGGCGCCGTGAGCGAAGAGCGCCGCTCCTGCCCGCCGCCTCCTGCACAGTTGCCCCACCGGCGGCGCTGTCCACCAACCTGGCAGCGGCGAGGCTTCGGCCGGGTGAGAGAGCGCACTCTGTTCTCGGAGGCACTCGTGGCGCGCAAAGACGAACTCGGCAAACTCGGTGAAGAACAGGCCGCGCGCTTTCTGCAGGGCGCCGGCTACACCATCCTGACTCGCAACTGGCGGTGTACAGAGGGCGAGATCGACCTCGTCGTGCAGCAGGGCGCCGCAGTCGTCTTCGTCGAGGTAAAGACGCGCAGCAGCCTGAGTTTCGGGCATCCGTTTGAAGCCATCACCGTGAAAAAGCTCGCGCGGATGCGCCGCCTCGCCGCCGCCTGGTGCGCGGCGGCCGAGCGGTGGCCACGCCAGATCCGGCTCGACGTCGTGGCGGTGATTGCCCCGGCGGGCCGGGAACCCATCATCGAACACCTTGAGGGCGTGTTCTGATGGGAATCGCCCGCACCCACGCGGTGGCGCTGCTCGGGCTTACCGGCGCGCTCGTTGAGGTCGAGGCCGACATCTCGGCGCAACTGCCCGGCATGATTTTGATCGGGCTACCCGATGCAGCCCTCTCCCAGGCCACCCAGCGGGTGCGCGCCGCGGCTGCTAACAGCGGATGCCCCCTCACCATTCACCGCCTCACCATCAATCTGTCGCCAGCCGCGTTGCCCAAGCACGGCGCCGGGTTCGACCTCGCGATCGCGCTGGCCTGCCTCGCCGCCGACAGCACGGTGTCCGGCGAATCGGTCGGAAAGGTCGTGCACTTCGGCGAGCTCGCCCTCGACGGCCGGCTGCGGCCGACGCCGGGTATCCTGCCGGGGGTGATGACCGCCGCCCGCCTCGGGCACACCACGGTCATGGTGCCCATCGGCAACGAAGCCGAGGCCGGGCTTGTTCCCGACATGCGGGTGATCGGCGTAGCCTCGCTGCGGGAGGCGGCGATCTTCCACGGCGCCAAACTCACGCCGAAACCGGTCGAGCCCATTCTGGCAGCGGTCACACCCGACAGCCTCACCGCCGAACCCGACCTCGCCGACGTGATCGGCAACGACGACGCCATCCTGGCCCTGCAGATCGCGGCGGCCGGCGGGCACCACGTGTTTCTGCTCGGCCCGCCCGGCGCCGGTAAGACCATGCTCGCCGCCCGCCTGCCCGGTCTGCTGCCCGACCTCGACCCGGTCAGCTCGCTCGAAGTGAGCTCACTGCGTTCGCTCAGCGGCCTCGGACTCGGCGGTGCCCTGATCACGCGGCCGCCGTGGGAGGCGCCGCACCACACCGCGACAGCGGCCGCCATGGTCGGCGGCGGCGGCGGGCAGATTCGGCCGGGGGCCGCCTCGCAGGCCTCGCACGGCGTTCTGTTCCTCGACGAGGCGCCCGAATTCGCTTCGCCCGTGCTCGATGCCCTGCGCCAGCCGCTCGAATCCGGCTGGATCAGCATCCACCGGGCCAACGCCGTGGCCCATTTTCCGGCCCGGTTTCAGCTGGTGATGGCGGCGAACCCATGCCCGTGCGGGAAATACGGCGCTGGCGACCTCAGCTGCACCTGCCCACCGAACGCGCGCCGCCGCTACCTCGCCCGCATCTCCGGACCGCTGCTGGACCGCATCGACATCCAGCTCAACGTGAAGCGCATCACCGCCGCCCAGCTGCGCGTCGCCGCCGGTACGCAGCGCATGACGAGCGTCACCGCCAGGCAACGAGTGGTGGCCGCGCGGGCCGCAGCGGCCGAACGGCTCGGCAGCACACCGTGGACGCTGAACTCCCAGGTGCCCGGCCCGTGGCTGCGCGGCGCGCCGGTGCGTCTGGCCCCGAGCGCCACGGCGGGGCTTGATCGAGCGCTCGAGCGCGGTGGCATCACCATGCGCGGCTATGACCGAGTGCTGCGCATCGCCTGGACCCTCGCCGACTATGACGGTCTGAGCATCCCCGGCCCCGACCAGGTGGGCCAGGCCCTCTACCTACGCAAAGGAATGACGTCATGACGCTGTTCGGTCTGGATGAGACCCGAGTGGGCGAACTCGTCGCGGGTGTGCGCGGTGCCCAGGCGCAGGGCGACGACCCCGCCACCGCCGGCGAGGTGTTTGCTCGCGCCGCCTGGTCGGGCCTGGCCGAACCCGGGGATGGTACCGCCGGACTGCTTGTGGCCAGCGTCGGTGCGAGCGTGGCCCTGACCGCCGTTCTCGAGTCGTGGAGCCCCGTGCGCATCGGCGCACTCGTGCGCGACGCCTTGGGCGATGAGCCGGGCAAACCCGACATCGTCTTCGCCGCCAGCCCCAGCGCCGACCCCACCGAAGCGGATGCCGACACCAGCGCTGAGCTGGAACAGGCCCTCGACCTGGGACTGCAACGCTGGCGGCCGCGGCTCAACTCGAACGAGGTCATCCGCTCGCTACAGCAGGCGGCCCGCATGCAGACCCAGCTGCTGCTGGCCACGGACGCCCTCTGGCCGTCCGCGCTCGACGACCTCGAGCAGCATGCTCCGCTCGCGCTGTGGTGGCGGGGTGTGCCGGGCGCCCTCGCCGCCCTGACCAATTCAATCGCGCTGGTCGGGGCCCGGGCAGCGACCGGGTACGGCGAACACATCGCCATGGAAGCGTCGGCCGGGCTCGTCGACCGCGGTTTCGCCATCGTCTCCGGTGCCGCGTATGGCATCGACGGGATGGCCCACCGAGCCGCGCTCGCCAGTGACGGCATCACCGTGGCGTTCCTCGCCGGGGGAGTCGACCGGTTCTACCCGAGCGGGCACGATTCCCTGCTGACGCGCATCGTGGCGACCGGAGCCGTCGTGTCGGAGCTGCCCTGCGGGGCGGCCCCCACCAAGTGGCGCTTTCTGCAAAGAAACCGGCTGATCGCCGCGGCGAGCGCGGCGACGGTCGTGCTCGAAGCCGGCTGGCGGTCGGGTTCGCTCAACACCGCCGGCCACGCTTCGGCACTGGGTCGACCGCTCGGCGCTGTGCCGGGGCCGATCACGAGCCCCACCTCGGCCGGCTGCCACCGTCTCATTCGCGAATTCGCCGCGGTCTGTGTCACCAACCCGACCGAGATGGCCGAGCTGGTCGGTGAGCGGTCGATCCAGGTTCCGCTGGATTTTCCCGACAGTGACGCCGGCTCCGGGCCGATACCGCGCACGAGCGATCAGGTGCGTGTGTTCGATGCGTTGAGCGGTCGCTCGCCGCGTACGGTCGCCGATCTGGCGCGCCGAGCCGGCCTGTCCAGTGCGGCAGTGCGCGGCGCCCTCGGCGGCCTCGATCTCGACGGGGCTGCCCAGGAGCGGGAGGCAGGCTGGGTACGGCGGTTGTAGTGCGGGCTGCCGAGCCTAAGCGAGCGGTCAGTCTCGATCGTCCGAAGGTGGGCGCGGGTCGGTCGGCCGAGCTGCGGTCGTCGCATCTGCTGCCGACGTATCCGTTGACGCCCCCTCAGCGTCAGTGGCCGCGCAGGCCCGCGCCACCGCGGCGAGGGAGAGGGCGACGTCCGCGGCATCCGTCGACCAGTTGCTCACCGAGATGCGCAGAATGTCCCGGTCGTGCCAGCGCGACCCCGACATCCACGCCGAACCGTCGGCGAGGAGCTGCTGCGTCACCCGCCGGGTGCGGTCATCACTGCCGAAGCTCACGCACACCTGCGTGAACACCACCTCGTTGAGAATCTCGACGCCGGGCAGCGAGCTGAGTCCCTCGGCCAGGGCCCGCGCATTCGCCGCGAGGCCGTCCACCAGTGCGATCGTGCCGGCCCGGCCGAGCGCGCGGAGCGCCGCCCACACCGGAACACCCCGAGCCCGGCGGGACAGCTCGGGCACCTTCTCGAACGGATTGCCGGGTCCCGGGTTGGCGGGAGTGCCATCGGCCGCCACCAGATAGCTCGTGTGCACGCCGAACACCTGGCGCACGACTTCGGGCCGGGACACGATCGCCACCCCGCAGTCGTAGGGAACGTTGAGGGTTTTGTGAGCGTCCGTCGCCCAGGAGTCGGCCCGGTCCAGGCCGGCGAGCTGGTCACGATAGCTCGGGCTGGCGGCGGCCCACAAGCCGAACGCTCCGTCGATGTGCACCCACGCGTTGTGTCGGTGGGACACGTCGATCGCGGCGTCCATCGGGTCTGCTGCTCCGGAATGCAGGTTGCCGGCCTGCAGACAGACGATGGCCGGGCCGGACCCGGCATCCAGCAGCTCGGCCAGTGCGTCTGGCCGCAATCGTCCTTCCCGGTCGACTTCGACCACGATGGGCGCTCCGAGGCCGAGGTAGCGCAGCGCGAGATCGATGACGTCGTGACGCTCCGCCCCCACGAACACCCGCACGCGCGGCGAACCGGCCAGGCCGTCCCTGTCCGGGTTCCAGCCGGCCCGCTCCAGAACCCACTGCCGACCGGCGGCGAGACCGACAAAATTCGCCATCGTCGCACCGGTGGTGAATCCCACATCCGCTTTCGGGGGCAGCCCGAGCAGGTCGAGCAGCCAACCGGCTGCGGTCTCTTCGAGCACGGCGGTCGCGGGTGTGGCGAAGCGCATTCCGGCGTTCTGGTCCCACGCACTCACCAGCCAGTCGGCGGCGAGCGCGGCGGGCAGTGTTCCCCCGATCACCCACCCGAAGAACCGGCCGGATGGCATCGCCATCAGCCCGGGTTCCGCGAAGGAAGCCAATTCATCGATGACAGCGGCCGCCGGCGTCGGGGCTGGGGGCAGCGGGCCGGCCGACAGCGCGGCCAGGGTATCGGCGTCGACCCGAGGGCCGACCGGGCGGGTGGGTAACGACGCTAGCCAGGCGAGGGCGTGCAGCAGTGCACGGTCCAGAGCCGCGGTGTAGGCGTCCGGCTGGGCAGACATGGCGCCATGATAGCCCGCCGGTCTACCCTTGTCTCCGGTTCGTCAGGGGGTTACTGTGACCCGCAGCATCGCCAGTCGCCCCGACCCTTTTGCCTATTCAAGAAATGTGGATGCCATGAGCGCACCTGTAACCCTCCATCGCCGTGGCCTGCGCTTCGCTCTCACGGCGCTCACCGTGGGAGCAGCGGTGTTGGCCTCCGCGCCGGCGGCGTTTGCAGCCCCTGTGACGAGCGCGCCCCGCTCCGTGCAGGTGAGCCAGTCCAACGTGAGCCTGTCAACCGCACGCCTGTTCACCGCCACCCCGGTCCCGACGATCACCGGCACCCCGCAGGCCGGGCGGCGCCTCACTGCCTCGCCGGGCACCTGGAAGCCGGCCCCGGTGGCGCTGTCCTACCGCTGGAAGGTGAACGGTGTGACGGTACCCGGCGCCACCGCATCCGCTTTCACGCCATCGAACACCCAGGTGGGAAAGCGCGTGACCGTGACCGTGACCGGCACGAAAGCCGGCTATCAGACCGCCTCGAAGACGAGCGCCGCGACCCGGCCGGTCGCGCCGGCCACCATCGCGGTCGGGACCAGCCCGCGCAAACTCGTGGTCACCGCGAACGGTCGCTGGGCCTACGTCGCCAATTCCGGGTCCGGCACGGTCTCGGTGATCAGCACCGCGACCGGCAACGTCGTCGCGACCGTGCCGGTGGGTGGCGACCCGATCGGGCTCGCGGTATCGACCAACCAGCAGCAGGTGTTCGTGAGCACCTGCAGCGATGAAAAGATCTACGCACTGAATATTGCGTCCAACACGGTTGCCTACTCGTTCACGACCGGCACCTGTGGTGACCTCGTCGCCACGCCCGACGGCAAGACTCTGTACATCGGCGGATCTCCCACGCTGCGCGACATCACGGTGGCCACCATCGCGACCCGATCCCTGGCCGAGCCGATCTTCACCGGCGCTGCCGTCATCGACCTCACATCGAGCGCTGACCGAAAAGGGGTCTACGTCAGCAACGGCGACGACTACGCCATCCTCATCGTCGACACGGCGGCTCCCCAGGCGCCGCAGAAGCGCTTCACGACGTCGCATCCGCCGGTGGCATCGGCACCGTCCCCCGACGGAAAGACGGTCTACGCGAGCCTCGGGCTCGACCTGTTTACCGGGCCGTCGAATGCCGTCGAGGTCATCGACACGGCGACGAACCGGGTGCGGGCCACCATCGCCATCAACGCGCCGGGCGATCTGGCGGTGAGCCCCGACGGGTCGAAACTCCATGTTCTGTCCCAGGGCGACAACACCATCGTGACGGTCAGCACCGCAACCAACCGGGTGCTCAGTCGCATCCCGGTCGGGCGTGCCCCGTCGAGCCTGGCCGTCACACCCGATGGCAGCAAGGTGGGCATCACCAGTTCCAGTGAGAACACGGTCTCGGTGCTGCCGGTGTTCTGAGTCGGATCTCGAAAACCGAAGTGTCTCCCCGGCCTCGGTAATACTGTGCGACGAAATTGGCATATCGTCGAGGTCGACGCACTTCCTGGAAAGGCACCATGCCACCCTCCAAACCGCCAGCGGTTCCTCGAATCGATGTGGAACGCCACCAGCGGGCACTCCTAACGGCAGCGGCCGATGTACTGGCTCGCGACCCCGACTCCACTATGGCGGATGTGGCGCAGGCGGCGAATTTAACCCGGGCCACTCTCTATCGCCATTTCAACAACCGGCAGACCCTGCTCAAGGCAATCCAGGCGGAGGCCCTCACCCGTGCGTCAGAGACCCTGATCGCGTGCCGCCTCGATGATGGGGATGCGCTCGAAGTGCTCCGGCGGGTCGTCACTGCGCTGGGCAAGCACGGGATGCGCTTTCGCATCATTTTGATGAAGGCAGCGGATGCCAGCCCGCGATTTTTACGCCAGCGTGATCAGGTGCTGGCCCCCGTGGTGGATGTCGTCAAACGGGGGCAGCGTGAGGGAGACATCCGTGATGACCTTGCGCCGGAGTGGATTGTCACGGCAATGGCCGCCCTACTCATCGCGGCCGTACGCGCCGCGTCAGCAACGAAGCAGACGGATACCGACGTGTCCGACCTCATTTTTCGCACCCTGGTCGGCGGCATAGCGGCAAAGGCCTCAAAGGGTGATTCGTAAAACTAGACATCACTGTCACATTTCGTCTAATCTCGGTTCAGCAGCTCGAATCGTGCTGCTGGACTCGATGAACCGTGATGGGACTCGCCGTGCTTTCTGCACTTGCTCGCATATCAACCCGATACCGCTGGATAGTGGTCGCACTGTGGCTGATGCTGCTACTCGGGGCTGTGTTGGGAAGCCGGGCATTCGGCGGCACCTTCAGCAACGACCTGACTCTCGCCGGCACCGATTCGCAGGCCGCCTACGACACCCTGCGGCAGCAGTTTCCTGAGCTGTCCGGCGACGGGATGCAGGCCATCGTGCATTGCACGGATGCCGCGAACCCCGTCACCTCTGCTGCCACCCGCACCGCAGTGGAGGAGGCCGTGGCGGAGGTCGCCGCCCTCGACGGCGTCGCTGCCGCGCGGTCGCCATACGATCCGCCCCAGCCGATGGTTTCCGAAGACGGAATGACGGCCATGGTGACTATTCAGTTCACGGAACGGGCTAAAGACATCCCTGCCCAGACGCTTGCCGCCGCGCAGGCAGCCTTTGCGGGCGTGCAAGAGACCGGCGCTGAGGTCGAATTCGGAGGCCCTGCCTCGCAGGCCGAGTCCGGGCCGTCGGGAAGTGAGGTCTATGGGTTGCTCGCCGCAGCCCTGGTCTTACTTCTCGTTTTCGGATCGCTGTTCGCAATGCTTGTCACGCTGGCCAGTGCCCTCATGGCCCTCGGAATTGGGCTCGCCTCGATCACCATGATCGCATCGTCGGTGACGATCGGCACGTCCGGACCCATCGTGGCCGCCATGATTGGCCTGGGCGTGGGAATCGACTACGCACTGCTGATCGTTACGCGGCACCGAGAAGGGATGGCCCAGGGCTTGGCCCCGAACGCGTCCATCGAAGTGGCCATGACGACCGCGGGACGTTCCGTCCTGGTCGCGGGGGCCACGGTGATCATCGCCATCCTCAGTCTGTATGCCATCGGCATCCCCTTCGTCTCCTCGCTTGGCCTGGCCAGCGCCATCGTAGTCAGCGCCACGATGCTGGCCGCTGTCACTCTGCTGCCGGCGCTACTGGCGATTTTCGGCCGCAGTCTGGATCGCGTTCGCGTGCGTAAACTCCGCAGAACGACCCCCGGTACAGCGGATGCCGCGGGAACCTCCCACTCAGCGCCCGCGTCGGGCTGGCGCGGCTGGTCCGGAGGCATCCAGCGTCGTCGCTGGGTCTCGGCGCTCGCCGCCGTACTTGTTTTGGTAATTTTGGCCCTCCCCCTGCTATCGCTCCGTCTCGGCACCGCCGACGGCGGATCGCAGGCCGCCGAGACCACCCAGCGAAAAGCCTACGATCTCATCGTCGACGGCTTCGGTGCCGGGTGGTCGGGCCCGCTCCTGGTCACGGTCGACTTCGGTGCGGACTCGCCTCCCACCGAGAATCAGGCCGCGAGCCTCGCGGTGCGTGCCGAATTGGCAGCAACGGATGGCATCAGCGCCGTCACGCCACCGCGGCTGTCGGAAAACGGAACGACCGCGCTGTTCACGGTGATTCCCAGTAGTTCACCGGATGATACGGCCACGGAAAGCCTGGTGCACGCCTTGCGCGATACCGTACTGCCGGCGGCGGCCCCGAACGCGACGGCCCACGTCGGCGGGGCAACGGCGACGAGCATCGACCTGGCCGACACCCTTCTGGCACAGATTGGCTGGTTCATCCTGATCGTCGTTATGCTGGCTTTCATCGTCCTCTTGATCGAGTTCCGGGCCCCGTTCATCGCGGCCATGGCGGTCATTATGAACTTGTTCGCGGTCGGGGCCGCCTATGGGCCGGTTGTCGCCGTCTTCCAATGGGGGTGGTGGCCTGCCGGTTTGCTGGGGGTGGCCCCCGGACCGGTGGAATCGTTCGTTCCGGTCATGCTCTTCGCGGTTCTGTTCGGTCTGTCCACCGATTACACCGTATTCCTGCTGAGCCGCGTCAAAGAGGAGCTCGTCCGCACGGGCAATCCCGACCGAGCCGTCCGCGACGGCCTGGCTGCAACGGCCCGAGTCATCCTGGCCGCGGCATCCGTCATGGTCGTCGTGTTCGGAAGTTTCATTCTCAACGACCAACGCACCGTCACAATGTTCGGCTTCGGGCTGGCCGTGGCCGTGGCCGTGTATGCGCTCGTGGTGATGCTCGTACTCGTGCCCGCACTCCTCGCGATTGCCGGCCGCGCAGCGTGGGGGCGCACGAGTGGACCCGAGTTCAGGCCCGAGCCCTCGCCCGACCGTGAAGGTGTCCTCGTGACGTCCTGATCTGGTGTCGACGGAATGTCGGTGGGTGCCCGTAGTCTGAAGTCCCGACGAGAGGTGATCCATGGCAGCCGTGCAGCTGGGCCAGTACGCGCCCGCCGAGAAGATCCTGGTGCATTTGAGTGACACCCATTTTCTAGCGGATGGCGCGGCCCTCTACGGCGCCGTCGACACCGACCACACCGTGCACCGCGCCTTCGAGCAGCTGCACCGCTCGGGCATTCGCCCCGACGCGATCATTCTCACCGGCGACGTGGCCGACCGCGGCGAAGCCGATGCCTACCGTCGCATTCGCGGCATCGTCGAGTCCGCTGCCGCCCGGTGGAACGCCAGGATCATCTGGGTGATGGGCAACCACGACCAGCGCGACGCCTTTCGCACCGAGCTGCTTGGCGAGGTGCCCGCCGACCAATACCCCGTAGATCAAACACATGATCTTGACGGCCTGCGCATCATCGCCGTCGACACGAGCGTTCCCGGATATCACCACGGTGAGGTCACCGACGATCAACTGCGCTGGCTGGCCGATGTGCTCAAGCAGCCGGCCCCGCGCGGGTCGATTCTGGCGCTGCACCACCCACCGATTCCCACACCGCTGCCGCTGATGAGCGTGCTCGAGCTGCAGGATCAGCCGAAGCTGGCCGCCGTTCTGGCCGGCAGCGACGTGCGCGCCATTCTCGGTGGGCACCTGCACTACTCCACACAGGGCCTCTTCGCCGGCATCCCCGTGTCGGTCGCGGCGGCCACCTGTTACACGATGGACCTCAGCGCGCCCGACCGTGAACTGACCGGGGTGAACGGCGGCCAGACTCTCAACCTCGTGCACGTCTACGCCGACCAGATCACCCACTCCCAGCTGCCGATCGGCGACTATGCCGCTGTCACGCAGTTTCGCGCCGACTACGTCGATGAGCTGGCCCCCCTCTCGGCCGAGGACCGCCGGCAGGCCTTCTCACGGCAGCGCTGACCTCCGCGGCGCGACACTCAAAGTGAGAGAAACTGAACCCGTGCACCTGAGCGACGACATCGACGAGTTTCTGCGCTACCTCAACATGGAGCGCGGCTACTCGATCCACACGGTGCGGGCCTATCGCACCGACCTTCACCAACTGGCCGGGTTTGCGGCCGAGCGGGGCGTGACGGCATCCGCTGAGCTGAGCCTGGAACTGCTGCGGGAATGGCTCTGGGTGGCCACCCAGGCCGGTCTGGCCCGCGCCACTCTGGCCCGGCGTTCGGCGTCGGCCCGCAGCTTCACTGCCTGGCTTGCGCAGAGCCACGACGACGGCCTCGACCCGGCGGCTCGCCTGCGCTCGCCGAAACCGGGTCACACCCTGCCGCGCGTCATCACCCATATCCAGATGACCGACCTGCTCGACCTGCTGGCGGCCCGCGCCGCCGGGGGAGAGGCTCTCGCGCTGCGAGACCTCGCCATCGTCGAACTGCTCTACGCCTCGGCGCTGCGCGTCTCCGAGCTGGTCGGCCTCGATATCGCCGACGTCGACCTCGAACGATTGACCGTGCGGGTGACCGGCAAGGGCGCGAAGGAACGCGTGGTTCCGTTCGGGGTTCCGGCGCAGCGTGCCCTCGTCGATTACCTGCGCGAGGCGCGGCAGCCACTCGCCGCCGGTGCCGCGCCGCCGGCGAAAACCGGCGTAGCGCAGACCAGTGCGGGGCAAACCGGTGCAGTGCAACCCGCGACGGCCGCCCGATTGAACTTAGCGCTCCCGAACGTCGCCGCAGTCTTTCTGGGCCGTCAGGGCCAGCGTCTCGGCGTGCGCGGGGTCTACCGCCTTGTCGCCGCCCTGCTCGAAGCGGTTCCTGGTACCGGCCCGGCCGGACCGCACGCCCTGCGCCACACCGCAGCCACCCACCTTCTCGACGGCGGAGCCGACCTGCGCGCGGTGCAGGAACTGCTCGGACACGTCAGCCTCGGCACCACCCAGATCTATACCCACGTCTCAGCCGAGCGCCTCAAAGCCAGTTACGGACTCGCCCACCCGCGTGCCTGACCGGGCACGCTTGACTGGGTGGAGTGGCCCAGCCAGGGCATCACGGTGTTACCGTCGGCAGCAGAACGGCCCGGGGCAGCTTCCCGAGATAGAGCAGCGGCGACACGTAGGACCCGTGCAGACGCACCCCCAGATGCAGGCACCCCGGCGGGCAGTGACCGCCGCTGCCCACGGTGCCGATTATTTGCCCGGCTCGTACCCGGTCGCCCACGGCGACGACGGAGTCCACCGGCTCGACCGTCACGATCACGTCACCCGGCTGCGTGATCGACAGGACGGGCCGATCAACGACTGGGCCCGCGAACGAGACGACGCCGTCGTGCGGTGCCAGCACGGGCTGCTGCGGCGCGGCAGCGAGGTCGATCCCGCGATGCCCGGCCGCATAGGCTGACGCCGGCGCCAGAAAAGCCCGGGTCACGGGGTGTGGTTCCGCGAGTGGCCAGCGCCAGGCATCCGCTCCGGTCGGCGCGGCCGCCACCGGTGGTGGGGAGGAAGCAGCGCCGGTTGCCGACCCGGCCCCGAGAACCACAATCACGGTGATGAAAGCGGATGCCGCCAGCGCACGTAAATTCTGCATGTCCCCACCCTGCCCGGCCGGCGCGGACCGGGGCGGGCAGCCAGCGGATCGGTGGACATCTCTGCCCGGCCGGGCCGGTGGAGGGGGCGGCTGGCGGCGAACCAGCTGGCGACCTACCCGGTCGCGCCCGCACCCCTAGCAGTGATACACTACTCCGAGCAGCGCTTTGTGCGCTGACTACGCGTGCCCATTTGGCCGCCATGTCCAATCGGTCCCGTCTCACGAGATTCTTGCGTGAAGCAGGGCGGACGTGTGCCGGGCACCAGGAGTGATGATCGACCGATCATCACACAAACCGATTGGTGTGGCTTTTCGAGCCCGCACCAGAACAGGAGTACGGCACATGGCCGTCGTAACCATTCGTCAGCTGCTTGACAGCGGCGTGCACTTCGGGCACCAGACCCGCCGTTGGAACCCGAAGATGAAGCGCTTCATCTTCACCGAGCGTTCCGGCATCTACATCATCGACCTGCAGCAGTCGCTCGGGTTCGTTGACAAGGCCTATGACTTCGTCAAGGAGACGGTTGCCCACGGCGGCACCATCCTCTTCGTCGGTACCAAGAAGCAGGCCCAGGAATCCATCTCTGAGCAGGCGCAGCGCGTAGGCCAGCCCTACGTCAACCAGCGCTGGCTCGGTGGGCTCCTCACCAACTTCCAGACCGTTTCCAAGCGTCTGGCCCGTATGAAAGAACTCGAAGAGCTCGACTTCGAAGACACCGCCAAGAGCGGTTTCACGAAGAAGGAAATGCTCATCAAGAAGCGCGAGCTCGTCAAGCTGCACAAGAGCCTCGGCGGTATCCGCAACCTCACGAAGACCCCGTCCGCGCTGTGGGTTGTTGACACCAACAAGGAGCACCTCGCCATCGACGAGGCGCGCAAGCTCGGCATCCCCGTCATCGCCATCCTCGACACCAACTGCGACCCCGACGACGTGCAGTACCCGATCCCGGGCAACGACGACGCCATCCGCTCCGTTGGCCTCCTGACCCGCATCATCGCGGACGCCGCAGCCGAGGGACTCATTCAGCGTCACGCCAAGCCGGAGGCCGAAGTCGAGCCCCTCGCCGCGTGGGAAGCTGAACTGCTCCAGGCCTCCGAAACCGAGACCACCCCCGCGCAGTCCTCTGCCGAGACCGAGAAGGTTGCCGACGCTACCGTCGCGGCCGACGAGGCCGTCGTTGCCGCGCCCACCATCGCCGACGCCGTCGCCGACACCGAGGTTGCCGCCGTTCTGGCCGCCGTCTCCGATGACGCGACCGTCGTTGCCGACGAGACCAAGTAAGGAACCCGGTATGGCAAACTTCACACTCGAAAACGTCAAGGCTCTTCGCGAGAACCTCGGCACCGGAATGGTCGACACCAAAAATGCCCTCGTTGAAGCTGACGGTGACATGGACAAGGCCATTGAGATCCTGCGCCTCAAGGGTGCCAAGGGCAACGCCAAGCGCGCTGACCGTTCCACCTCCGAGGGACTCGTCGCTGCCAAGGAAATCGGCACGACCGCGTACATGATCGAACTCGCCTGCGAGACCGACTTCGTAGCCAAGGGTGACAAGTTCGTCGTTCTGGCCGACAAGGTTCTCGACGCGATCGCTGCCGCTGGCGCGACCACGGTCGAGGCCGGACTGGCCGCATCCGCTGGAACGCAGACCGTCGCCGAGCTCATCGACGGCGAAGCCGCCATCATCGGCGAGAAGTTCGAACTTCGCCGGGTTGCCGCCGTCACCGGTGAATCGTTCTCGATCTACCTGCACAAGACCAGCAAGGACCTGCCCCCGCAGGTCGGCGTTGTTCTCGGATTCTCCGGAGCCGACGTGGAGACCGCTCGCAGCGTGGCCCAGCACATTTCGTTCGCCAACCCCGAGTACCTCGCGGCGAGCGACGTTCCTGCTGAACTCGTGGAAACCGAGCGCAAGATCGTCACCGAGATCTCGAAGAATGAGGGCAAGCCGGAAGCGGCACTGCCCAAGATCGTTGAGGGACGCGTCAAGGCGTACCTCAAGCAGGTCGCACTGCTCGAACAGGACTACGCCAAGGACAACAAGCTGTCCGTCGCGAAGGTTCTCGACGACGCAAAACTGACCGTGTCGGGCTTCGCCCGGTTCAAGGTCGGCGCCTAACAAAAAATGACGGAGGTCGGATTGCGAAAGCGATCCGGCCTCCGTTTTTGTGTGTGCCCCGGCGGGGGCAGACGCGCGCACTTGATAGTTTGGTAACACCCCCTCTCGGAAGGCCCCGCACGAAATGACTGACACGGCCAACACGCCCATGACCCACACCAGCCCGGTGAACTTCGCCGCGGTTGTGAAGAAGCGGCGGGTGCTCCTCAAACTGTCCGGTGAGGCCTTCGGCGGCGGTGCCGTCGGTGTGAATCCGGATGTCGTCAGCTCGCTGGCCCGCGAGATCGCCGAGGGCGCCAAGCACGTCGAAGTGGCCATCGTCGTGGGCGGCGGAAACTTCTTTCGCGGCGCCGAACTCTCCCAGCGCGGAATGGACCGCGGACGCGCCGACTACATGGGCATGCTCGGCACCGTCATGAACGCCCTGGCCCTGCAGGACTTTCTTGAACAGGCCGGCGCCGAGACCCGCGTGCAGTCCGCCATCTCGATGACCCAGGTCGCCGAGCAGTACATTCCGCGGCGCGCCGAACGACACCTCGAGAAGGGCCGCGTCGTCATCTTCGGCGCCGGCGCCGGACTGCCCTACTTCTCCACCGACACGGTCGCCGCGCAGCGCGCCCTCGAAATCGACGCCGACGTCGTGCTGGTGGCCAAGAACGGCGTCGACGGCGTCTACTCCGACGACCCCCGCACCAACCCCGACGCCGAGAAGATCCACCACATCACCTACCTGGAGGCCCTGCAGCGCGGGCTCAAGGTCGTCGACTCCACCGCTTTCAGCCTGTGCATGGATAACCACATGCCCATGCAGGTGTTCGGCATGGCTCCGGAGGGCAACGTCACCGCCGCCATCCTCGGCACCGATCTGGGTACTCGCGTCTCCAACTAGAATTGTTCCACCACCAATAAAGGAGTCACCGTGATCGCGGATGTTCTTTCCGACGCCACAGCGCGCATGAACCGGGCCCTCGAGGCTGCCAAAGACGATTTTGGCACCGTGCGCACGGGCCGCGCCAACCCGCAGATGTTCGCGAAAATTCTGGTGAGCTACTACGGCACGCTGACCCCGCTGGAACAGCTCGCCTCGCTGCAAAACCAGGAAGCTCGCACGATGCTGATCGGCCCGTACGACAAGGCCGCGCTGCGTGACATTGAAATTGCCATCCGTGACACCCCGAACCTGGGCGCCAACGTCGGCAACGACGGCACCACCATTCGGGCTACTCTTCCCGAACTCACCACGGAACGCCGTAAGGAATTCGTGAAGATCGTCAAAGCCAAGGCAGAGGATGCCCGCATCTCCGTGCGCAACATTCGCCGCAAAGCCAAGGATGAGCTCGACGCGCTCAAGAGCGAGGTCGGCGATGACGAGGTCGGTCGCGCCGAGAAAGAGCTCGAGCTGATCACCAAGAGCCACGTGGACGGCATTGACGACGCCTTCAAACGCAAGGAAGCCGAACTCCTCGAGATCTAGGGAATCCGATGACCGAGAAACCGGGGAACGACCAGCCGCAGAAACGCGGGCACGGTGTCAGCCGCGCCGAGTTTCGGGCGCAGGTGAAGACGACGCGCGCTGACTTCGAACGGCAGGTGCAGAGCACCAAAGCCGATTTCGAACGCCAGGTACAAGCCACTCGCGCCCAGCTCGACCAGGCGAACGAACGCATCGAAGCACGCACCGGCCGTAACCTCATTCTGGCCATCCTGATCGGGCTCGTCCTCGGCGGCTCCATGCTGGTCAGCCTGATCATCATCAAACAGCTCTTCATGATCTTCGCGATTGTGATCGTAGCGTTCTGCGCCTTCGAACTGGCGCAGGCCCTGCGGCACGCCGGCCGTAACGTTCCCCGCATCCCGGTGATCATTTCGGCGGTCGCGATCGTTCCTGCGGCGTTCTACGGCGAGGCGACCGGCCAATGGCTTGTCATGCTCGGCGGTATCGCGCTGATCGCCCTCTGGCGACTGGCACTGCTGGTCATTCCGTCCCATCGTGCCTCGGCCCGTTCCGTCGTCGGCGACGTGGGCGGCGGCATCCTGATTCAGGTGTACGTCGTTTTTCTTGCGAGCTTCGCCGTCTTGCTCGTGGCGCAGGACGAGGGCCAGTGGTGGACGCTCGCCTTCCTGATCCTGGTGATCTCCGCCGATACCGGCGCGTATGTGAGCGGGCTCAACTTCGGCAAGCACCCGATGGCACCCTCGATCAGTCCCAAGAAAACCTGGGAGGGTTTCATCGGCGCCGGCCTGATCTGCATGGTCGCGGGCGTGCTGCTGGCGATCTTCATGCTCGACCAGCCGTGGTGGTTCGGCCTGGTGTTCGCAGGCGTCATTCTGCTGACCGCGACCTTCGGTGATCTGGCCGAATCGCTCATCAAACGCGACCTCGGAATCAAGGACATGAGTTCGTGGCTGCCAGGGCACGGCGGTTTTCTCGACCGGCTGGACTCGATTCTGCCGTCGGCCGCCGCCGCTTACGCGCTCTACTTGATCTTCGCGTGAGTGCGACCGATTCTTCCGGCACGACGCAAGTACGAGACAATGAGGCCATGAGCACCATATTTCCCCGAGTGGGCAAGAAGACGCTCGGCTACAACGTCGGCCAGGTCGAAGCGTTCCTGGCTGCTGCTCGCCGCGCCTATGACCAGCCCGAACCGGCCGATGACGACCTGGATGCCGATACGGGCTCAGCTGTCGGCACGGTGGAATCCGTTGATGCGATCGCCGCCGCTGCCGAGCCCGACGTTCACCCGCTCCAGGCTGTGCCCGGCGACCCGACGGCGGGTGCCGACGGGACCGACGCCATTCACGCCATCGTTGCCGAGAAGGCCGAGGCGGAAGCTGCCGTAGCCGGCGCGACGTTGACGGCCGAGGGCATCCGTCATACCGCTTTTGCAATGCACAAGGGCGGATTCTCGCCCGAACACGTCGATGCCGCTTTGGAACGACTGGAAGATGCCTTCGCGGCGCGGGAGCGCTTTCAGTCCACCAGCGCCCGAGGCGAGCAGGCGTGGATGGCCGACGCCGAGACGACCGCCGACCTGCTCGTGGCCCGGCTCAGCCGCCCGCCGGGACATCGCTTCACCCGGGCGAGCGTGTTGGCCGTCGGTTACAAAAGAGTGGATGTCGATCGTCTCGCCAACAAACTGGTCAAGTATTTTCAGGACGGTCGTGAGCTCACCGTCGATGAGGTGCGAACGTCTGTTTTTCGCCCTGAACGGGGCGGATACCGGGAAGCGCAGGTCGACCTCGTGCTGGACAGCGTCGTCGACGTGATGCTCGCGGTTCGCTGATTTGGGTACTGTTACTTGGTTGTTTTCAAATTTGTCGACTAAGGTCGTCTACTAATGGGTAGGCATCTGAAGGCAATCGACACTGTTTCGGCCGCGGCACAGCCGATCGTTCGTCGAACTCGGCCGCGGGTGAAGCCGGCCCACTTTCTGTTCGGGTTCACGGCAGCCTGTGCGTTTGTGCTCGTCACCGTCGTTGATCCCTACTCGGGTGCCACCGCGTCACCGTACTTTCAGATCGCCGGAAGCACGGCCGACGATGGTCCGGCGCAGGCCGTGCTCGTAGCGGGCAGCTATGCCAATACGATCACTCGCGACGGCTACGCCGTGACCGAGAAGCCCAAGCCCGTTCCGGTTGTCGTCGCGGTGGAGAAGAAGACCGCGAGCTTCACCGCGCCGTCGGCCGCCGTCCCCGATCCGGGCTCCGCCCAGGCATATGCCTACGACGCTGTGGCCGGTCGCGGCTGGGGCGAAGACCAGTACAACTGCCTTGTTTCGCTCTGGCAGAAAGAGTCCGGCTGGCGCGTCAACGCTCAGAATGGTTCCAGCGGAGCCTACGGAATTCCGCAGGCACTTCCCGGTTCGAAAATGGCCACGGCGGGCGATGACTGGGCCACCAACGCCGGAACCCAAATCGAATGGGGCCTCGGCTACATCACCGACCGGTACGGCACTCCGTGCGGCGCATGGGCGAAATCGCAGGCGTCCGGCTGGTATTGATACCAGGCTGGTGCCGGGCCTGCGGGCCCGCACTTTAGACTGGAATCATGGCGCGCAGCAATCGACCCCGAGGCCGCAAAGCCCCGCAGCCCGCCGACGACGATGAAACCGGCGACCTGAACCACCTGCTCGCGGGCTGGCGTCGCAGCGAAGTACGACGCGATGGTCTGTGGCACGTGCAGCCGGTTCCCGCCAAGCAGGCCGTCAAAACCTACCTGTGCCCGGGGTGCACCATCGATATCGTGCCGGGCACGGCACACATCGTCACCTGGCGCGGCGACGGGGTGCTCGGCGACGCCGCCGACCTCGCCAACCGGCGGCACTGGCACTCGCACTGTTGGAAAATCAAGTGAACCCGAGAATTCAGGAGGACCGGTGACCGCCTCGGTCGATATTCGTGGCGGCATCGAACTGCCCGCCACCATCGAGCACATCGAACTGCACACGAGCGACGGCCTGACCCTGGTCGGCGAACTAGCAACCCCGGTCGGCCGTGCTCCGGTGGCAACGCTCGTGACGCTGCATCCGCTGCCGACCGCCGGCGGTTTCATGGACTCGCATATTCTGCGGAAGGCCGCCAACCGGCTGCCCGCGCTGGCCGACCTGGCCGTGCTGCGGTTCAACACCCGCGGTACCGCCTCGCCACGTGGCACAAGTGACGGCGACTTCGGCCATGGACTGACCGAACGGGCCGATGTCGCCGCGGCGATGGCCTTCGTCGCCGAGCGCCAGCTGCCCAACCCCTGGCTGCTCGGCTGGTCGTTCGGCACCGAACTCGCCCTCAAGTACGGACTGGAACATCCCATTCGCGGAGCCATCCTGTTGTCGCCTCCGCTGCACCGCACCAGCAACGAGGAACTGGCGGCCTGGGCCGGCAACGAACGCGCCCTGGTGGCTCTCATTCCCGAGTTCGACGATTACCTGCGACCGGATGCTGCCCGCCTGCGGTTTGCGAGTGTGCCCGACCTGCGCCTGGTCGCGGTCGAGGGCGGCAAACACCTGTGGGTGGGGGAGAACCTCACCCGCCGGGTGCTGACCGAGATTGTCGCCACCGTCAACCCCGGTGCGCTGCCGCTGCCGACCGAGTGGACGGCACCGGAAACCGCCGCGTGCTAGACCAGCGCGCCGGAGCTTAGAGTTCGTTCTGGCGGGGGATGACGACCTGTTTGACAATCATGATGACCGAGGCGGCCACCGGGATGGCAATCAGCGCGCCGAGAATGCCGAGCAGGCTGCCGCCGGCCAGGGCTGCGATCACGACGACCGCGCCCGGCACCGACACGGCTCGGTTCATGATGTTCGGGCTGAGCACGTACGCCTCGACCTGCATGTAGATGAGGTAGTAGATGCCCGCGGCCAGAGCCGTCTGCGGTGAACTGCCGATCTCGGGAATCAAACAGGTCAGCACGATGATGACAGAACCCGAAATGGTACCGACGAGCGGGATCAGCGACAGCAGGAAGGCGATGAACGCGAGCAGCGCCGGAAACGGCGCTCCGATGATCGACAGGAAGATAAAGCTGAGCACGCCGTTGACCGAGGCCAGGGCGGCCTGCCCCACGATGTAGCGACCGACGGCCGTGGTGATCTGTTCACTGATGTCGGTGAAGCGTTCCCGCTTGGACGCCGGAACCAGCTGGTAGGTGGCCCGCTTCATGCTGTTCAGCGAGGCCGTGAAGTAGAGCGTGAGAATGAGGATGATGAGGCCGCCGAACAGGCCGTTGACGAAGGCGAGCCCCGACTGCACAACCGTGGCGGTGATGTTGGTCAGGTTGCCGCCGAGAAAATCGGTGATCGTCTTGGAGATCTCGCCAATATTGAGGCCGGGGAACTGCTTCTGCAGATCGCTCAGAAAGGTTGAGCTGTTCACGGCCTTGACCAGCTCCGGAATGAGCTTGGACAGCTTGGACACCTGGTCGACGATGATCGGAACGATCGCGAAGATCACTGCCGTCAGCACCCCGAGCACGGCGGCGACCACGGTGAAAATGGCGGCCCAGCGAGGGAACTTCTTCTTCTCCAGCCAGGACACCGCCGGGTCGAGGCCGAGCGCGATGAACAGCGCGGCCCCGACATAGATGATGATCGTCTGCAGGGTGATCACCGAGGTGATGATCAGCAGCCCCAGCCCCACCCCCAGGGTCCCGACGAGTCCGAACCGGAAGGCGTTCTGAATTTTCACGTGGAGTCTCCAGGAGTAGGGAATTACTCGGCTGCGACCCGTTCTGCCTGGGTCAAAACGCTGCGCAGGCTCTCAAAGTACCCGGCCACGGCGTCGCGCTCAATCCTAATCTGCGACAACCGATCTTCGGCGTCGGCGACGAGGGTGCGTGAACGTGTCGTGGCGTCCGTGACGAGGGCGGTGGCCGTGGCGTGAGCGTCACTGAGAATGCGCTCGGCACGCTCCTCGGCGAGGTCCTTGTTAGCCTTGGCCTCCTCGCGGGCGCCGGCGTCGAGCTGTTCGTTGAGAACGCGCAGCTCAAGGGTGCGGTCGGTGGTCTCGGTGAGCTGTTTGGCGGCATCCGCTTGGAATTTCTGCGTCTGGGCCACGGCCTCCTGATGACGGGACAGGTGCTCCTGCTCGGCCTCGTCCCGGCGGGCCTTGAGCTCGACATCAAAGTCGGCGCGGGTCTGGTCGATTTCTCGGGCCAGGCGGCTGGCTTCGTGCTCGCCCTTGCGGCGGGTGGCGGTGAGCTGGTTCTCCAGGTCGATGCGGGCCTGCTCGGCCTCGGCCTCGGCGTCGATGCGAGCCTGCTGATTCTCGCGGTCGAGGTCGGCACCGGCCTGCTCCACCTCGGCGGCGAGTGCGGCACGGGCCTGTTCGATCTCGCGGGCCAGTCCGGCACGCTTACGATCGAGCTCCCGGACGAGGTCGGTCTGTGCCTGTTCCCGTTCCACCTCGGTCACCGCGTGGGCCTGTTCGACTTCGCGGGCCAAGTCGATGCGACCCTGCTCCACCTCAGCGGCGAGCAGGGTGCGGGCCTGGTCGGCCTCGTGGGCGCCGGCCATCCGGGCCTCGCCGGTCTCCCGCGCCAGGTCGACCCGGGCTTGCTCCGTTTCGGCCGCGAGATCGACGCGGGCCTGGTCGGTTTCGCGTTGCAGGTCGGCGCGTTGCTGATCGAGTTCCAGAGCCACTTCGGCGCGGGTGAGTTCGGTCTCGTGGGTCAGTCCGGCCGCGATTTCGCGGGCTTCGGTGGCTTCCCGCTGGGCGACGACGCGCACTTCAGCTGCTTCCCGATCTGCCTCAGAGCGGACGGCCGCCACCTCGCGTTTCACCGTGGCCCGCGCTTCGGCCGCCTCGGTGGCGACAGCACCGCGAATCAGTGAGGCATCGCGAGTGGCATCCTGAGTGATCTGGGCCTGCTCGTCCTGGGCGCGGGCGCGCATGTCATCCGCTTCGACGCGTGCGTCATCGAGCACCCGACGGGCTTTGACGGCGGCATCGGACAGGGTGCGTTCGGCCTGCTCCACTGCGTTCTGGCGCAGCAGGTGCACCTCGTCGTTGGTCGCGGCGCGCAGCTTCTCAGCGTCGATATCGGCCTGGGCGATCACGCGGGTGGACTGTTCCTCCGCGACGCGCAGGGTGTTCTCCAGCTTGGTACCGAGACCGGAGAACGTGGGGCTCCCGACCTCTTCGATCTCGGCGTTGAGATCGTCGATACGACCGGCGAGGCGTTTGACCTCACGGCCGGCTTCCGCGTTCTGGGTGTTCGCCTGGATCAGTTCGCGGCGCAGCGACTGGATGGCCTTGGCGACCTCATCCTTGTCGTAGCCGCGAAATACCTGGGTGAATTCAGCTTCGTCGTCAGACACGTGTGCTCCTTACAAATGGGCCCCGGCCCTCGATGGATCATGCATGACGGGACAGCTCAATTTTAGTGGGTTCCGTCCCGCCACGTACGCGCCCGCCATTCGAGGCGCTCCCGCCCGCTATTAGGCACCTCTCAGCAGAACGCAGTAACGTAGAAGGTCCGTGTCTGACGAGCTTCAGGTGCGTGAATCAGCCGGAGTGACAGACCAGTCCCGACCAGACAGTACCAACCAGCGGAAATGCTGAAGGGTGATACGTGCGTTTTGTTCTTGCCATCGTGGCCTTCGTTCTTGCAGCAGTGATGATCGTTCTCGGCATCGCTCAGCGAACGATCCTGCTCGAGCCCGCCTTCACCTCCCTGAGTACCACCGTGACCGGCGACACGACCTATACCGTGATCGATCCGAGCGCACTCGCAGCCTCGTCGGGCAGTCAGACCATCAACGTGCGCGGTGACGGCACAATCTTCCTCGCCTACGGGCGTTCCGACGACGTGGCCGCCTGGATCGGCACGGATGCGTACAGCACCGTCGGTTTCAACGACGAGACCGGTGAACTGACCTCCACCACCACCGAGGCTGTCGTTCCCGATGATGAGGACACACCGGCTGACGATGCTGCGGCAGCGGATGCCGTCTCAACGGAGGAAACCGCCGCGATCGTGAACCCGGCCGGCTCCGACCTCTGGCTCGAGGAATACAGCGGCACTCGAACCCTGACGACCACGCTGACCCTGCCGCAGGGCATCTCGGTGATCATCGCCTCGGACGGCGTCGCACCGGCGCCGGCGAACATCCGTCTGTCGTGGGCTTCGGACAATTCCACCCCGTGGGCCGGCCCGCTTCTCGCCGGCGGTGCCCTGCTGTTGCTGGCCGGCCTCGTGCTGTACCTGCTGGCCCTGCTGCACCTGCGTCGCTCGCGTCGGCCGCGTCGCAACGTTCCGCGCGGCCCGCGCATGCCACGATTGCCCCGTGCCCCCCGTCCGAAGGCGATCAAGGCCAGTCAGATCACCGCGTCACGGCGGGGAATCACCCGTCGGGTGGCCATTATTCCCATGGTGCTGGTTTCCGGTCTGGCCCTGAGCGGCTGTTCAGCGGACCTGTGGCCCGATTTCAGCCCGGCCGGCACCGCTACCGCCACTCCCACACCGACGCCCCAATCCACCGATTCGGTCGAAGCGGCCGCCGAGCTGCCGCCGCCCGCCGTGACTGTCTCCCAGCTGGAGACCATCATGAGCGAGATCTCACTGCTCACTGCGGACGCCGATACGAGCCTCAACGCGGATACCCTGGCCACGCGATTCACCGGGCCCGCCCTGGAACAGCGCCTCGCCAACTACAAGATCCGTGCCGTCGATCCGGCGGTCGCCCCGCTCGTCGCCCTGCCCGGTGCCCCCATCACCTTCACCCTGCCCCAGCAGACCAATTCCTGGCCTCGGGTGGTCATGACCGTTATCCAGGACGAAAACGATCCCAGCATTCCGACCATGGCGGTCATGCTCAAGCAGGAATCGCCCCGCAGCAACTACCAGGTGGACTACCTGTTCGCCCTCGAGCAGTCGGCACACGTTCCGGAAGTGGCCCCGGCCGTTGTCGGCGCCCCGGCCATCGCCCCGGACAACAAGCTGCTGCTGCTGCCGCCGGATGGGCTGGCAGCCGCCTACGCCGAAATCCTGCTGCAGGGTGAAGCTAGCCCCTCGTACGGCCTGTTCGAGAGCGACGGCGACAACTTCCGAATTCAGGTTGCTGATCTCAACGCCGCCAAGGTCGCCGCTTTGCCGTCGACCGCGTCGATCGAATTCGCCGCCGCCGCCGGCAGCGACGAGGCCGTGGCCCTGGCCACCAACGACTCCGGCAGCATCGTGGCCGTCAGCATGACGGAGACCGAAACGG
The DNA here is from genome assembly GCF_004402315.1 of Cryobacterium sp. TMT1-3. Classification (NCBI taxonomy): domain Bacteria; kingdom Bacillati; phylum Actinomycetota; class Actinomycetes; order Micrococcales; family Microbacteriaceae; genus Cryobacterium; species Cryobacterium sp. TMT1-3. The sequence continues at coordinate 132,863 of NZ_SOFW01000034.1, forward strand.
TCAAGCCCGTTCAGGAAGGTGCCACGGTGGGCCCGGCGGGCGATGCCCTCGCCGCCAAGGCGCTGTCCGGCATTACCACGACGACCAAGGGCTTTCAAAACACCTACCGCGACCAGCTGCTGTTCTACGTGCCCACAGCCGGTTCAAGCGAAAAAATCATGCTTCTGGGCTTCGCTCAGGGCCTCATCACATCGGCGGAGCTTCCATGACCAACATGCCCCCTTCCGGATCGAACCTGCGCGGAGCGGTCGACCTCTCCTCCCTCGTGAACCGCGCCCCGGCCGGTACCCCGCCGACCGCCAGGAACGGAGCGCCCGTCGGCGCACCCGTCTCGGGCGCCCCCGTCGGCGAGCCGGCAGCGCCCACCGCGCCCGTCACAGTTCCGAGCCTTGTTCTGGACGGCACCGACGCAAACTTCGGCGACCTGCTCGAACTCTCCTCCCGTGTTCCCGTCATCGTCGGACTCTGGGCATCGTGGAGCGAGCCCTCCACCACGCTCATGGCGGTGCTGGAGCAGCTCATCACCGGCCTCGCCGGCCAGTTCGTGTTGGCGCGCGTTGACATTGACGCGAACCCTCAGCTCGCGCAGGCCTTCCAGGCCCAGTCCGTACCAACGGTCGCCGCCGTCATCACCGGTCAGCCGGTGCAGCTCTTCACCGGCCCGCTCGCTGAGGAACAGATCGCCGATGTGCTCGGTCGGGTGCTCGAGCTCGCCGCCCAGCAGGGCGTGACCGGTACAGCCGAGGCCGCCGGAGTGGCCGCCGACGCCGAGCCGGCCGCCGTGGTCGACGAGCCGCTGCCGCCGCACCACCTGGAGGCCTACGCGGCCATCGAGGCCGGCGACTACGCCACCGCCCAGAGCGAATACCGCACGGCCCTGGCCCAAAACCCGAACGACTCCATGGCCGTGGCCGGACTGGCCCAGGTCAGCCTGCTTGCCCGGCTGCAGGGCAAGACCATCGACCAGATCCGCAATGGGGCGGCATCCGCTCCCGACGATCTCGACGCGCAACTGCTGGTCGCCGACCTTGACCTCTCTGGCGGTCACATCGAGGACGCTTTCGATCGGCTGCTGACCCTGTTCCCGGCCCAGCCGGCGCCGGGTCGCAACACGATCCGCGAGCGCATCCTGGAACTGTTCGAGGTCATCGGCACCGACGACCCCCGGGTCGCCCCCACCCGGTCCCGCCTGGCCGCCCTGCTCTACTGATCTCGTCGTTCCCCGGAGCGCAGGAAGTGTCCGTTTAACTCAGTCAAACGGGCACTTCCTGCGCTGCCGCAGAATGACTTAGCGGCGCAGGCGCAACCAGAGACCAGCCAGAGGTGGCAGGGTCAGGGTAGCGGATGCCGGCCGGCCCGCCCAGGGCTCGTTGTAGGCCTGGGCGGCTCCCTGGTTTCCCACGCCGGAGCCACCGAAATCGCTGGCATCCGTGTTGAGGATCTCCTCCCACTGCCCGGCGAACGGCAGACCCACCCGATAGTCGGTGTGCGGCTGCCCGGCGAAGTTGAAGAAGCAGGCCACCGGTACGCCGTGGTTGTCCCAGCGCAGAAATGACACGACGTTCTGGCTCGCTGCTCCGCCATCGAGCAGTTCGAAGCCGCCCGGGTCGTTGTCGCGGCTCCACAGGCTCGCGTTGTCGCGGTACACGCGGTTGAGCTGGCCGACGAGGTTGAACAGGCCGCGGTGGGCGGGCTGGTCGAGCATCCACCAATCCAGGCCGCGTTCCTCGCTCCACTCCGAGCGCTGCCCGAACTCACTGCCCATGAACAGAAGCTGCTTGCCGGGGTGCGCCCACATGAAGGCGAGGTAGGCGCGCACATTGGCGAGCTGCTGCCAGGAATCGCCCGGCATCTTCGAGACGAGGGCGCCCTTGCCGTGCACGACCTCGTCGTGGCTGATCGGCAGCAGAAAGTTCTCGCTGAAGGCGTAGATGAACGAGAACGTGATGTCATTGTGGTGGTACGACCGGTACATGGGGTCGACCTGCATGTACTCGAGAGAGTCGTGCATCCAGCCCATGTTCCACTTGAACCCGAACCCGAGTCCGCCGCCGCTGGTCGGCGCTGTCACCCCGCCCCAGTTGGTGGATTCCTCGGCAATCATGATCGTGCCGGGATTGCGCTTGTACGCCGTCGCGGTGATCTCCTGGAGCAGGCTGATCGCCTCGAGGTTCTCGTTGCCGCCGTACTTGTTCGGCTCCCACTGGCCGTCTTCGCGCGAGTAGTCGAGGTAGAGCATCGATGCGACGGCATCGACGCGCAGGGCGTCGATGTGGAACTCTTCGAGCCAGTACAGCGCGTTGGCGACGAGGAAGTTGCGCACCTGCATCTGGCCGAAGTCGAAGATGTACGTGCCCCAGTCCATCTGCTCACCCCGCCGCGGGTCGGGGTGCTCGTAGAGGGCCTGGCCGTCGAAGCGGGCCAGGGCGAAGTCGTCCTTGGGAAAGTGGCCGGGCACCCAGTCCATGATCACGCCGATGCCGGCCTGGTGCAGCCGATCGATCAGGTAGCGCAGGTCGTCGGGGGAGCCGAATCGGCTGGTCGGCGCGTAGTAGCCGCTCACCTGGTAGCCCCAGGAACCACCGAACGGATGCTCCGCGAGGGGCATGAATTCCACGTGCGTGAAGCTTAGTTCCTGCAGGTAGCCGACGAGCTCATCGGCGAGGTCGCGGTAGCCGAGGCCGGGGCGCCAGGAGCCGACGTGCATCTCGTATACGCTCATTGCCTGATTGTGCGGATCGTTGGCTTCGCGGTTGGCCAGCCACGCGGCATCCGCCCACTCGTAGTGCGATGCGGTGACGACCGACGCCGTCAGCGGCGGAACCTCGGCCAGCCGGGCGATCGGGTCGGCTTTCTCGACCCAAGCGCCGGACTGCGTGCGCAGCTGGAATTTGTACCTGGTGCCGAGTTCGAGGCCCGGAATGAACAGCTCCCAGACACCGGTGCTGCCCATGTTGCGCATGGCGTGGGTGGTGCCGTTCCAGCCGTTGAAGTCGCCGATGACGCGGGCGGCTCTGGCGTGCGGCGCCCAGACCGCGAAGGAGGTACCGGTGGAGGCGGCCGTGACGCCTCCGTGCTCTCGGTGGTGGGCCCCCAGAACGTCCCAGAGACGCTCGTGGCGGCCTTCCCCGATCAGGTGCAGGTCCAGCTCGCCGAGCGTCGGAATGAACCGGTAGGGGTCATCGCAAATCCAGGGCGGGGCATCCTGGTAGCGGGCCTCGATCGTGTAGTCGGTGAGTCCGAGGGTGCTTTCACCCTGCCAGATGCCGTGCGCGAGGTGGGCGAGTTCCACGTGCGCGCCGCTGGCCAGAATGGCGAACACCTCGGTGGCGAGCGGACGAAGGGCGCGGATGGTGACGAGTGGGTCAGAGACGCCGGCCTGGTGGGCGAGGTGCTGGCCGAGAATCTCGTGCGGGTTGTAGTAGCTGCCGGCGGCGACGGCCTCGAGAATGTGGTGGGGAATCGGTGCCGGTTCGGTGGGGGCCGCGTGCTTCGTGGCCTTTGTGGAGTGTGTCTTCGGGGACTGACCCTTCTTGCCGTCGATGTTCTTTCCCTGACCTTTCTGGTGCTTGCTCGAGTGCTTCTTCTTGTCTTTTTTCTTGTCGCCGCTCATGCGTGGCCCGGATCGTGGGGGGTGACGTGCAGGATGTGCACCGGTTCGCTGAAGGCGTCGAGGCGAACGAAGTTGTCGGCTGACCAAGTCCAGGTGGCGCCCGACACGAGGTCGTGCACGTCGAAAGTGTCACCGCGGGCAATGCCGAACCGGGTCACGTCGAGGTGCACGACCGTCTGGCGCACCGAGTGCGGGTCGACGTTGGCGACGATGATGAGGGCATCCACCTGGCCGGTGCCCGTGTAGGCGGCGTCGAGGTACTTGCTGTAGACGAGGATCGAGTCGTCGTCACTGGCGTGGATATCGAGGTTGCGCAGCTGCCCGAGCGCCGGGTGGTCCGCCCGAATGCGATTCAGAAGCGTGAGGTACGGCGCAAGGGATTTTCCGAGCTCCTCCGCCTTGCTCCAGTCGCGCGGTCGGTACTCGTATTTCTCGTTGTCGATGCTCTCTTCGGCACCCGGCCGGGCGACGTTCTCGAACAGGTCGAAGCCGGCGTACACCCCCCAGGTCGGCGCGGCCGTCGCGGCGAGGGCTGCCCGGATCTTGAACGCCGCCGGCCCGCCGAACTGCAGGTATTCGGTGAGGATGTCGGGGGTGTTCACGAACAGGTTCGGGCGCAGAAAATCAGGGGTATCGGTGGCGAGGCCGTCGAAGAACTCTTCGAGTTCGATTTTCGTGTTGCGCCAGGTGAAGTACGTGTAGGACTGCTGGAAGCCGACCTTGCCGAGCGCCTGCATGAGGGCCGGCCGGGTGAACGCTTCGGCGAGGAAGACCACGTCGGGGTCGGAGGCGTTGACCTCACCGATGAGCCATTCCCAAAAATCGAGAGGTTTGGTGTGGGGGTTGTCCACCCGAAAGATGCGCACCCCAACGCTGATCCAGTACCGAACGAGGCGCAACGCCTCGGCCCGGATGCCGGCGGGATCGTTGTCGAAATTGATCGGGTAGATGTCCTGGTATTTCTTCGGCGGGTTCTCGGCGTAGGCGATGGTGCCGTCGGGGAGGGTCGTGAACCATTCCGGATGCTCCTGCACCCAGGGGTGGTCCGGCGAGGCCTGCAGCGCGAAGTCGAGGGCTACCTCGATGCCGTGCGAGGCTGCCGTCTTCAGAAAGAACGTGAAGTCGGCGACGGTGCCGAGGTCGGGGTGGATGGCGTCATGGCCACCGTCTTTCGAGCCGATCGCCCACGGCGAGCCGGGGTCGCCCGGTGCGACCTCGAGCGAATTGTTGGGGCCCTTGCGCCAGGACTGCCCGATCGGGTGGATCGGCGGCAGGTAGAGCACGTCGAAGCCCATGGCCGCGACGGCGGGCAGTCGCTTGGCCGCGGTGCGAAAAGTTCCGCTCTGCCAGCTGCCGTCGGGCCGTCGCACGGCACCCTCCGAGCGGGGGAAGAATTCGTACCAGGAGCCGACCCCGGCCCTGGTGCGTTCGACGATGATGGTGCGTTCGGCTGAAAGAGTGGCCAGCCCGGCGAGGGGGTGGGCTGCGATGGCCTGCCGGAGCGCGGCATCCGCTACGGCGAGCAGACGTTCGGTGGCGGGCTTTGTGGTGTCGGCGAGGGTGGCCGCAGCGGCCTTGAACAGTCGGCGTGCGGCGAGCGGTCGGGCGGTGTCGGCACTGGCCTGGCGGAGCAGTGCACCACCGATCTCGAACATGAGTTCAACGTCGATGCCCGCCGGAATCTTGATCGCGGCGTTGTGTTCCCAGGTGGCGAAGTCGTCGGCGTAGGCGCGCACCCGATAGGTCCAGCGGCCCGCAGCGCCAAGCTGAGCCTCGGTACCGTAGCGATCGGTGCCGTCGGCTTGCAGTGCCATGGGATGCCGCGTGGTGCTGGTGCCGGGGGCGGTGAGCTGCAGCTCGACACCGATGAGGTCGTGCCCCTCGCGAAACGCGGTCGCTGCGAACGGCACGACTTCACCGACGAAGGCGCGGGCCGGCCAGAGATTGTCGTTCAGCTGAGGAGAGAGGTCGAGAATCGGGATTCGACCAACGGATGCGCCGGCGCTGCTCGCAGCCGTGGACACGGCCGTGGGGGCGCTGCTCGATGCTGTCGGCAGGGTCGTCTTTTTCGTTGCTGTCTTGGCCACACCACGACCGTAGCGTGAAAGCGTGGCCATGGCTCCCGTCTTGTGCTCGGCTCGCCCGGACGCAGGAATTTCGGTGTTACGTATTGGACACGTGACACCTCTAAGGTTGACCTCGTGAAGGCCATCCGCAAATTTACCGTCCGCGCCGTTCTCCCCGAGCCGCTCGCGGCTCTCGAGGAGCTTGCCGGCAATCTCCGCTGGTCGTGGCATGAGCCCACCAGACAGCTGTTCGAGCGTATTGCCCCGGATCTGTGGCGCGAGATCGGCACCGATCCGGTCGCTCTGCTCGGCGCTGTCGACCCACGTCGCCTCGACGAGCTCGCGCAGGACCACGACTACGTTGGCGAGGTCAATGCCACCCGCGACGGGCTGCGTGACTATCTCGACCAGCCTCGCTGGTACCAGGGACTCGAGGGCGAAAAGCCCGCCGCAATCGCGTACTTCTCACCGGAATTCGGTATCGCCGCCGCCCTGCCGCAGTATTCGGGCGGGCTCGGTATCCTGGCCGGTGACCACCTCAAGAGCGCTTCAGACCTTGGCCTGCCGCTGGTGGGCGTTGGACTGTTCTACCGTGCTGGGTACTTCAGCCAGGCCATCTCGCCCGACGGCTGGCAGATGGAAAGCTACCCGCTGCTCGACCCCGACGGGTTGCCGCTCGCCGTGCTGCGCCACGCCGACGGCTCGGCCGTGCAGGTCTCGCTCGCGCTTCCCGACGAGCGCACGCTGCACGCGCGGGTTTGGCAGGCCAAGGTGGGCCGGGTGCGCCTGCTGCTGCTCGACGCGGACATCCCCGAAAATGCCGACGACCTGCGCCTGGTCACCGACCGTCTCTATGGCGGCGGCGGCGAACACCGACTGCTGCAGGAACTGCTGCTGGGCATCGGCGGCGCCCGCGCCGTGAAACTGTGGAGTTCGCTGCACGGCCTGCCGGAGCCGGAGGTCTTCCACACCAACGAGGGCCACGCCGGGTTCCTCGGTCTCGAGCGCATTTCCAGCCTGATCGGTGAGGGCCTGAGCTTTCAGGAAGCCCTGCAGGTGGCCCGGGCCGGGACCGTCTTCACCACCCACACCCCGGTCGCCGCCGGCATCGACCGGTTCGAGCGTTCGCTCGTGCGTCGCTACTTCGGCACCGATCTGCTGCCCGGCGTCGACGTGGACGACCTGCTCGCGCTCGGGGCGGAAAGTTACGCCGGCGGCTCCTCCGAAGTGTTCAATATGGCCATCATGGGGTTGCGGCTCGGCCAGCACGCCAACGGCGTGTCCACCCTGCACGGCGAGGTCAGCCGCCGCATGTTCAACGGACTCTGGCCCGGTTTTGATTCAGCGGATGTTCCGATCACGTCGATCACGAATGGTGTGCACGCTCAGAGTTGGACCGACCCGGCACTGAAGAGCCTCGCGCAGGCCAAGCTCGGCACGAGCGACACGACGATCGCCAATTGGGCCTCGCACGAGGTCTCCGACCAGGACCTCTGGTCGGTGCGCGGTCAGATGCGCCTGCAGTTCGTCGAGGATGCCCGCCGCCGCCTGCTGGGCGCCTGGCGCGACCAGAACCCCGGCGGCATCCCGCCGGCCTGGATCGGCCGGGTTTTCGACCCGAACGTGCTGACCATCGGATTCGCTCGCCGCGTCCCCACCTACAAGCGCCTCACCCTGATGCTGCACGATCCGGAACGACTGCGCGCCCTTCTGCTGCACCCGGAACATCCGATTCAGATCGTCATCGCCGGCAAGTCCCACCCCGCCGACGAAGAGGGCAAACGGCTGATCCAGAAAATCGTTCAGTTCGCCGCCGATCCGGCTCTGCGCACGCGCATCGCTTTTCTGCCGGACTACAACATCGCGATGGCGCAGCTAATGTATCCGGGAACGGATGTCTGGCTCAATAATCCGCTCCGCCCGCTCGAAGCCTGCGGTACCAGCGGCATGAAAGCCGCTCTCAATGGCGCGCTGAACCTGTCGATCCTCGACGGATGGTGGCCGGAATACTACGACGGTAAAAACGGCTGGGCCATTCCGTCAGCCGATTCGGCCGGCGACCCCGCCGAACGTGACCGGCTCGAGGCCGAGGCGCTCTACGACCTGATCGAACACCAGGTGGCGCCGACCTTCTACGAACGCAACGCCGACGACGTTCCGGAACGCTGGGTATCCAATATCCGTCACACCCTGTCCACCCTGTCGCCGCAACTGTCCGCCGACCGCATGGTGAGCGAGTATGTGCAGCGCCTGTACCGCCCCGCCGGGCACTACGAAGCGCTCATGTCGGCCAACAATTACCGTGCCGCCCGCGAACTGGCGGCGTGGAAGGGGCGGATCGTGTCGGCCTGGCCGCAGGTGGCGGTGACCCACGTTGAATCCGGCGGCGTCTCGTCGGTACCCGAAGTTGGCGATGACCTGCACCTGCGCGCACACGTGCAGTTGGGCGGGCTGGCACCCGAGGATGTGACGGTCGAGGTCGTCTACGGCAAGAGCCTGGGCACCGATGAATTGCGCGACGTGGCCATTGCGGCGCTCGAACCGGCATCGCCCGACGAAGCCCCGCCGGGTGGCGCCACCCTCTTCACCGGAACGGTCGAACTCGACCGGGCCGGAGCGTTTGGGTACACAGTGCGCGTCGTTCCCCGGAATGATCTGCTGATCAGCCCGGCCGAAATGGGCCTGGTCGCCCTCGCGAACTAGCCCGCTGGCCCAGCCCGGCGGGCTAGGCCAGCGGTGTGCGGCGCGGCACGAAGGCGCCGTGCGCCCGCATCAGCTGCATCGAAGCGCCGGACACGAACAGGGGGGTACCCGGCGCGTGCTCGATGACCGAATCGCGCAGATCGTCGTGACCGGAATCCCAGAGCAGCGTGTAGGCATCCACTCCCTCGTGCGCGGGCAGGGTGACCGTCTCGTCCTGCTCCCTCGCGTTGATCACCAGCAGAATGCGGTTGAAGGCTTCGTGTTCGGGGGTGGACGCCGCCATGTACTGCAGGGTGCGCTCGGTCGGCGAGTTCCAGGCATCACCGGTGAGCACCTCGCCGGCCATGTTGTACCAGTCCAGCTGGCTCGCGCTCGGCGTGGTCTCGCCGAACCGACCGAAGTGCACGGGGCGCAGAGCCGGGTTCTCCCGCCGCAACTGCAGCAGCCGGCGCGTGACCCGGTGCAAGTCCTGCTGCCAGTCGTCGAAGTCCCAGTTGAGCCAGGTCAGCTCGCTGTCCTGGCAGTAGGCGTTGTTGTTGCCGCGCTGGCTGCGCCCGAACTCGTCGCCGGCGGTGAGCATGGGAATACCGGCCGAGAGCAGCAGCGTGCCGAGCATGTTGCGCATGGCTTTGCGCCGCGTCGCCAGAATAGCCACGTCGCGGGTCGGACCCTCGACCCCGTGGTTGTAGGAGTTGTTGTTGTCGGTGCCGTCCCGGTTCGACTCGCCGTTGCCGAGGTTGTGCTTCACGTCGTAGGCGGTCAGGTCGGCCAGGGTGAACCCGTCGTGGGCGGTGATGAAGTTGAGCGAGGCGAGCGGTCCGCGAGCTTCGGAGAAGGTGTTCGACGACCCAGCGACGCGGGTCGCGAACCGGCCGATGCCGCTGCCGGCCGAGCCGGTCAGGCGCAGGCTCTTCATATCGGACAGCCAGAAATCCCGCATGCGGTCGCGGTAGCGGTCGTTCCACTCGGTCCAGCCTGGCGGAAAATTGCCGGTCTGCCAGCCGCCCTGGCCGACGTCCCACGGTTCAGCGATGAGTTTCACTCCGGCCAGTTCCGGGTCGTCGCGAATCTCGGTGAGCAGCGGATGCCCCGGGTCGTAGACGACGCCGGCGTCCCGCCCGAGCGTCGCGGCGAGATCGAAGCGGAACCCGTCGATCTGCAGGTCGTTGGCCCAGTAGCGCAGCGAATCGAGCACGAGACGTTTCGGCACGTCGTGGCTGAAGTTGACCGTATTGCCACAGCCGGTCACATCGATGTACGCGCCGGACTCGTCCTGCCGATAGTAGGCAGAGTTGTCGATGCCGCGCAGGCTGGTGACCGGACCGTTGCGACCCTCTTCAGCGGTGTGGTTGTAGACGACATCGAGGATGACCTCGAGCCCCGCCTCGTGCAACAGTTTGACCATGCCCTTGAACTCACGCAGCACGCTTGCCGGCCCGGCAGACTGGGCTGCCTGGGTGGCGTAGTCGGCGTGCGGGGAAAAGAAATTGAGGGTGTTGTACCCCCAGTAGTTGATCAGACCCTGTTTAATCAGTCGCTGCTCCGACACGAACGCCTGCACCGGCAGCAGCTCGACCGCGGTCACGCCGAGGTCTTTCAGATAGGCGATGGTCGATTCGTGGGCGAGCCCGGCGTAGGTTCCACGCAGCGCGGCCGGAACCAGCGGATTCAGCCGGCTGAGGCCGCGCACGTGCGCCTCATAAACCACAGTGTGGTCGAGGGCCGTTGCCGGTTTTGCGGTACCGTTCCAGTCGAAATAGTCGTCGACGACCGAGGATTGCCACAGCCCGGCTCCCACCCGAACCAAACCACGAGAATACGGTTCGATCAGGGTTTTCTCCGGGTGGAACGAGTTCTTAGGGCTCGCCGGACCCGACACCCGGATGCCGTAGCGGTGCCCCGGTGACAGGGTGCGCGATTTGCCGGACCAAACGCCGTGCACGTCCATGGTCATCGGCACGCTCTTGATGATCCAGTTCGGGTCGGTGTCGTCGAACAAGCACAACTCCATGGCGTCGGCGTGCTCGGCCCAGACACGGAGTTCGCCACCGGCGCTGGTCAAGCGCACACCGAGGTTGCGCAGGGGGTCGGTGGAACTCATGGGTTCAAGAGTAATCAGTGTGCAGGGAGGCTGACGACCACCGGCATCCGCCCGACGACAAATTTGGGGGGCGTAAAATAGGGCCATGGTTGTCTATTTGGACCATGCGGCGACCACGCCCATGCTTCCCGCCGCTATTGCCGCCTATGCCGAAGCGATGGGCGTCGTCGGCAACCCCGCCTCGGTGCACAGCCAGGGCCAAAATGCGAAACGGATGCTCGAAGAGTCACGGGAAATCGTGGCGGCGAGCCTTGCCTGCGACCCGATCGAGGTGATCTTCACCGGAAGCGGTACCGAGGCCATCAACCTCGGCATCAAGGGCCTGTACTGGGCGCGCGCCCCGCGCCGGCGCATTTTGGTGCCGGGCGGCGAACACCACGCGACCCTCGACACCGTCGAGTGGCTCGCCGAGCACGACGGCGCGACCGTGGAATGGATCCCGCTCGACGATCAGGGGCACATCGATCTCGGCGCGCTCGCGGCTGCCATCGCGCGTGACCCCCTCGATGTGGCGCTCGTGAGCCTGATCATGGCCAACAATGAGGTCGGCACCATCGAGCCGGTCGCGGAGGTGGCGGCGCTCGCCGCGGCCCAGGGAATTCCGGTGCACGTCGACGCCGTCGCGGCGTACGGCTACATTCCGGTGGACTTTCGCACGCTTGCCGTGGCCGGAGTGTCGGCGTTGAGCGTCTCGGCGCACAAGGTCGGCGGCCCGGTCGGTATCGGCGCCCTCGTACTCGGCCGCGCTACCACGGTCGAACCGCTCATCCACGGCGGTGGGCAGCAGCGCAAGGTGCGCAGCGGAACCCAAGACGTCGCGGGGGCGGTCTCGTTCGCGGTGGCGGCATCCGCTCTGTCGGTTGAACAGCTGGCGGGTCAAGGTGGCGGCGAAAGCGCACGCCTGGCCGCGCTGCGCGACCGGGTGATCGCCGGGGTGGCCCGGCTGGCTCCCGGTGCGGTTCTCAACGGCGACCCTGTGCACCGGCTGCCCGGAAACGCCCACTTCAGCTTTGCCGGCTGCGAGGGGGACTCGCTGCTGTTTTTGCTCGACGCCGCCGGGGTGTCGGTGTCGACCGGGTCGGCCTGCCAGGCCGGCGTGCCGGAGCCCTCGCACGTGCTGCGGGCCATGGGACGCAGCGAAGCTGAGTCCCATGGCGCCCTGCGCATCACGCTCGGCCACTCGTCGACCGACGCCGACGTCGACGCGCTGCTCACGGCTCTGCCCGCCGCGCACGCGCAGGCGCTCGCCGCCGGCATGGCCGATCGGGTGCCCGGGCACTGACGTTTGTTCAAACAGGCACTCCGCGTACACTCGTTGGGTGAAGGTTTTAGCAGCAATGAGTGGCGGTGTTGATTCCGCCGTCGCAGCCGCGCGTGCGGTCGAAGCTGGACACGAGGTGGTCGGCGTTCATCTCGCACTGAGCCGCATGCCGGGCACACTGCGCACCGGCAGCCGCGGCTGCTGCACCGTCGAAGACTCGATGGATGCCCAGCGCGCCGCCAACATCATGGGCATTCCCTACTATGTCTGGGATTTCTCCGAACGGTTCAAGCTCGACGTCGTCGACGATTTCATCGCCGAATATGCGGCCGGCCGCACCCCGAACCCGTGCATGCGCTGCAACGAGAAGATCAAGTTCGCCGCCTTGCTCGAAAAGGCCATGGCCCTCGGCTTCGACGCCGTCTGCACCGGCCACTACGCGAGCATTCTGACGGATGCCGACGGCAACAAGCAGCTGCACCGCGCAGCCGCCTGGGCGAAGGACCAGTCCTACGTGCTCGGCGTGCTCACCGCCGACCAGATCAACCACTCCATGTTTCCGCTCGGTGCCACGCCGACCAAGGCCGAGGTGCGGAAAGAAGCCGCCGAACGCGGCTTCTCGGTGGCGAACAAGCCGGACTCCTACGACATCTGCTTCATTCCCGACGGCGACACCAAGGGCTGGCTCGGCGAACGGGTCCCCCCGGTGACCGGCGACATCCTCGACCGGGAGGGCAACACGCTCGGCCAACACGACGGCGCCGTCGCGTTCACCGTGGGCCAGCGCAAGGGCCTGTCGATCGGCACCCCCGCCGCCGACGGCAAGCCGCGCTTCGTGCTCGAGGTGCGCCCGATCAGCAATACGGTCGTCGTCGGCCCCAAGGAGGCGCTCGCCATCAAGGAGATCGCCGGCAACAAATACACCTGGGCCGGGCTCGCCCCCGAGCACCCCGAGGTGGAATTCGCCTGCCACGTGCAGATTCGCGCCCACGCCGACCCGGTGCCGGCCGTGGCCCAGGTCGTCTCCACGACCGCGGTCACCGGCATCGACGGCACCGTCGAACTGCGCATCATCCCCGCCGAGCCGCTCAATGGCGTCGCCCCCGGCCAGACCGCCGTCGTCTACGTCGGTACCCGGGTGCTCGGCCAGTGCACCATCGACCGCACGGTCAGCGCCGTTCCTGTTTCCACCCCTGAAATGATCGCTTCGGCCAGCCCCGTCCCGGTCAATGCCTGAGTCCGTCGCCGAGACCACCCCCGACGCGCTGAGCGTGGCCGCCGCCGAGGCGGCCGACATCACCACGCGTGTGCTTGCCGCCCGGGACGCCTACTACGGGCAGGATACGGTCGTCATCTCCGACGCCGAATACGACCTGCTGGTGCAGCGCCTCGGCGAACTCGAGCGGCTCTACCCCGAACTGCAAAGCCAGGACAGCCCCACCCAGACCGTCGGCGGGCGCGCCGAGGTCACCCTGTTCGACCCGGTCACCCACGCCGAACGGATGCTCAGCCTCGACAACGTGTTCTCGCTCGACGAGTTCGAGGTCTGGGCCGGTAAAGCCGCCGAGAACTCCGGCCGCGCGGTGCATTTCCTGTGCGAGCTCAAGATAGACGGCCTCGCCATCAATCTGCGCTACGCCAATGGTGTGCTGGTCTCAGCGGCGACCCGCGGTGACGGAGTCGTCGGCGAAGACGTCACCGAGAACATCGACCTCGTGCCCGGCATCCCGTCGCGTCTGGCCGGCACCGGGCATCCGCCGCTGATGGAGGTGCGCGGTGAGGTGTTCTTTCCCACGGCCGCCTTCGACGACCTGAACGCCGCGCAATCCGCAGCCGGCGAGCGCGTCTTCGCGAACGCCCGCAACGCGGCGGCCGGGTCGCTGCGGCAGAAAGCCGCCGGCAAGAACGCCGACCAGCTGCGTCTGATGAAGGCTCGCCTGAATCGTCTGCGCATGCTCGTGCACGGCATCGGCGCTTGGGAGAAGCCGCCCGTTCAGACCCAGTCCGAGGTGTACGGCCTGCTGGCTGGCTGGGGCCTGCCGACCAGCAGCTACTTCAAAGTGGTCCCCTCGATCGCCGAGGCTGCGGAGTTCATCGAGTACTACGGAGCGCACCGCGGCAGTGTCGTGCACGAACTCGACGGCATCGTGATCAAGATCGACGAGCTCGCCCTGCACGCCGAACTCGGCGCCACCAACCGGGCGCCGCGCTGGGCGATCGCCTACAAGTACCCGCCGGAGCAGGTCAATACGAAACTGCTCGACATCGTCGTGAGTGTCGGCCGCACCGGGCGTGCCACCCCCTTTGCCGTCATGCAGAAGGTGCTGGTAGCCGGCAGCGAGGTGCGCCAGGCCACCCTGCACAACCAGGATGTCGTCAAGGCCAAGGGTGTGCTGATCGGCGACACGGTCGTGCTGCGCAAGGCCGGCGACGTCATTCCCGAGGTGCTCGGCCCGGTCGTCGAACTGCGCGACGGTACCGAACGGGAATTCGTGATGCCCCTGAACTGCCCGGAATGCGGCACCCCGCTCGCTCCGGCCAAGGAGGGCGACATCGACCTGCGCTGCCCCAACGCGCGCAGTTGCCCCGCGCAGGTGCGCGGCCGGGTCGAACACATCGGCAGCCGCGGCGGCCTCGACATTGAGGTGCTCGGCGAGGTCGCGGCCTCCGCGCTGACCCAGCCGACCGTGCCCGAGGTGCCACCGCTTTCGACCGAGGCCGGCCTGTTCGACCTCGAACTGGCCGATCTGCTGCCCATTCAGGTGATCGTGCGCGACGCCGAGACCGGGCTGCCCAAGGAAGACGACGACGGGGTCGCGAAAATTCGCATGCCGTTCAGCCGCAATCCGAACCCCGCCGAGAAGAAAGCCGGGCTGACCGGTCTGCAGCCCTCGGCGAGTGCCCTCAAATTACTCGCCGAGATCGAGAAAGCCAAAACCAAGCCGCTCTGGCGCATCCTGGTCTCGCTCAACATCCGTCACGTCGGTCCGGTCGCCGCTCGCGCCCTGGCCAACCACTTCGGCTCGCTCGAGGCGATTCGGGCGGCCACGCGTGAGGAACTCGCCGAGGTCGACGGCGTCGGCGGCATCATCGCCGACGCGGTGCTCGACTGGTTCCTGGTGGACTGGCACGTCGAAATCGTCACCCAGTGGGCCGCGGCCGGCGTGCAGTTCGCCACGCCGGGCCACCCCGGTCCGGGCGCGGCCGAGGCCGCCGGGGGAGTGCTCGCCGGGCTCACCGTCGTGGCGACCGGGTCGCTCGAGGGCTTCACCCGGGAGGGCGCCCAGGAGGCGATCATCGCCGCCGGCGGCAAGAGCGCGTCGAGCGTGTCGAAGAACACCGACTTCGTGGCCGCAGGGCCGGGCGCCGGGTCGAAGCTCGGCAAGGCCGAAACCCTCGGCATCCGCATTCTCGATGCCGACGAGTTTCGAACCTTACTCGAGGGTGGACCGGCCGGTTTGGCACCCGCGTCCTCGTGAGTTCACTCCCTCAACGGTCGAGTCCGGGCGGTGATCGCGCCGCGGTCCGGCCTACTCGGGCTTGAGAATGACCTTGGTCCACCCCTTGTTGCGATCGCCGAAGTTCTTGTAGGCATCCGCGGCGTCGCTGAGGGGGACCTCGTGGGACACGATCCATGAGGGCGTGGCCTTGCCCACGGCAATAAGGTCGCGCAATTGCCGATTGTATTTCTTCACCGGGCATTGGCCGCTGCCCATACTCTGGCCTTTGAGCCACTGCAGGCCGTAGTCGATGGCAAGCTTGCCCTGTTTGGCGTTCGTGTCGAAGCCGCCGGGATCTGCCGGCAAAAAGACGCCGACAACGCCAATGCCCCCGGTAATGCGCACGGACTGAATCAGCCGATTCAGAGTCATCGCGGGATCTTCGGTGCCCTGTGGGTCGTGGGCCTGATAGCCCACGCATTCACAACCCCGGTCCGCGCCGATACCCTTCGTCTGGTCCAAGATGAACTGAACCGGGTCTGTCTTTGAATCATCCACGGCGATCGCACCGATCTGCTCGGCGAGGGCCAGCCGATCCGGGCGTCGGTCCACCACCCAGACCTTACTCGCGCCCTTGATCGTCGCAGACAGGGCGGCCATCAGCCCGACCGGACCCGCGCCATAAATCACTACCGTGTCGCCGGGGATCACGCCGGCCATTTCGGTGGCGTGGTAGCCCGTAGGAAAGATGTCCGAGAGCATCACGTAATCGTTCTGCTTTTCTATGGCGTCTTCACCGAGGCGTAGGCAATTGTTGTCGCCGTAGGGCACACGCAACATATCGGCCTGCCCACCAGGGTACGGCCCCATGCCAGCGAAGCCGTAGGCAGCGCCCGCGCCGACCGGGTCCGGTTGAGTAGTCATACAGTAATTGGTAAATCCGCGTTCGCAATTCTTACAGAAGCCGCAGGAGATATTAAACGGCAGCACGACCCGATCGCCGACCTTGACGGCGTCGACGCCGTTGCCGACTTCGATGACCTCGCCCATGTTCTCGTGACCAAACGTGCGTCCAGCCTCGAAATCGGTTCGTCCCTCGTACATGTGCAAATCTGAACCGCAAATATTTGTAGCTGTGATGTGGACCAGAACGTCGGTGGGGCGTTCGATCTTGGCGTCCGGAACCTCTTCAACACTGACCGAGTTGGGGCCTTTGTAAACGACTGCTTTCATTTCTCTTCACTCCCATATTTCGTGACGGTGAAGACAGAAGTTCCGTCTTCACTTACGGAGATGTTCTGAGTCTGAATGTCCGAACAGCCGCGGGCCGCACGGAAAGTGTGCATACCTCAGGTCTATCATGATCACATTTCTCCTGCCAGTTTCGCTCTGGCACGGGTGGGCGGAAGTGCGTTGGCTGGATCGTCGTCGCGGAAAACAGGTCTTCGTCACGAAACAACAGAAGACGTCACAGAATATCGAGCGGTTGCTTGCCGTGGGGCGCCGGAAATGCGTTATCCAGCGACAGGCAATCCTCGGCGTCGAGCACCACCGCAGCAGCGCCGACATTTTGATGCACGTGCTCCACGGACGATGCCTTGGGAATCGCTATGACGCCCGGTTGCCGAATGACCCAGGCCAGCGCGATCTGGGCGCCCGTCACTCCGTGCCGCTGTCCGATTTCGGTCAGTAGCGGATGCTCAAGCAGGGCCGGTCCCTGACCGAGTGGCGAATATGCCATCAGCGGCATGCCCAAGCGTTGTTGCCAGGGCAGCAGATCAAATTCGATGCCCCGACTGCCGAGGTTGTAGAGCACCTGATTGGTGGCGCATCCGTCTGGCGCTCGCCCCAGATCTTCCTGGTCGAAATTAGACAGCCCCCACCGCCGAATCTTGCCAGCGGCACGGAGGGTTTCAAACCCCTCGACGGTCTCGGATAGTGGAAAACTGCCGGACCAATGCAGCAAATAGATATCCAGTCGATCGGTTCCAAGCCGGCGCAGACTGCGCTCGCAGGCAGCGACAACGCCACTGCGGCTCGCGTTGTGCGGGTAGACCTTGCTGACCAGCACGACCTCATCGCGGTGACCTCGGATAGCTTCGCCGACCAGTTCTTCCGAGGCACCGGCGCCATACATTTCGGCGGTGTCGATCACGGTCAGGCCGGCGTCGATCCCTGCCCGGAGGGCCGCCACCTCGTTTGTTCGCTTCGCGGCGTTCTCACCGAGATGCCAGGTTCCCTGGCCAATGACGGGCACCCTAGCGCCGTCGAAAAAATCGGTCTCTCGCATGCGTTGTCCTTTCATCGTGTGCATTCCAGACGGTCTGGCCTACCGTATCCTCGACACTCAGTATGAGGTCGGCACGGTTCACCGACGCAGTCCGCACACGGATCTTCATCTGACCCGAGCCCGGTTCAGGGCTCGGGAGATCCCGCATCGAAAGCACGGATCCACTCGGGTTCTGCGTGGTGAGGTCGGCGGAACGGGCTCGCGGCGGCTGGCGAATAGGATTGAAGAATCCACCCCAATGCGTATCGGAGCACCATGTCTGAAATCACGGCCGAGCAGGTTGCCCATTTGGCTTACCTTGCCCGGATCGACCTCAGCCCCCTCGAGATCACCAATCTCACCCACGACCTCGGTCAGATTGTCGACTCGATCGCCAAGGTCTCCGAGGTCGCCACCGCCGACACCCCGGCCACGAGCCACCCGATGCCGCTGACCAACGTGTTCCGCGAGGACGTCGTTGTGCCGTCCCTGACAGTCGAGCAGGCCTTGTCCGGCGCTCCCGACCGTGCCGGTGACAAGTTCCGCGTGCCCGCCATTTTGGATGAGGATTAAACATGACCTATCTCACCAAGCTCTCCGCTGCCGCTCTCAGTGACCTGCTCATCAGCAGGGAGGTCAGCGCGGTCGAAGCGACCCGCGCCCACCTCGACCACATCACGGCGGTCGACACCGACCTGCATGCGTTCCTGCACGTCGCGGGCGACGCCGCCCTCGCGACGGCAGCACAGATCGACGCCCGACGCGCCGCCGGCGAAGAACTGAACCCGCTCGCCGGAGTTCCGATCGCGATCAAGGACGTGCTCGCGACCCAGGACATGCCCACCACCGCCGGGTCGAGAATTCTCGAAGGCTGGGTTCCACCGTACGACGCGACCGTCGTCGCTCGCCTTCGTGCGGCCGGCCTCGTGCCGCTCGGCAAGACCAACATGGACGAATTCGCCATGGGCTCCTCGACCGAACACTCCGCCTACGGAATTACGCGCAATCCCTGGGACCGCGACCGTATCCCCGGCGGCTCCGGCGGCGGCTCGGCCGCGGCCGTCGCCTCCTTCCAGGCGCCGCTCGCCCTCGGTAGCGACACCGGCGGATCCATCCGCCAGCCCGCCGCCGTGACCGGATCGGTCGGCGTCAAGCCCACGTACGGCGGGGTCTCCCGCTACGGCGCGATCGCCCTCGCGTCGAGCCTCGACCAGGTCGGCCCGGTTTCCCGCACGGTCTACGACGCTGCTCTGCTGCACGACGTCATCGGCGGGCACGACCCGCTCGATTCGACCTCGCTGACCGAGCGCTGGCCCTCGATGGCCGCCGCCGCCGCGGCCGGGCTCCAGGACGATGCCCTCAGGGGTGTGCGCGTCGGTGTCATCAAGGAACTCTCCGGCGACGGATTCCAGGCCGGCGTCACGCAGCGCTTCAACGAAACGCTTGCGCTGCTCGTTGCCGCCGGCGCTGAGATCACCGAGGTCTCCGCCCCGAACTTCGAGTACGCCGTCGCGGCCTACTACCTGATTCTGCCGGCCGAAGCGTCGAGCAACCTGGCCCGCTTCGACTCCGTGCGTTTCGGTATCCGGGTCAACCCGGAGAGCGGCTCGCTCACGAGCGAGCACGTGATGAGCGCCACCCGTGAGGCCGGTTTTGGCGCCGAGGTCAAGCGACGCATCATCCTCGGCACCTACGCCCTGAGCGCCGGTTACTACGACGCCTACTACGGCAGCGCGCAGAAGGTGCGCACCCTCATCCAGCGCGACTTCGCCGCCGCGTTCAGCCAGGTCGACGTACTCGTCTCGCCGAGCGCCCCGACCACCGCGTTCAAGTTCGGTGAAAAGCTTGCCGACCCGATGGCCATGTACATCAACGACGTCACCACCATCCCGGCCAACCTCGCCGGTGTGCCCGGCATGAGTATCCCGATCGGGCTGGCACCCGAAGACGGCCTGCCGGTTGGCCTGCAGATCATGGCACCCGCCAAAGCGGATGCCCGCCTTTACACCGTCGGTGCCGCGATCGAGCAGCTGCTCGAAGCGAGCTGGGGGCACACCATGCTCAGCCAGGCTCCAGCCCTGACCCCGACCGAAATGTTTGCCAGCGAAGAGGGAGCCGTCTGATGCCCAGGTCAGAATTGATGGACTACGACAAAGCACTCGAACTGTTCGAGCCGGTGCTCGGGTTCGAGGTGCATGTCGAGCTGAACACCAAGACCAAAATGTTCTGCGGCTGCGCCAACGAGTTCGGCTCCGGCGCCAACACGAACACCTGCCCGACCTGCCTGGGTCTGCCCGGCGGTCTGCCGCAGGTGAACAAGAAGGCGATCGAATCCAGCATCCGTTTGGGGCTGGCTTTGGGGTGTGAGATTACAGAGCACTCCCGGTTCGCCCGCAAGAACTACTTCTACCCCGACACGGCGAAGAACTTTCAGACCAGCCAGTACGACGACCCGATCTGCCACGACGGATCCATCACGATCGAACTCGAAAGCGGCCGCCTGGTCACCGTCGAGATCGAACGCGCCCACATGGAAGACGACGCCGGCAAGCTCACCCACATGGGCGGCGCCACAGGACGCATCCAGGGCGCCGACTACTCGCTCGTCGACTACAACCGCGGCGGTGTTCCGCTGGTCGAGATCGTCACCCAGATGATCGAGGGAGCCGAACACGACGCCCCCGAGATCGGCAAGACCTACGTCGCGGCCATTCGAGAGATCGCCAAGGCGCTCGGCGTCTCCAACGCCCGCATGGAAGAGGGCAACGTGCGCTGCGACGCAAACGTGTCCCTGCGCCCGCGCGGCTCGAACGTGCTCGGCACCCGCACGGAGACCAAGAACGTCAACTCGCTGCGCAGCGTTGAACGTGCGGTGCGCTACGAGATCCAGCGCCAGGCGGCCGTGCTTCATGCCGGCGGCACCATCACCCAGGAGACCCGGCACTGGCACGAAGACACCGGTCGCACGAGCGCTGGTCGTCCCAAGAGCGACGCCGACGACTACCGCTACTTCCCCGAGCCCGACCTGCTGCCGATGGCGCCGTCGCGGGAATGGGTTGAAGAACTGCGCCTAACCCTGCCCGAGCCGCCCGCGGCCAGACGAAAGCGCCTGCAAGCCGCCTGGGGTTTTGTGAACCTCGAGTTCCAGGACGTCGTCAACTCCGACCTGCTCGACGCTGTCGAAGCGACCGTCGCTGCCGGGGCATCCGCTCAGGCCGCACGTAAGTGGTGGACCGGGGAAATCGCCCGACTCGCCAACGTGGCCGGCGTCGCCGCTGACACGCTCGTGACTCCGGTGCAGCTCGCCGCGCTGATCGAACTGGTTGAGGCGGGAACCCTCACCGACCGCCTGGCCCGTCAGGTGCTCGAGGGGGTCATCGCCGGGGAAGGGACCCCGACCCAAGTCGTCGACAGTCGCGGCCTCGCCGTGGTCTCCGACGACGGCCCGCTCGTCGCGGCCATCGACGCTGCCCTGCTCGGCCAGCCCGACGTGCTCGCCAAGATTCGCGATGGCAAGGTGCAGGCCGCCGGCGCCGTCATCGGCGCGGTCATGAAGGCCATGCGTGGGCAAGCGGATGCCGCACGCGTGCGCGAACTCGTGCTCGAACGCGCCGCCACAATCGAGTAGCCGGTGACGCTTCAGGCTTTCGGTGTTGGCGTGCAGGTCGTCGTTCACCTTGACCGTACCCGGTTTCCCGACTCTCTCATCGACGACCCGATCGGCGTGATCGTGGCAGCGGGGGAGTCGGAGGGAGCCGGCCTCTACGCGCCGACCGTGGTGCGGGAAAAGTTCTGGGTCGTGCGCTTCGAGGAACCCTTCTTCGGCCTCGACGGTTCGGGCCCGCACGATTCCGCGCGGATCCCGCAGAGCTTCCTGGAAGCGGCGCCGGAGGCGTGAGCGGTATGGAGCGGGACGGGCGGGAACCGTCGGCCAGGGACATCCGTCGGTGGCGGCAGTACCTGGCTGACGAACAGGCCGAGGCTGCGGTGTACCGTGACCTCGCCAACCGGCGGGGTGGTGAGGAACGTCAGATTCTGCTCGCCCTCGCCGACGCTGAGGGCCGTCACGAGGAACACTGGCGGCAACTGCTCGGCCCCAATCTCGGCGCGCCCCGGCGTGGCGCTCTGCGCACCCGGTTTCTCGGGCTGCTCGCCCGCCGGTTCGGTTCGGTCTTCGTACTCGCGCTCGCCCAGCGCGCCGAAGGGCGCTCGCCCTACGACGCCGACGCCGACGCGACGAACGCCATGGCCGCCGACGAGACCGTGCACGAGGAGGTCGTGCGCGGACTCGCCGCGCGCGGCCGCAAACGCCTGTCCGGCACGTTTCGTGCCGCCGTGTTCGGCGTCAACGACGGCCTGGTCAGCAACCTCGCGCTCGTGCTGGGGATCGGCGCGACCGGGGTGTCGCCCGCGACGATCCTGTTCACCGGCATCGCCGGGCTGCTGGCCGGGGCGCTCTCGATGGGCGCCGGCGAGTACGTCTCGGTGCGGTCCCAGCGGGAACTACTCGAAGCGTCCACCCCCGCGGCACCGGCCAAGAGCGTGCTCTCGCACCTCGACCTCGCCGCCAACGAGCTGACCCTCGTGTACCGGGCCCGCGGCATGTCAGAGGCCGAAGCCGAGACCTACGCCCGCGGCGTGCTCGCGACCGCCTACGCCGCGACGGGCCCGATCGACGCGGTCAGCAAGCAGGCGCCGGAGCCTGACGAACACGAGGCCATTGGTACGGGAACCGGGGCCGCCCTGTCGAGCTTCTGTTTCTTCGCCTCCGGCGCACTGCTGCCGGTGCTGCCGTACCTGTTCGGCATGAGCGGCGACGCGGCCATAATCCTCGCGACGGTCCTGGTCGGCATGGCTCTGCTCGCCACCGGCGCCGTCGTCGGCTTGCTCTCGGGTGGTCCACCGCTCAAGCGCGCGCTGCGGCAGCTCGTGATCGGCCTCGGCGCGGCCGCGGTCACCTATCTGCTCGGGCTGGTCTTCGGCACCACGCTGGGCTAGTTCGGCCGGCTACCCCGGTGCCGGGCCGGCGACGACCGCGAGTCCGGTGCGGCCGCACCACTGGAACGAGTGTGCGTTGCCTCGTCCGAGTGTTGTCGTCGGCAGCGTGCGGTCGGCCAAAAGCTCGGTCAGTCCCGGCAAACGTAACAGCGCCCCGGTCGCGAGGTGGGCGTCGGTCGAGACAACCACCCGACCGCTCGCGTTGATGATCGTCACCGCGACGCCACCGGCATCCAGGCGCGGTACCAGATCGCGTTCGATCTGATCGACCGACAGGTCGATACCGACGACTCCGATCAGCTCGGAGCCGCCGCGGTAGACCGGCAGCGTGAGCGTCAACGTGTACTCGTCGGTGCACAAGTAGTCCACATAGGGCCCGGTGATGTGTCGGCGACCGGTGCGGGCCGGAACCCGCCACCACTCCAGCGCGGTATAGTCCCGAAAACTTTCCTCGAGCGGGTCTTCGACCGTTTCCAGATGACGGATGCCGGCGGCCGGCAGCCCCCGCGACGCCGCGTTCTTCCCGCCCAGCCACCAGGCCAAATGCCAGCCCATAAAGTTTGGGGCGGAGACGAAGCCGGCCCCGATCACGCATCCGTTTGAGTCATCGAACTCGGCGCGCACAAGCTTTTCGACCAGGAGGTCGAGTTCGGCCCGGTCGAGAACACGACCGGGCCGGGCGGCAGAGCGCTCGACCAGCTCAGCCCACTGTTCCAGACGGGAGAGGACCGGGTCGAACACGTCGGCAATGGACGCGACGCAGGCGTCGGTGGGCGGCGTCGTATGCCCCGGCGCGATGGTCATGCGGGTGCCCCGGTCGGTACTGGCGAGGACGTGCTGCCGGTCATGGTCGACCTGCCTTTCTGTTCCAAGACTGCCTTCGCCTCGATCAGCCACTCGATCGATTCGGTGATCTGCGAGACGGTGAGCTGCCGGGCGCGGGCGCCGTCCTCGGCGACGAGGGCGGCGACCGTTTCGCGCTGCACCGCTTTGCAGCGCTCCCGTCGGAGGGGTTCGCGCAGGCTGAGCCAGAGCAGTGAGCCGAATTCGGCCTGCAGCCGTAATTCTTCGCGCACGAGCCGGGGGGACTGGCTGAGCGCGGCCACTTCGAGACGGAAGGTGCCCTGCCCGCGGCGCGCGGCATCCGCTGTGCCGGCGTCGGTGTGATCGAGGATGTGCTCGAGGTTGGAGATGTCGGCGGCGCTCGCCCGGTCGGCGGCGAGTTCGGCGGCCAAGCCGGCTATTGCGGAATAGTGCACGCCCAGGTCGCGCATCTGCACCCGGGACCAGGCCAGAAGGCGGTCGTCCTGCAGGTCGGTGGCGCCCCCGCCGGTGAAGGTGACGAAGCTGCCGCCGTCCCGACCGCGTTTGGTGTGCACGAGGTTGTTGCGGCGCAGAATCTCGAGCGCTTCGCGGGCGGTGACCGTGGCGACGCCGAGCTGGCGGGCCAGTTCGGCCTCGCTCGGCAGCCGTTCGCCATCGTGCAGCACCCCGAGCACAATGGCGTCGGTCAGGCGCTGCAACACCAGTTCGGCGCGCCCGGCACCATCCAGCGGAGCGAAAATGGCCGCGCGGGTTCCCGATCCGGCGCGGATGGACTGCGGCATGGGCTGCTCATTTCAGGTTGTGACACGACCGTAACATCCCGGCGTACCTTCATGACATCTAACTCCATATGATTACCGGTGAGTGAGCAGAGAGCCAGCGACTGACGGAGGAAATCGTATGACCGGTGCGCAGCCCGCCATCCGTTTGACCGGACTGACCAAGAGCTTCGGCAGCGTCACTGCCGTCGACGAGGTCGACCTCGACATCGCCCCGGGCGAATTCTTCTCGATGCTCGGGCCGTCGGGTTCGGGCAAGACCACGGTGTTGCGCCTCATCGCCGGCTTCGAACAACCCACGAGCGGCACGATCTCCCTGCTCGGCCGAGACGTCACCGACCGGGCACCTTTCGACCGCGACGTCAACACCGTGTTCCAGGACTACGCCCTGTTTCCGCACATGAGCGTGCTCGACAACGTCGCCTACGGGCTGCGCGTGCGCGGCGTCGCCAAACGCGCCAGGCAGGAGCAGGCCAGAGCGGCCCTCGACACCGTGCGCCTGGGCGGATTCGCCGATCGCAAGCCCAGCCAGCTTTCCGGCGGGCAACGTCAGCGGGTTGCCCTCGCCCGCGCCACCGTCGTGCAGCCCAAGGTGTTGCTGCTCGACGAACCGCTCGGTGCCCTCGACCTGAAGCTGCGCGAGCAGATGCAGGTGGAACTCAAAGAACTGCAGCGCAACCTCGGCATCACGTTCATCTTCGTCACCCACGACCAGCAGGAAGCCCTCACCCTCAGCGACCGCATCGCGGTCTTCAACGACGGCAGGATCGTGCAGCTCGGCACCCCGGCCGAGATCTACGAGCGCCCGGCCTCTTCGTTCGTCGCCGCCTTCGTGGGTACCTCGAACATCTTCGACGACAGCACCTCGCAGGCCCTCCTCGGCCGCGGCGGCGTGCACTCGGTGCGCCCCGAGAAGATCAGCGTCGCCACCGAGAACCTGCCTCTGGTGGCCGATCGCACCGCTGCCGGGGTACTCGCTGAGGTTATCTATGTGGGCAGCAGCACCCAGCTCATCGTCGACCTCGACGCCGGAACACGCGTCGTGGCGCTCGAACAGAACGACGCCCACCGCGTGGCGAGCAAGGGACGCGGCGCTCGGGTGACCGTGGGCTGGAACGACTCCGACATCGTCACCCTGACTGCCCCCGCTCTCACCTGATCGATTCACGAATGCCCAAATTGATTCACGAATGGAGAAAAGTCATGAAACGCACCCCGGCACGCTATGCCTCTGGCGCCCTCACCGGCGTCGCCATCGTCTCGGTAGCCCTGCTCCTCACCGCCTGCGGAACCAGCCAGGGCGGCGGCAGTGCCGAACCGACCCAGGCGCAGACCGAACTCGGCGAGATGGAAGGCAGCGTCTCGCTGCTGGCCTGGCCCGGCTACGTCGAAGACGGAAGCAACGACCCGACGGTCGACTGGGTCAGCGCCTTCGAAGAGAAAACCGGCTGCACCGTCACCAGCAAAACCTACGGCACCTCCGACGAAGCGTTCAGCCTCATGAAAACCGGGGACTACGACGTCGTCGCGGCCTCCGGTGACGCCTCGCTGCGGCTCGTCGCCGCCGGCGACGTCGCGCCGGTCAACACCGACCTCATTCCCAACTACGACGGCATCTTCGACTTTCTGAAGATGCAGTCCTGGAACAGCGTCGACGGCGTCTCCTACGGAATTCCGCACGGCTACGGCGCCAACCTGCTCATGTACAACACGGAAGTCGTCACCCCAGCACCGACCTCGTGGGACGTCGTCTTCGATAAGTCGTCCGCCTACAAGGGTGCGGTGACTGCCTACGATTCGCCGATTTCGCTGGCGGATGCGGCGGTCTACCTCATGGCACACCAGCCGGAATTGGGCATCACGAACCCGTATGCGCTCGACGAAACGCAGCTCGCGGCATCCGTTCAACTCTTCAAGGACCAGCGCGAGAACATCGGAGAATACTGGTCGGACTACCTCAAGGAGGTGCAGGCCTTCGAAACCGGTGACACCGTGGTCGGCACCACCTGGCAGGTCATCCACAACTCGCTTGCCGAGGGTACCCCGGCCGAGGTCGTGCTGCCGGAAGAGGGCGCGACCGGCTGGTCGGACACCTGGATGATCGCCGCCAAGGCGAAGAGCCCGAACTGTGCATACGCCTGGCTCGACTACATCGCGAGCCCCGAAGCGAACGCACAGGCCACCGAGTACTTCGGTGAAGCGCCGTCCAACGCCGGAGCCTGCGACTTCACGGTCAACCCGGATCACTGCGCGGTCTTCCACGCCGGCGATGCCGAGTACGCCGCCCAGATCTGGTACTGGTCGACACCGATCGCCGAGTGCCTCGACGGGCGCACCGACGTCAAGTGCACCGACTACTCCGATTGGACCACGGCCTGGCAGGAAATCAAAGGTTAGTCCGCCTGATCGAGTCAGACAGAAGGAATAACCATGACGGTTGACGCTTCCGCGCCACCCACTCGCCGGGCGGTGCTGCCGCCGCAACGGGGCAGCATCGCCCGGCGGGGCTCGGTTTTTCTCAGCCGGCACCCGCGCGTGCGGCTGTCGCTGCTGCTCGGTGCGCCCCTGTTCTGGCTCGGCCTGGTGTACATCGCGGCGCTGGCCGCGCTGCTGATCACCGCCCTGTGGACGGTCGATTCGTTCACCGGGCAGATCTCCCACACCTGGACCCTCGATAATATCGTGGCGGTGCTCACCGGATCGCTCTACCAAACCGTGACGCTGCGCACGGTGGGCGTTGCGCTGCTGGTCACCATCATCGACATCGTGATCGCGTTGCCGATCGCGTTCTACATGGCGAAGGTTGCGAGCCCCAGGGCTCAGCGCATCCTCGTGATCGCTATCCTGATGCCGCTCTGGGCGAGCTACCTCGTGAAGGCCTACGCCTGGCGTTCGGTGCTGTCCCAGGGCGGTATATTCGAATGGCTCGTCGCACCGTTCGGCGGGCACAGCCCCGGTTACGGCCTGCCGGCGACGATCATCACCCTGTCCTACCTGTGGCTGCCGTATGTCATCCTGCCGATCTACGCCGGCCTGGAGCGGGTGCCGGATTCGCTGCTGGAGGCATCCGCTGATCTCGGTGGCGGCACCTGGTCGACACTGCGGCTGGTCGTGCTGCCGATGATCTGGCCGGCGATCATCGCCGGGTCGATCTTCAGCTTTTCCCTGTCGCTTGGTGATTACATCACCGTCAATATCGTCGGCGGGGCCAACCAGATGCTCGGCAATCTCGTTTATAGCAATGTCGGGGCGGCCAACAACCTGCCGCTCGCGGCGGCGATCGCGCTCATCCCCATTCTGATCATCTTCGCCTACCTCGCCGCGGTGCGGCGCACGGGTGCGCTCAATAACCTCTAGGAGCCTGTCATGCGTTTGAGCCGACCGGCTCGCGGCCTGCTCGCGGCCATCACTGCCGTGGTTCTGGCCCTCATCTACCTGCCGCTGCTCGTGGTGTTCGTGAACTCGTTCAGCACCAGCCAGAATCTCACGTGGCCGCCGCCGGGCTTCACCGTGAAATGGTGGGCGAAGGCATTTCAGAGCGACGGAGCCCTCGACGCGGTGCTGACCAGTCTGCAGGTGGCGCTCGCTTCAACGGCCATCGCTCTCGTACTCGGCACGCTGATCTCGATCGGGCTGCAACGCTTCGAATTCTTCGGCCGGGACGCCATCAGCCTGCTGGTCATCCTGCCCATCGCCCTGCCCGGCATCGTCACCGGCATCGCGCTGAACAATGCCTTTCGTACCGGTCTCGGTGTGCAGCTGTCCATTCTGACGCTCATCATCGCTCACGCCACGTTCTGCATCGTGACCGTGTTCAATAACGTGATCGCCCGGCTGCGGCGTCTCGGCACGAGCCTCGAAGAGGCCTCCTCCGACCTCGGCGCGGGCATCTGGACGACGTTTCGCCTCGTCACGTTTCCCCAATTGCGGTCGGCGCTGTTTGCCGGCGGCCTGCTCGCCTTTGCTCTGAGCTTCGACGAGATCATCGTGACGACATTCACCGCCGGATCCAGCGTCAAGACCCTGCCCCTGTGGATTTTGGACAACCTGTTCCGGCCCAACCAGGCGCCGGTGGTCAACGTCATCGCGGTGGTGCTCGTGCTGGTGTCGATCATTCCCATCTATTTCGCGCAGCGCATCGCCGGCGCCGAGAAGGTCGTGCGCTAGCTTTCTGCTGGCCCATGCGCACGAAAATGGGGGAGTTTGCCGTGCGGCCGGGTGCCACCTGGGGCTAATTCAGGAAATGCGAACCACGAGCCCTTAGGGGACCGGTATTTCCGGGGCACGGACTGCCAGACCACCACGGATTTCCTGATTTAGCCACGGGGAGCCGGGTCGGGGTGAGGTCGAGGACGAGGCGGGCCTGTGGGTTGTAGCAGGGACGGGCCGGATCAGGTTAGGGTTTTTCGGTGGGCAGACAGGACGGCAGCGGGCGGCAGGTATCGGCGGATGGCGTCGATGACCGTTCGGCCACCGTGCTGCACGTCGACCTCGACGCCTTCTTCGTCTCGGTCGAACTGCTTTCGCACCCGGAGTTCATCGACCAGCCGGTGATCGTCGGTCATCGCGGCAATCGTTCGGTCGTCACGGCGGCCAATTACATCGCCCGGCGCTACGGGGTGAACTCGGCCATGCCGATGGCGCTCGCGCTGCGGCAGTGCCCGAACGCGATCGTGCTCGCGCCGCACATGGGGTTGTACCGGGACTTCTCCGCCCGGGTCATGAGCATCTTCGACGACGTGACCCCGCTGGTCGAACGGCTCGGCATCGACGAAGCCTTTCTCGACGTGGCTGGGGCAACCAATCTGTTCGGCTCACCGGCCGCGATCGGCGAACTCCTCCGCGCCCGGGTGTTCGCCGAGACCGGCCTGGTCTGTTCGGTCGGTGCGGCGTCAACCAAGTTCGTTGCCAAACTGGCCTCCGGTCTGGCTAAACCGAACGGCCTGCTGGTGGTTCCCGCCAACGAGACGATCGCGTTCCTGCATCCGCTGCCGGTGACCGCCCTCTGGGGAGTCGGGGCCGCAACAGAGCAAATGCTGACCCGCCTCGGCTTGAAACGGATCGGCGATATCGCGCACACGCCACTGGACGTGCTGAAGAAAACGCTGGGGGAGGCATCCGGTGTGAAGCTGTACGAACTCTCCTGGGGACGTGACCCGCGCGCGGTGACGATCGAGCGGGAGGAGAAAAGCGTCGGCCACGAGGTGACCTTCGAACACGATGTGACGGATGTCGACCGGTTGCGCAGCGAACTGCTGCGACAGTGCGACCTCGTCGCCGCACGGCTGCGGCGGGGCGACCTGGTGGCCCGTCGGGTGGCCCTCAAACTGCGCTACACCGACTTCAGTACGGTCACCCGATCGCGCACCCTCGCCGAACCGAGCAATGTCGGTCGCCGAATCTACGAGGAAGCGGTGGCCGCATTCGACCTGCTGGCCGCGTCGGGCATTCGGGTACGCCTGATCGGGGTGCGCGCCGAGCAGCTTGGCACGGCATCGGGGTCGGTAGGACTGTGGGATCCTGACGAAGACTGGCGGGGTGCCGAACTCGCCGTCGACTCGGTCACCGAACGATTCGGGGCGGGAACCGTGCGTCCGGCCTCGTTCTTCAAGCCTCGCCCTTCGGACACGAGTCGCGCTAACCTGTTGGAATGACCAGCCTCCCGGAAAAACTCGCAGATACCTTCCGTTCCGCCGGCGTGAAGTCGGCCTATGGCGATCCCGTGCAAATCGACGGTGTCACCCTCGTGCCGGTGGCCCTCAGTTACTACGGCTTCGGCGGCGGTGACGCCGGCGAAGGCGGTGCCGGATCCGGCGGTGGCGGTGGCGGAGTATCGCTGCCGATCGGTGCCTACGTGAAGTCGGGCGGGACCGCCCGCTTCGAACCCAACGTCATCGCGCTGCTCGCCGTGGGGGTGCCGTTTCTCATCGTCGCCGGCCGCGCCCTGGCCCGGGTGATCAAAGCCCTGAAGAAGTAGCCTCTTCCGCTGCACCGGGCTCGCGGCCCCGCCGCTCGTTCTATCCGGGCCCGGGCCCGGAAAGTGGGCCCAGGATAGACTTGGGTTCTACTGGTCGTTGCAACACCCAGACTCTTGGGAGTTTGTATGACCACGTTAAACCCGACCAATGAGCCCTCGACCGACGAACAGAATCCG